>NZ_JBSXMZ010000002.1:0-89251 GCF_054073265.1 Kribbella sp. CWNU-51
GACAGGACTCAAACAGTCCAGGAGGTATCAGTGCTCACCCACCAGCGGCTACCAGCCACCGAGTCTGTCACCAACCGACCCGATAACACCCATTAGGAGGTAGTGCCCCTCCGCCGCCCGTGGACCGGCCCGCTCAGGCTCACGATCCACCGGGCCGCCCGACTACGTCCTGTCGTTAAGGACCACTTCGGTGCGTTGTGTGCCGGCACCGGGAAAATTCCTGTAGTGGTGGGAAAAGTCGCGGCCGCCGGGCTCTGGACTGATGAAAACCGTTTTCATATACTCGGGGAATGACGGCCGCCCAAGCGAAGACTCCGTTGTCCCTGCTCGCCGGGCTCTCCACGACGCTCCGCGAGCCGGTGCTCGACGCCATGACGGACGCGAGCACAGTGACCGTGGTCGTGGAGCAGGACGAGCTACTCGGGCGGGGTGTGCTGACGTGGCGAGTGCAGGATGCGTCCGGTCCGATGGACGCCGGCGAGTTCGCGGTCGGCGACGACTGCGGCGCCTGCCAGCTGATCGAGTCGCTGGTGCCGCTGCTCGAGACCCTGGTCGCGAGCCGGCATTGGGATCACGTCGTACTGGCGGCTCCCCCGGCGATGGAGGCACGGCCGCTCGTGACCGCGCTGGTGACGGCACTGCCCGAGCTCGTGGTCGACACGGTCACCTGTGTGGTCGACGCAGTACTGCTGGTCGAGCAACTGTCCGGTGACGAATTGCTGGCCGAGCGAGGACTCGCGCTGGGTATGCCGGACCGGCGCAACGTCGCCGAGCTGACCGCACGACAGATCGAGTACGCCGACGTCTGCGTACTCGCGAACGCTCATCGCGGCGCGGCACCCGAGCGGCTCCACAACCTGCTGCTGCATCTGAACCCGCGCACCACGGTCGTCGCCGCCAACCACGAGGGTGCGCCGACCGGACCGGTGGCGCGGACTGGGCTGTTCGACTTCGACGCGGCCGAGGCATGGGCCGGCGAGCTCGCGTCATCGGATCGGGTCCAGCCCAGTGGAGACGGTGTGACGACGGTGCTGTGGAGGTCGACCCGGCCACTGCATCCGGCGCGGCTGAACGACGCACTCGAGGACATCGTGGACGGCGTGGTCCGGAGCCGCGGCGTGGTCTGGCTGGCGAACCGGCCGACGCAGCGGGTCCGCTGGGAGTCGGCCGGGTACAGCGCGTCGCTCGGCATGCTCGGCGAGTGGTCCGAGAGCGAGCACCTCGCGGAATGCACGGTCGTCGCGACCGGGATGGGACTCGATCCGGCCCGCCTGCAGTCGATTCTCGACGCGTGCCTGCTGACCGAGTCCGAGCTCGCCGGCCTGGACTGGCAGGACCTCGACGACCCGTTCGCCGGAGTGCTCTAGCTGAGCAGCGGCAGCCGGTCCGCGTGCGGGCCGAGCATGTCCACGTCGTCCTCGTCGAGCGGCAGCCGGCCGGTTGCCTTCAGGACGTACGTCGTGGTGTCCCAGCCGATCACGTCCCACGCCGCCGGGCCGAACAGACCGTCCAGCGTCCGGGCCGTCACCTGCAGCGCCTCCGGATCCGGTTCGGGCGCGTCGGGAAGGCCGACGATCAGGTCGAGATGGTGAACCGTTGACTCGAGCACCAAAGTCGCGACGAAGTCCTTCGCGTTCAGCACATGGCCCTGTGTCTCGATCCGATGACCCTTCACGGCCAGTCCGACCGCCGCGGCCCGCACCGCCGCCTCGGACACCTCACGCCAGTCCTGGACCAGCAGGCCAGGCTTCCGGTACGCCGCCGCGACGCCACGGACGAATTTCATATCCGGCTCCGCATCACTCTCGGACCGGGGTGGGAAGTCCTGCCAGTAGGTGACGAAATCCCGATCCGGGTCGGCGGTGGCCGGGCTGGCGAATGCGATCAACGCCCGCTGAGCGTCGTACAGGAGATGGACCAGCAGCGGACCGACCGGCATGCCGGCGCATCTGGTCTCCCGCTGGAAGTCCGCGTCGGTCAAACCCTGCACGGTCTCGGTCAGCCGCCCATAGGTCCGCCCCAGCGTCGCCGCCAGCCCCAACGGCAGTGCCCCTCGCTCGGGTGCCTTCATCCAGGCCCTCCTCGGTCCGTCCTCTCCGAACCTAACCCGCAAAGGCGCCTGTGTGTTCCTAGGACCGAGCAGTGTCCAGGTGGGCGGCAGCGATGCCTTCGAGGTGGTTGAGGTCGGAGGAGACGGTGGCGAAGGAGTAGCCCTGGGCCAGCCGGCGTTTCGCGGAGTCGCCGTCGAAGGTGTGGATGCCGGCCGCGATCCCGGCCTCGGCGGCGGTCCGGGCGATCAGCTCGACCGCCTCCTCGAACGGACCGTCGATCTCCGGGTCACGCGGGAAGCGGGCACCCAGCGCGAGTCCGAGGTCCGACGGCCCGACGTACACGCCGTCCAGGCCGGGGGTCGCGCAGATCTCCGCCACGTTCTTCAGGCCGAGCGGCGTCTCGATCATCGCGAGTACGACGGTCGCCGCGTTGGAGTCGGCCGGGACCGGACCGATGCGCAGCGACGCCCGCGTCGGGCCGAACGAGCGCCCGCCGACCGGCGGATACTTGGCCGCCTGGACGGCCCGGGCCACGTCGTCCGAGGTGTCGATGAGCGGCACGATCACACCGGCCGCACCAGCGTCGAGCGCACGCCCGATCGGAGTCGGGTCGTTCGCCTCGACGCGCACCAGCCCGACGGTCTGGCCCGAGCCGATCGCCGCACCGGCGTCGATCGCGAGCAACCCGGTGAGCAGACCTTGGTACCCGATCAGGCCGTGCTGCCCGTCGAGCACGACATAGTCGTACCCCAGCCGCGCGATCCGCTCGGTCGCCGGCGGCGCATCCAGCGTCACCCAGTAACCAACCAGCTTCTCCCGGCCCCGGATCGTCCTCGCGAAATCGTTTGCGCTCACACACTTCACCCTAGCGGGCCACCGCCGGCAAAACCGTTCGCGTGACCGATCTGTGGACGAAAGGATGAGCGCATGCCGACCACCGAGCACCTGCTGCACGAACTCGTCGCCGCGGCCGGCCTGCCCGAGGTGCGATCGACCAAGCCCTTGCGCGGCCACGGGTTCAACCACGAGATCCTGCGCGCGACCCTCGCCGACTCACGCCAGATCGTTCTCCGTCGCCGCCGGCAGGCATCCCGTCCACTCCCGCACGGCCGAACCCGCTTCCTGTCGGAGCACGCCGTACCGGCACCGGCGCTGCTCGGCGGCAACGAGCACGCAACCCTCTACGAGTACATCCCCGGCGAGATGCTGTCGACCTTGGTCGACGAGGACCGGATGACCGACGACGCCTGGAGGACTGTCGGTACGGCGTTCCGCAGGGTGCACGCGGTGCGTTTCCCCAGCGCGATGACCGGTGACTTCGGTCCGGACGCGCTGGTCCTCAGACCGACCGACCCGGTGAACGACCTGCACCGGTTGCTGGCCGACGCGGAGCCCAGGTTGTCGGCCAATCTCCCGTTCGTGATTCCGCACCTGCGGCGCTTGCATGCGGTGATCGACGAGCACGCCGGGCCGCTGCGCGAGACCCCGACCGCGTTGCTGCACGGCGACGTCTTCCTGGCGAACGTGATCGTCGGCCGGTCACAGACCACCTTGATCGACTGGGACGAGCCTCGCGTCGGCGATCCCGCCCGGGAGATCGCCGACCTCGACGAGCGGATCCACCTGATCAACGGCGGCCGGCTCCCCGACGCGTTCTTCGAGACCTACGGTGCGCGGCCCTCGACCACGGCCGTGCACCGGCTCACCGGGGCCATGAGGTGGTTCGCCCACGGTCCCTTCGCCGGGTGGGACATCGACCCCGGCCTCGACCCGGATCAGCGTGCGCAGGCCATCGCTTGGCGCAATGGTCTGGTCGCCTACCTCGCGGGCATCGGCCAACGGCTGAAGGATTTCTAGACCGGCGGGACGCCGTGGCGGCGGTGGGAGAATGTCCGGTCTTTGGACTGCGCGGCGGCAAGGCGGGCGATCAGCTCGTCGCGGAGGTTCTCCGGCTCGACGATGGCATCGATCACCAGGTCGGCGGCCAGGCGGAGAATGTCGATGTCGGTCTCGTACTCCTCGCGCAGCCGGGACACGTACTCGACCCGTTCGCCCTCGTCGGCGATCTCCTGGATCTTGTTGTAGTACACGGCGTTGATCGCCGCCTCCGGACCCATCACGGCGATCTTCGCGGTCGGCAGTGCGATACACGCGTCCGGCGAGAAGCCGGGTCCACACATCGCGTAGAGCCCCGCGCCGTACGCCTTCCGCACGATCACGGACACCGTCGGCACGGTCGCCTCCGACACCGCGGTGATCATCTTCGCGCCGTGCCGGATGATGCCGGCCCGCTCGACCTCGCTGCCGATCATGAAACCCGGTACGTCGCACAGGTACACGAGCGGCACGTTGAACGCGTCGCACAGCCAGATGAACCGGGCCGCCTTGTCCGCGGAGTCGACGAACAGCACGCCGCCCTTGACGGCCGGCTGGTTCGCCACGATCCCGACCACCTGACCGGCCAGCAGGCCGAACCCGGTGACGAGCTCCGGCGCGTACGCCGGTTTGACCTCGAAGAACGTGTCCGCGTCGAGGAGCGCGTCGATCACGTCGTGGATGTCGAACCCGATGCTCTCCTCGGCCGGCACTAGATCCCGGGTGAAATCGCGCGCCGGCGGGGAGGCGTCGTACGACGGAGGCCGTGACTGCCACGAACCGGGCAGGTAGGAGAAGAACTGCTTGGCGAGGTCGATCGCCTCGCTGTCGTCGGTGGCGAGCAGGTCACCGCAGCCGGAGACAGTGGTGTGCATCCGGGCGCCGCCCATCTCCTCCAGCGTCACCTTCTCGCCGACCACCATCTCGGCCATCCGGGGCGAGCCCAGGTACATCGAGGCGTTGCCGTCGACCATGATCACGATGTCGCAGAACGCCGGGATGTACGCGCCACCCGCGGCGGACGGGCCGAACAGGCAGCAGATCTGCGGGACCTTGCCGGACAGCGCGACCTGGTTGTGGAAGATCCGGCCGGCACCGCGACGGCCGGGGAACAGGTCGACCTGGTCGGTGATCCGCGCGCCGGCCGAGTCGATCAGCCAGAAGATCGGCAGCTCGTCGCGGAGCGCGACCTCGGTAATGCGGACGATCTTCTCCACCGTCCGGGCGCCCCACGAGCCGGCCTTGACGGTCGGGTCGTTCGCGACCAGCAGCGCCGGGCGGCCGTCGACCAGCGCGCGGCCGGTGACCACGCCGTCGGCCGGCAGGCCGGGGTTCAGCGCGTTCGCCAGCTGGGCGTCCTCGACGAAGCTGCCCTCGTCGACGAGCAGTGCGATCCGGTCCCGGACGTACAGCTTGTTCTGACTCGCGAGCTTGGCCGCCGCCTTCTCCGGTGGCCCCAGTGTCGCCTCGCGCGCGACCTTGACCTCTGTCCAGTGATCCCGCGTCATGCAGTCATCATTCCACTGGGAGCCCGAGGCTCCGGGCTATCAGCATGCGCTGGACTTCCGACGTACCCTCGCCGATCTCGAGGATCTTGGCGTCGCGGTAGAACCGGGTGACCGGGTATTCCTCCATGAAGCCGTAGCCGCCGAAGACCTGGGTGGCGATCCGCGTCGCCGTCACCGCGGACTCGGTCGCGTAGAGCTTGGCCACCGACGCGGCCTGCTTGAAGTCGGCCATCGAGGCGCCGGCGTCCTTCAGTGCGGCGGCCCGGTAGACGAGCAGCTCGGCCGCGTCCGCCATCACCTTCAGGTCCGCGATCTGGAAGGCGACGCCCTGCTTGCGCCCGATCGGACCACCGAACGTCTGCCGCTCACCGGCGTACTGGACCGACATCTCCAAGCACGCCCGGATGCATCCGAGCGCGACCGCCGCGATCGCGACCCGCCCGTCGTCCAGCGTCGCGAGGAACTGCGCGAACCCCTTGCCGCGCTTGCCGAGCAGGTTCCCCTCGGGCACCCGGCAGCCGACGAGGGAGAGCGGATGTGTGTCCGAAGCGTGCCAGCCGAGCTTGTCGTACGCCGCCTCGGCCACGAAGCCCGGCGTACCACTCGGGACGATGATCGTGGAGATCTCCGCCTTGCCGTCCGCCTTCTCGCCGGTCCGCGCGGTCACGGTCACGCAGGAGGTGATGCTGGAGCCGGAGTTGGTGATGAACTGCTTCGAGCCGTCGATCACCCACTCGCCGCCGTCGAGGACCGCGCGCGTCTTGGTCGCGCCCGCGTCCGACCCGGACTCCGGCTCGGTCAGCCCGAACCCGGCCAGCTTCTGGCCAGCGACCAGGTCGGGCAGCCAGGTGGCCTTCTGCTCCTCGGTGCCGAAGGTGAGGATCGGGTTGATCCCCAGCCCGACCGCCGCCTCGAGCGTGATGCCCATCGACTGGTCCACCCGGGAGATCTCCTCGATCGCCACGCACAGACTCGTGAAGTCGCCGCCCGCACCGCCGTACTCCTCCGGGGCGGTCAGGCCGAACAGGCCGAGCTTCCCCATCTTCTGCACGACCTCCACCGGGAAGTAGTGCTTGCGGTCCCACTCGGCGGCGTGCGGCGCGATCTCCGCCTCGGCGAAGTCGCGGACGCTGTGGCGGAACTCGCGGTGTTCCTCGGACAGCTCGAACATGAGGCACTCCTTGTGCTTGACGCTTACGTAAACGTAAAGCAACCTGGGGTGTGTGCACAATATCCGGGTGCCCGCTGAGACCTGGTCGATCGCCGAACTGGCCGCCGAGTACGACGTCACGCTGCGGACGATCCGGTTCTACGAGGACCGCGGCCTGCTCACGCCCGAGCGCCGCGGCACCCTGCGCGTCTACCACCCCCGCGACAAGGTCCGCCTCGGCCTGATCCTGCGCGGCAAGCGCCTCGGCTTCTCCCTCGACGAGATCGCCACCATCGTCGACATGTACGACGCCGAACCCGGCGAGGAGGGCCAGCTGGAATACCTCCTCACCCAGATCACCCACCGCCGAGCCGACCTCGAACAACGCCGCCGAGACATCGACGAAACCCTCCGCGAACTCGCCGAAGTAGAAGCCCGCTGTCACGCGGACCTGGACTCCCTCCGGTCAGCCGCCGGAGCAGTGGCAGCCCGGCCGGACGGCGTACCGACCAACGGGTAGTACCCCCGCATCGACCGGCGTGGCGGACGGGTGGCAGGGGAAATCGGGCACCACCACCCGTTCGTCGGTACGGGGCTCATGGCGCCTCCGAACTATGCAGCCTTCCGCCGCCCGAACAGGAAGTAGGCAAGCGGCGCGATGCCGATCGAGTTGACCAGCGTGATGACGAGCGCCCAGCGCACCTTGGAGCCGTTGACGTCCGCAGCCGGCCTGCGCGCGAGGTCAACCAGGGCGGCCACCTTCAACATCCCCTCGACTACCGCACCAATGACGACGAGCCGACGCTGAACCGGGCTCAGATCATCCCACCGCTTCGTACTCACACTGTCACGATGCTCCCCCTCCACCCCGCACGCAACCAGCCTCCCCACAACCACTTCCTGTCGATCTGCACATCCTTGGTTCGTGTAGAGGGCGAGAACACGAACCAAGGAGGCAGTCATGGGTGAGATCACGGTGGTTTGCAGTTTGACGTTGGACGGCGTGATGCAGGCGCCGGGGCGGGCGGATGAGGATGTGCGTGGGGGCTTCGAGTACGGCGGGTGGGGGACGCCGTACAGCGAGGACGCGATGGGGCGCGTGCTGGGGCGGCGGGCCGGGCTTCAGGGCGGGATGCTGCTCGGGCGGCGGACGTACGAGGACTTCGCGGGCTTCTGGCCGAAGCAGGAGGACAACCCCTACACGGACGCGCTGAACAAGCAGCAGAAGTACGTCGTCTCGTCGACGCTGACGGATCCCGAATGGGTCAACACCCACGTGATCGGGCTGGACGACGTCGCGAAGCTGAAGAGCGAGCAGGACCTCATCGTCCTCGGCAGCGGCGAACTGATCCGATCCATCCCGGAGCTGATCGACGTCTACATCCTGTTGATCCACCCGCTTGTCCTCGGCACCGGCCGCCACCTCTTCGGCGACCTCCACCAGCCGCTCACCCTCACCCACTCCGAAACCACCACCACTGGAGTGGTTATCGCCGATTACCGGCCCGGCACCGTACCGAACAACGGGTAGTAGTCAGTGGTCAGCGCACCATCACGCCGTGGCAGCGCATTCGGCCAGGCCGAATCGCCCACCACTACCCGTTCTTCGGTACGCAACGGCCTCGTAGCGGCGAAGGGCCAGGTCGGCCAGGCGGGGATCGGCACCCAGCGGCCGGGTCACGGGACGTCCGGCGGCCAGCCGGCGGACGCGGTCGGCGAAGAAGCCGGGTGCCAGCAGGTACGTCGCGACCGCCACCCGCCCCGGGGTCCGCGACAGGACCGAGGCGAGGCGTTCACCCGCACCGGAGACGTAGCCGACGGAGACCGGGCGGTCGACCCGAGCGGAGAGCAGATCGGCGGTCTCGGAGCAGTCGGCGAGGGCGCGGGGGTCGGAGGAGCCGGCCGCGGCGAGGACCACGTGGTCGACGCGCCCCAGGTTGCCGAGCCGATCGGCGAGGATCTCCGCCAGGACTGGCGATGGTCCGAGGGCCGGGGCCGTGCGGACCCGGCCGGGATGGCGATCCGCCTCGATGGCTACGTCGACGTAGATGTGGTGGCCGCCGGACAGCAACAGCGGCACCACCACGGCTTGGTTGCTGTCGGCAACCACGCGGCGGACCAGGCCCGGCAGCGCGGGGACATCGACGTCGACGAACCCGAGGGAGATTGGGATGCCAGGACTCCGCCGGGCCATCAGCCGGACCAGTTCGCGGACCTCGCGGATGCCCCGCGGGTCCGCCGTTCCGTGAGCCACGGCGATGAGGTCCACGCCAGCCGCCCGCCTGGTCGGGCCGGCGACCAGGTCGACGCCGGAAGCCCGCCTGGTCGAGCCGGTGACCAGGTCGACGCCGGGGGTCCGCCTGGTCGGGCCGGTGATCATGTCGGTACCCCGGCGGGTTCCACGGCGAGCCGGTAGCCGCGCCGCACCACTGTCCGCACCAGCTCGGGCCGGCCGACCGCCGTACGCAAACGGTTGACCGTCACCTCAACCGCATGGACGTCTTCGGCCCCGGGCAGTACGGCGAGCAGCGCCGGCCGCGACACCACATCGCCGCCGGCCGCGACCAAAGCGGCCAGTACGGCGCGGGGACCCGGACCGAGCGGCAACACCACGCCATCCAGCACCGCCGCACCGCCGCGGATCACCAACTGCCCGAACTCCGTCTCGATCGACCGGGCGTTGTCCTCGGTGAGCCGGTCGGTCACGATCCGGATCAGCGCACCCAGCCGGTAGCGGTCCGGCACCAGAGGCTCCAAACCCAGCGCCACAAAGGGTCCAGCGGTCACCGGTCCGACGCAGGCGTTCAGCACTCGACCTGTCCGCAGCGACGAGACCAGGGCGTCGTACTGCCCGGTCAGGGCCGCAGCGTCCAGCATGGCCTGGGCACCCGGCGCAGAGGTGTGCACCACTGCGTCGACGATCCCTGTGCAGACCTGACCGATCATCCGCTCGACAACGGCCGGGTCGGGTGCCGGACCCCAGCGGTACACCTCCAGCCCGCGCACCGACGCCCCGGCCGACCGCAATGCGTCCTGCAGCGACGGGTCCGACAGCCCATGCAGTTGTACGACGATCTTCCGCCCGCTGACCCCCTGATCGCGAAGCCACTCCACCACCTCGGCCGTGGTCTCCGACCGAGCGGACCAGTGTTCGACCAGTCCGGCGGCCCGGATCGCACCCCGGGCCTTCGGACCACGGGCGAGGATGCGCGACTGCTCCAACGTGCCGAGCAGATCCGCAGCCAGCCCGGCGGTGTCAGCGGCCTCGATCCAGCCGCGGAAGCCGACCGCGGTGGTGACGACGACGTCGTCCGGCGGGTTCGCGATCACCCGCCGGGACGCCTCGATCAGCGGGTGGTCGTCGGCGACCGGCACGATCTGCAGCGTCGGTGCGTGCAGCACCTTCGCACCCCGCCGCTCGAACGAGGCGATCAGGTCCTCCGCCCGCCGATGCGCGGTGATCGCGATCGTGCAGCCACTGAGTGGCCCGGGCCTATTCGTCATCAAGGAGCCGCACCATTTCATCCACGACCTCGACCTGGTACACGGGCAACGCCACCGACGGATCGTCGAGGCAGGAGCCGGTGCGCAGATCGAAGACCTGCTTGAACATCGGCGACGCGACCGTCGGCACGTCACCGCGGCTACCGACGATGCCCCGCGACATCACGTTCGCCCCGCTGAACGGATCCTGGTTGCCTATGGCAAACACCTGCCCGTCGTGGGTCCGGAACAACGCGATCTGCACCTCGCCGACCAGCGCGGCGATACCACGCTCCGGCAGCAGAGCGTCGTACCGGCAGATCACCGTGTGGCTCACCGCAGTAACGCTCATCGGCGTACCTCCAATCGGGGGCCGGTCAGCAGGACCGGCTCCAGCTGTCCGCGTTCGGCCGGGGTGGCGGGCCGCGGCTGGTTGCGCTCGACCACGTACCGCAGGTCGGCGTCGGGCTGGTCCGGCGCGTTCACGAACGAGACGAACCGGGCCAGCTTGTCGGGGTCGTTCAGGGTCGCCTGCCATTCGTCGACATACGAGTCGACGTGCCTGGCCATCGCGGCATCCAGACCCGCGGCGATACCCAGGCTGTCGTTCAGTACGACGTCGCGCACGTGATCCAGGCCGCCTTCGAGCTCACGCATCCACACCGCGGTCCGCTGCAGCCGGTCGCCGGTGCGGATGTAGTACATGAGGAAGCGATCGATCGCTCGGAACAGCTCCTCGTCGGTCAGGTCGGACGCGAGCAGCTCCGCGTGCCGGGGTGTCATCCCGCCGTTCCCACCGACGTACAGGTTCCAGCCCTTCTCGGTCGCGATCACGCCGACGTCCTTGCCGCGCGCCTCCGCGCACTCGCGAGCACAGCCAGACACACCGAGCTTGAGCTTGTGCGGCGACCGCAGACCGCGGTAGCGAAGCTCCAGCGCGATTGCCATCCCCACCGAGTCCTGTACGCCGTACCGGCACCAGGTGGACCCGACACACGACTTCACGGTCCGCAGCGCCTTGCCGTACGCGTGACCGGATTCGAAGCCGGCGTCGACCAGCCGCCTCCAGATCGCCGGCAGCTGTTCGATCCGGGCACCGAACAGGTCGACCCGCTGACCACCGGTGATCTTCGTATAGAGGCCGAAGTCGCGGGCGACCTCGCCGATCGTGATCAGGCCCTCCGGGGTGATCTCGCCGCCGGGGATCCGCGGGACGACGGAGTACGTGCCGTCCTTCTGCATGTTGGCCATCACGTGGTCGTTGGTGTCCTGCAGCGTCGCCCGCTCGCCGTCGAGGACGTGCCCGGCCGGGTCCAGGCTGGCCAGGATCGACGCGACCACCGGCTTGCAGATGTCGCAGCCCCGGCCGGCCCCATGTCGCTCGACGATCTCGCTGAACGTGCGCAGTTCCGTCACCCGGACCACGTCGAACAACTCGGCCCGCGACAGCGCGAAGTGCTCGCACAACGCCTTGCTGACCTCGACACCGGCCTTGGTGAGCTCGGTGTTGAGCAGGTTCTTCACGATCGGCAGGCACGACCCGCAACTGGTCCCGGCCCGCGTCTTGCCACACACCGACTTGATGTCGCTGCAGCCTTCATCACGTACGGCGCAACGGATCGTGCCCGCGGACACGTTGTTGCACGAACACACCGGCGCGTCGTCCGGCAGCTCGAGCTGGACGGGACCGGCACCTTCCGGCAACAGGAACGCGGCCGGATCCGCGCCGAGCTCCCGACCCACCATCGGGCGAAGTCCGGAGTACGCCGACGCGTCGCCGACCAGGATCCCGCCGAGCAACGTGCGCGCGTCGTCGGACAGCACGAGCTTCTTGTAGACGCCGGCCACCGGGTCGGCGTACACGATGTCCAGCGCGCCTTCGGTCGCGCCGAACGCGTCACCGAAGCTCGCCACGTCGACGCCAAGGAGCTTCAGCTTGGTCGAGGTGTCGGCACCCGGGAAGGTCGCCTGGCCGCCCAGCAGCCGGTCGGCGACGATCTCGGCCATCGTGTAGCCGGGGGCAACCAATCCCCAGACGCGGCCTTCGATACAAGCGACTTCGCCGATCGCCCAGACCCCGGGGACCGACGTCCGGCACGCCTCGTCGACCACGACGCCGCCGCGCTCGCCGATGTCGAGACCGGCGGCCCGGCCGAGTTCGTCGCGCGGGCGGACGCCGGTCGCGAAGACGACCACGTCGGCCGGGAGATCGGGGCCTTCGGCAACGGCCATCGCGCGGGCCGCACCGTGCGAGGTGAGCTTGACCCGCGTCGTCTGCGTCGAGGTCATCACGTCGACGTCGAGCCCGCCGATCAGCCGGGCGAGTGCGCTGCCGCCGCCCTCGTCGACCTGCAACGGCATCAGGCGGGGCGCGAACTCGACGACCTTGGTCGCGGCGCCGAGAGCCCGGAGCGCGCCGGCTGCTTCCAGGCCGAGCAGACCGCCACCGACGACCACACCGTGGACGTCCTTACCTTCGTCCTTGAGCCGCTCGACGTACACCCGCAGTGCGGCGACGTCGTCGACAGTCCGGTAGACGAAGCAACCCTGCGCATCGCTGTTCTTCACCGGCGGCACGAAGGCCGACGAACCAGTCGCCAGGACCAGTTCGTCGTACCCGATCTGCTCGCCCCGCGCGGTCGTCACGGTCTTGGCCGCGCTGTCGAACGAGGCGACCTGCACTCCCTTGCGCAACGTGACGGCCGGGTCGTCCCACAGTTCCGGGTCGCCGAGGGAGAGGTCGTGCGGGTCGCGGCCGGAGAAGTAGCTGGTCAGCGCCACCCGGTCGTACGGGAGCCGCGGCTCCTCAGCCAGCACCGTGATGCGGTACGTGATCTCGCTGTCGCGGGAACGCAGTGCCTCCACGAGCCGGTGTGCGACCATGCCACCGCCTACCATCACAACGTGCCGGGCCTTGTTCAGCTCTGCCATCGTCGCCCTCCTGCTCGGGACTGGTTCGGTCTCGCCGCGACGGAAGCGGTCGAGCAGATCGCCGACGGCGCCGGTGCAACTCCCGCACCCGGTCGTCGCCCGCGTCGTGGCGGCGATGCCGGCGACACTGTCGGCACCCCCACGCCAGGCCGCCTCGATCGCGGCGCGGGTGACGCCGTTGCACCTGCACACGGTCGCCACCTTCTTCTTCGGTACGACGGGTTCGGCCAGCAACCCGTCCGCGGCCACAGGCGTCCGCCGATCCGCCAGCAACACCAACTCCGCGGCCACCTCCGGCGCACCCACCACCACGGCCGACCGGACGATCCCGTCCCGCAGGACGGCTCGCACATACCGCGTGCCGTCCTCCAGCCGCACCACCTCGCCGGCCTCGTCCTTGTTGCCGAGGGCAAGCACGTCGAGTCCACCCGCAGTGAGCCGGACGACGTCGAAGGCCGGCACGCTCGGACCGGTGCCGCCGGAGAATCCCGGCGCGCCGCCGTCCCGCCCGCCGCTCAGCCGCGTCGCGAGCACCTCCGCGTGCGACCACGCCGACGCGACAGTCCCGGTCAGTCGCCCGTCGACCTCGGCACAGTCCCCGATCGCGTGTACCCGTGGGTCGTCGGGGCTGGTCAGCGTCCGGTCGACCACGATCCCGGTCCGCACGGTCAGCCCGGTCGCCAGCTCGGTCCGCGGCTTCACCCCGCACGCGACGACCAGCAACTCGCCGAACACCTGCCGTCCGTTCCGCAGGTTGAGCGCCCGGAACCGCCCATCGCGATCATCTGTCCCGGCGAGGCTCGTGTTGAGCAGCACCTCGACGTCCAACTCCCGCACCGCTCGCGTCACCCGGCGACCGGCCGAGAGCCGAATGCTCTTGTCCAGCAGGGCTTCGCCGTCATGCACCAACGTGACCGCGACACCCCGCTCCCGCAGCGCACAAGCAGTCTCGATGCCCAGCACACCACCGCCGAGCACCACCGCCCGCCGCGCCCGGCCGGCTGACTCAACCACCGCACGCGCATCTCCCACCGACCGCAACGTGAAGATGCCGGCCGCCTCGACCAGCTCGGGCGGCATCACCGGCGTCGCACCCGTCGCGAAGATCAACCGGTCGTACTCCCACTCACGACCACCGGAATCCACCACCACGCGCCGGCCCCGATCCACGGCGACCGCAGCCACCGGCACCTCGTCCCCGACGATGGGCTCCGCGCGGCCGGCGACGTACTCGGTCAACCGAGTGCGGTTGTACGACGGCTCATCGCCGAGGACGGTCACGTCGTCCGTCGGCAGCAGCTCGGCCAGCCGCCGACCCGACATCCCACCGCCGATGATCACCACCCGCTCGGTCATGCGGACACCCCCGTCACCGGAAGGGCGGCGGCAGCGACTTCGACGGCACACGCTTTGAACTCGGGCATCCCGGAGACGGGGTCGAGCGCATCGTTGGTGAGCTCGTTGACCGCGCCGGCACCACCGAAGTGGAACGGCACGAAGACCGTGTCTGGCCGGACGTCGGCCGTCACCCGCGCCGGGAGCACCATTGACCCGCGATCCGTTCGCAACCGGACCGGACGCCCGTCCGCGATCCCCAGCTGTGCAGCCACGCGCGGATGGATCTCCGCGAACACCTCCGGCTCCGCCTCGGCCAACTCCGGCACCCGGCGCGTCTGCGCCCCACTTTGGTAGTGCTGCAACAACCGTCCAGTCACCAGGTACATCGGCGCCGTCGCGTTCAGGTCGTCGGCAACCGGCCGGTGATCCACCGGTACGACGTGCGCACGGCCATCCGGTGTGGCGAAGCCGTCCGCGAACAACCGCGGCGTACCCGGATGCCCCTCGAAGGGGACCGGCCAGAACAGCGCCTCCCCCGCGTCGATCCGCTCCCACGTGATCCCCGAGTAGTCCGCCTTCCCACCCTTGCTGGCCAGCCGCAGCTCGTCGAACACCTCACTCGGATCGGTCGAGAACGCCGCACTACAACCAAGCCGCGACGCCAAGCCGGCAAACACAGCGAGGTCGCTCCGCACCTCACCAGGCGGTGCGACAGCCGCCCGCCGGCGCAGCACCCGCCCTTCGAGGGACGTCATCGTCCCCTCTTCCTCAGCCCACTGCGTGACCGGAAAGACGACATCCGCCAGCAAGGCAGTCTCAGACGGTACGACGTCCGCCACCACCAGCAGGTCGAGAGCTGAGAGCCGCTCGCGCAAGGAGGCCAACCGTGGCGCCGACACCAGCAGGTTGCTCCCGTGGACGAGCAGTGCCTTCGGGCCACCCGTCCTACCAAGGGCATTGATGAGTTCGACCGCGCTCTTTCCGGGCCCGGGGAGTTCGGACGGATCCACACCCCACACACCGGCCACGTCCGCACGAGCCGCCGGATCGGCGATGCTGCGGTATCCGGGAAGTTGATCCGCCTTCTGACCGTGCTCCCGGCCGCCCTGACCGTTCCCCTGACCAGTGATGCAGCCGTAGCCACTGCCCAGCCGTCCGGGCAGTCCGAGAGCCAGTGCGAGGTTGATGCAGGCCGTCACGGTGTCGGTGCCCTTGCTGTGTTGCTCGGCACCACGACCGGTCAGGATGAACGCTCCAGCACCACCGTGCACCGGTGCGGCCGCCGCCAGCACCCGAGCAGCCCGGCGGATGGTTGCCGCCGGCACTCCGGTCACCCGCTCCGCCCGCTCGGGCCACCAGGCCGCGGTCGAGCGGAACAACACCTCCGCGTCGTCGACCCGCTCGTTCAGGTACGCCGTGTCCGCCAGACCTTCCTGCAGTACGACGTGAGTCAGCGCGAGCATGAGCGCGAGATCCGACCCCGGAGTCGCCTGCAGGTGGATCCCGGCACCGTCCTCGGTCAGGCCGGCCGTCGCCGAGCGACGCGGGTCGACGACCAGAAGCCCACCCGCGTCCCTGGCGCCCTGCAGATGCGCGACCGCCGGCGGCATCGTCTCGGCGATGTTGCTGCCGACCAGCAGGACGGCACCAGCACCGCCCAGATCGGCCAGCGGGAACGGCAGCCCACGGTCGATGCCGAAGGCCCGGTTGGTCGCAGCCGCGGCGGACGACATGCAGAACCGGCCGTTGTAGTCCACGTTCGCGGTCTTCAGCGCAACCCGGGCGAACTTGCCCAGCGCGTAGGCCTTCTCGTTGGTGAGACCACCACCACCGAACACAGCGACCGAGTCACTGCCATGATCGCGCTGCAGCGATCGGATGCGCTCGGCAACGAAGTCCAGCGCCGCGTCCCAGCTCGTCTCCACCAAGTTGCCCGCCGCGTCGCGCACCAGTGGCACGGTGAGCCGGTCCGGCACCGTGAGTACGTCGGGAGCCGTCCATCCCTTGCGGCACAACCCGCCCCGGTTGGTCGGGAAGTCTTGTGGCCGCACCTCCACTGCACCCGGCCGGTCGACCGGGTGCAGCGTGGTGGCGCACTGCAGAGCGCAGTACGGGCAATGAGTGGGGACGCCCTTCACACGCGCTCCCGGCTGAGCGGGCCACCCTTGCGCAGGTAGCAGAAGTACGTGACGGCCACGCAGAGGACGTAGAAGCCGCAGAAGACGTACAGCGCCGGGACCAGGGAGCCGAAGTGACTCGTCGACATCGCGAACCCCCGCGGGACCAGGAAGCCGCCGTACGCGCCGACCGCGGAGGCGATCCCGATGCAGGCCGCCGCCTCCCGCCGGGCCCGGCCCTGATCGCCCGGTGTGGTCAGCCGGAACACCGCCGGGATCATCCGGTACGTCGATCCGTTCGCCGCCCCACTGGCGACGAAGAGGACCAGGAAGCTGGTCAGGAATGCCGCGAAGCTGCCCGCGTTCAGCGAGACGATCGCGGCCAGGATGCCCAGGCCCATCACCACGAACGAGCAGACCGTCACCCAGGCGCCGCCGACCCGGTCCGACAGCTTGCCGCCGAACGGCCGTGCGACCGAGCCGACCAACGCGCCGAGGAACGCGATGTGCGCCACCGTGATCTCGGGGAACGTGGTCTTGATCAGCAGCGGGAACGCCGCCCCGAACCCGATGAACGAGCCGAACGTGCCGATGTAGAGGAACGAGATGATCCAGGTGTGCGGCCGCTTCGCCGCCGCGACCGAGGTCCGGAACGACGAGGTCGCGACGGACAGGTTGGCCATCACCTTCCAGGCGAGGAACGCGGCCAGCAGGACCAGCGGGATCCACATCAGGCCGGCCCGGTTCAGCGACAGCCCGGCGCCGGCGACGATCACGATCGGCACCAGCAGCTGGACCACGGCGACACCGAGGTTGCCGCCGGCCGCGTTGATGCCGAGCGCGAAGCCCTTCTCCTTCTCCGGGTAGAAGAACGAGATGTTCGTCATGCTGCTGGCGAAGTTGCCGCCGCCGACACCGGCGGTGGCCGCGACCAGCGCCATCACCCAGAACGGTGTTTCCGGCCTGGTCGTGAAGTAGGCCAGCCCGCTGGTCGGGATCAGCAGCAACAGCGCGGAGACGACGGTCCAGTTCCGCCCACCGAACCTCGGTACGGCGAATGTGTAGGGCAGCCGCAATGTCGCGCCGACCAGGCTGGGCAGCGCGACCAGCCAGAAGAGCTGGTTCGTGTCGTAGCCGAAGCCGGCCTTGGGCATCGAGACCACGACGATGCTCCACAGTTGCCAAACGGAGAAGCCGAGGAACTCGGCAAAGATGGACGGCCACAGGTTGCGCCGCGCCACCGCGCGGCCCTTCGCGGCCCAGAAGCCGGCGTCCTCCGGGTCCCAGACATCGATCCAGCGCCCGCGCCGCGGCACCTCGACGGTGCCCACCGCACCGGTCTGGTCGCGTAGAGTGACGACCTCCGGTCGTGTCTCGAGCGTCATCGTGCGTCTCCGATCATCCGACCTGTTCGATTAGGCCAGGACGCTATGACCGGGGTGTTTCCACGTAGTCATCTTGTTGTTACGCCGCCGAAACGGCTCCCGCACACCCGGCGCCGGGTGGTGAGAGAAGAAGGATCCGGCCTGGGTACTGTGCCGGTGACCGACAGGCGGAGGGGACAGCGTGCGACAAGACATGAGCCGGGCCCGATGGAAGTGGCGGGCGGCCATCGCCGCCGTGCTGATCGGCTGGCTGGTGCTCGGGGCTCTGGGCGGGCCGACGGTGGGCAAGCTCAGTGAGGTCCAGGAGAACGACAACGCCAACTTCCTGCCGAAGCAGGCCGAGTCGACGTTGGTCGCGAACGAATCTGCCAAGTTCGTGGACTCCAAGGCCCTGCCGTACTTCGTCCTGATCGTGCGCGACTCCGGCATTACGCCGGAAGATCTGGCCAACGCCAACGCGTTCCTCGCCAAGGTCCCGACGATGGAACTCGGCGGCGGCAAGACCATCGGCGACTACCTCGCCGCGCCGGCCAGGACCGTGATCCCGTCGGGGGACAAGAAGGCCCTCCTACTCACCGTCGAGCTGGACGGCGAACGTGCCGACGAGGTGGTCAAGCCGGGCGAGACCGTGCTGTTCGCGGTCGCCGACACGATGCGCACCAGCATCAAACAAGACCTCACACCCACTGGTCTGACGGTCTACGTCACCGGTCCGGGCGGCGTCTTCGCGGACTTCGTCGTGGCGTTCAGCGGGATCGACGGGATCCTGCTCGGGGTCGCGCTCGCGGTCGTCTTCGTCATCCTGCTGATCGTCTACCGGAGCCCGATCCTGCCCATCGCGGTCCTGCTGACCGCCGTCTTCGGGCTCGCCCTGGCCGCACTCGTCGTCTATCCACTGGCGAAGCACGGCGTACTGGAACTGAACGGGCAGAGTCAGGGCATCCTGTTCATCCTCGTCGTCGGCGCCGCGACCGACTACTCGCTGCTGCTCGTCTCGCGCTACAAGGAAGAGTTGCACGACTACGAGAGCAAGTACGAGGCGATGCGGGTCGCCTGGCGCGCGGCGATCGAGCCGATCGCGGCCAGCGCGGCGACGGTCATCCTCGGTCTGCTCTGCCTGCTGCTGTCCCAGCTCGGCAGCACCAAGGGCCTCGGCCCGGTCGGCGCGATCGGCATCGCCGGCGCGCTGATCGCCGCGATGACCTTCCTGCCCGCGATCCTGCTCGCCTTCGGCCGGCGGATCTTCTGGCCGTCGATCCCGCGCCTCGACCACGTGCACGCCCGCGACCAGGTCGGTGGCCGCAAGCTGTGGGGCCGCATCTCCGGCCTGGTCGGGCGCCGCGCGCGCCGGGTCTGGGTGATCAGCGCGCTGGCGCTGCTGGCCTGCGCCGCGTTCCTGCCGACGTTCAAGGCGAGCGGCATTTCACAGGAGGACCTGTTCCTCGACAAGGTCGAATCCGTCACCGGCCAGCAAGTGCTCGCCCAGCACTTCGACGCCGGCGCCGGTACGCCGGTCCAGATCCTGACCCCGGCCGCCCAGGCGGACCAGGTGGTGCAGACCGCATCGAAGGTCGACGGCGTCGGTACGGCGTCCGCCTCGGCGGCACCCGGCGTACCGCCGAAGGTTGTCGACGGCAAGGTTCTGGTCCAGGCCACGCTGAAGGTGCCGGCCGACTCACCCGCGGCGACCAAGGTGGTCCAGCATCTGCGGACCGAGCTGGACCACGTCAGCCCCGACATCCTGGTCGGCGGCAACACGGCGATCAACCTCGACGTCCTCGACGCCAGCAAGCGGGACCTGCGGGTGATCATCCCGGCCATCCTGGCGCTCATCTTCGTCGTACTGACGCTGTTGCTGAGATCGCTCGTGGCAGCCGTCCTGCTGGTGGTCGCGAACGTGCTGTCCTTCGGCGCGACCGTCGGGGTGAGCGCGCTGGTGTTCAACCACGTGTTCAAGTTCCCGGGCGCGGATCCGAACATCCCGCTCTACGCGTTCGTCTTCCTGGTGGCCCTGGGCATCGACTACTCGATCTTCCTGATGACCAGGGTGCGGGAGGAATCCAAGGAACAGGGCACCAGACCGGGCATCCTGGTCGGCCTCGCGGTCACCGGCGGCGTGATCACCTCAGCCGGCGTCGTCCTCGCGGCCACCTTCTCCGCCCTCGCCGTCCTCCCCATCCTCTTCCTCGTCCAGATCGCCTTCATGGTCGCCTTCGGCGTCCTCCTGGACACCACCGTCGTCCGCTCCCTCCTCGTCCCGTCTCTCGCGTACGACGTCGGCCCACGCGTCTGGTGGCCAAGCACCTTGAAAAACCAAGAATGACCCGGGGCGCTTCGTCAGGAAGCCGCCCAACGACGGCGGGCTGAGACAAGAACCGGTGGGTCGAGACGAGGACGGCTGTCCTGTCGTTTCCGTGGGTGCCCCAGGGCTCAACCCCAACCCAGCCGACACCACTGCACCAGCCCCGGCCGCCCGACTGCCCCACCCGGCCGCCCGACTGCCCCACCCGGCTGCCTGGCTGCCCCGCCTCGCTGCCCCGCGCGGCTGGCTTGGTCGGTCACTTTGTGCACCAGATCCGTACGGCCCGGCCCTCCGCGCACGGATCTGGTGCACAGAGTCGATCTCTGCTGCGGCCGAACCCGGTTCGGCCAGGTGCCGGGCTCTCGATTCCGCGGTGCCGGCACACTCACCAAGCAGACGCGGTCCTGCCCGGTCACGCCCCGATCCGGTCCACCGTCCGAGGGCCGTTTGGCGGGCGGGGGCGCGGACACCAGGTCGGGGCTTGGGACAACTCATGACCTGTCCCAGGCCCCGACACCTTGTCCCAGCTCCCTACGCCGGCCCGAAATCCCGGCCCCCCGTACGCCGCCGCCCACCAGTTGCCGACGACCCGATCCCTGATGGCCACCGGCGCCGGCTGGGGGCGGCTATCCTTCCGCCCGGGTTGGTCCACCACTCGGGCGTCGCGGCGGCGGCTCGTGCTTGATCGGTGCGAAAAGCCGGGCGGGGCCGAGACCCACGGTTGCGACAGGAGAGTCGGCACAACTTGTCTCAACCCACCACGACCTGTCCCGGGTACGGCGGATGTGGGTCACCTTCCGTGGTGACGCTCTCCCCCTTCTCGTGCGCTTTGTAGCCTTTGGTTCATGGAGACGTTCGAGGGGACGATTGTGGTGAATGACGGGGGTGGGGCCTGGGTGGAGGTGCCCGGGGAGGTGGTTGCCGCGCTCGGGGGTGGTGGGCGGATTCCGGTGCAGGCGACGTTCGACGGGATCGCGTATCGGGGGTCGATCGCGTCGATGGGTGGGCGTATGGCGCTGGGGATCTTGAAGAGTATTCGGGGTGAGTTGAGGAAGGGGGCCGGTGATCCGGTCACTGTGACCTTGGTGCGGGACGCGGCCGAGCGGACGGTGGAGGTGCCGGCGGATCTCGCCGCGGCGCTGCAGGAGGCCGGGTTGCGGAAGGCGTTCGATGCGCTCAGCTACAGCCACCGGCGGGAGCACGTGAACGCGATCAACGACGCCAAGAGGCCGGAGACCCGGGTACGGCGGATCAGCAAAGCACTCGAGATGCTCAAGTCTTCTTGAGCTCGGGCCTTCTTGAGCTCAGGCCTTCTTGAGTGATGCGAGCTCGGTGCGGTTGGCGACGCCGAGTTTCGCGTACACGTGTGCGAGGTGTGTCTTCACGGTGCCCCGGCTGATGAACAACCGCTCACCGATCTCCGGGTTGCTCAGCCCTTCCACCGCGAGCGCGACCACCTGTTCCTCGGTCGGCGTCAAACTCGCCCACCCGCTCGACGGCCGGCCCCTCGCTCCCCTGGTACGACGCGCATACGCAACAGCCTCGTCCAGCGACAGCGGCAGCTCGTCAACGCTCTGCGGCGCTGCTCGGTCAGCCTGCGCGGCCTGACGATCCGATGCGGACCGCTCGGCTGGCGTGGGTCGATCGGCCAGCGCGGGCAGACCAGCCGGCGCGGGCAGACCGGCCGGCGCGGGCAGACCGGCCGGCGCGGGCAGACCGGCCGGCGCGGGCAGACCGGGCGGCGTGGGCTGACCGGCTGGGGCTGTGTAGCCGAGGGTGGTGCGGGCGGTGGCGGCTGCGGTTGCGAGGCGGGTTGCGTCGGCGGAGCGGTTGGTGTGGTTTGCCAGCAGGGCGAGGGATTCGAGGCTGTCGACCAGTTGTGTGCGCAGACCGTGGTCGAGTCGTGTGGTGAGCGACTCGTGCAGGAGGTCGGCGGCCTTGTCGGGCTGGTCGGTGATCACGCATCGGCCCAGTTGGTCGAGCGCGTCGGCCAGGATCTTCGGCAGGCCGTACTCCCGGGCAAGGCTCACCCCACGCTCCGCGGCCTCGATCGCCTCCGCCGTGTGTCCGCCCGCCTGCAGCGCGGCGGCGTACGTCGGGAGGAGCATCGCCGGCACATACGTCTGCGCCATCGGGCTGTCCGGATCCACAATGGGCCGCATCCACTCGACAGCGGCGTCATGGTTGCCTTTCCACAGTGACAGCACGCCCATCACCTGACCGAGGTTCGGGACCACTGCCGCGTCGGCCAGATCGAGGAGCGGCTGCATCAACGTGTACGCCTCGTCAAGCCGTCCCGATCGAGCCAGCAACGTCGCCAACTGACCGCGGGCCGTCCCGACACGATGGAAGTCGGCCAGCGGCTCGGCCGTTGCGAGGGCCTGTCCGGCCACCTCGATCGCCTGCCGCAGCTCGCCTGTCGACGCAAGACTCTCGGACCGTACCAGCAGCACCGTGGTCGCGATACCGCGCTCACCGCGGGCGAGCAGGCCCGGCGTGACGACCTCGAGCATCGGACGCAGCTCGTCGTGCCGGTCCCACAGCGCCAGCAACACGCACTGGAGCGCGAGGTTCGCGTCGCGAGCGGTGTCGTCGCCGATCCCCTCGGCGAGGCGACGTCCTTCCTCGGTCAGGTCCCAGGCCTCCTGGAATTCGGTGAAGAACTTGCCGACCGCAACCAGAGCGAGCAGCAACGACCGCAGCCGATCGGCACCGAGCTCAGCGGCCAACTCGAGCCCCCGGCCGGCCGCGTCGTACCCGAACGGATCGACGGTGTCGGCGACGGACGCGTACCCGTACAGCAAACGGGCCTGCAGCAACGACTTCTCGTCCGGCGCGGAGTCGATCGCGCGCCGGAGGATCCCGATCCCCTCGGAGCCCGTCGCCTGCAGGTTCCACATCCAGGGCAACGCGGCGGCCAGCCGGCGGCCGCGTTCAGTGTCGCTTCGGGACAGTCCGTGGTCCAGTGCCGCGCGGTAGTTCTCCCGATCGGGCTCGATCAGCGCTTGCCACTTGTCCCGATCGGTGTCCAGCAGCGGCTCTGCCGCCTCGGCCGCGGCGAGGTAATGATCGAGCTGCAGGTCACGGACGGCGTCCTCCTCATCCGCCTCCCGCAGCCGCGCACCGGCGTACTCGCGGATCGTCTCGAGCAGCCGGTAGCGTCCGGCCTCGGCCACAACAAGCGATTTGTCGACAAGCCGCCCGAAGATCTCCAGTACGCCGTCCCGTCCGCACACGGCCCGCGCTGCGTCCAGAGTGAACCCGCCGGCGAACACGGCCAGCCGGCGGAACACCAGCGGCTCGTCCGGATCGAGCAGCTCGTGACTCCAGTCGATCGACGCGGCCAGCGTCTGCTGCCGGGCCGCGACACCACGGACGTTCTTCGTCAGCAGGCCGAACCGGTCGTCCAGGCCGGACTCGATCTGCTCCGGCGTCAGCGTGCGTCCCCAGGCCGCGGCCAGTTCCAGCGCCAGCGGCATCCCGTCCAGGCGGACGCAGATCGACCGGATCGCCTGCTCCGACTCCGGAAACTCGGATCCGGCGCGTTCCACGAAGAGTGTCCGCGCCTCGTCCGGCGCGAGGGCGGGCACGCGCCAGACCGCCTCGCCTGGGATGTCCAGCGGCTCGCGGCTCGTCGCGAGTACGGAGATCTCGGGACACGCGGTCTGCAGCGCGACCACGAACTCCGCGATGGCGTCGATGATCTGCTCGCAGTTGTCCAGGCAGATCAGGGCTTGCTTGATCCGCAACTGACCGATCAGCAGGCGGGTGCGATCGCCGGCCTTGACCAGTACGCCGGCAGCGGTCGCGACCGCCTCCGGGATCTGCTTGCCCTCAGTGACCGCGGCGAGGTCGACCCACCAGACGCCATCCGGCCAGCGATCCGCCAACTGCGCCGCGGATTGAGCGGCCAGCCGGGTCTTGCCGCTGCCGCCTGGGCCAGTCAGCGTCACGAGGCGGTTCCCCGACAGCTGCGTCCGCAGTGCGGCCAGTTGGGTCTGCCGACCGACGAAGCTGGTGAACATCACCGGCAGGTTGTTCGGCACCCGATCCAGCGAGCGCAGCGGCCCGGTCGTCTCCGTGAGCTCGAAGATCCGCTCCGGCGACCCGAGATCCTTCAGCCGGTGAACGCCGAGATCGGTGACGTCGGGCAGGCCGGCCGCGGCGGTTGCGGTCAGCAACGTCTGCCCGGGATTCGCGATCTCCAGCAGTTGCTCGGCATGCCTGACCGCCGCACCTGTCGCCGAGCCCGTGTGTACGGCGATCCGCAGCAACTCGGCCGCCGGCGCGCCGGATGCAGCCGCGCGCAACGTCCGCGCTGCGGAGACCGCGGTCGCCGGGTCATCGAAGACCACGATCGGCTCGGCGGCGTCACGCCGTACCAGCTTCTCCCCGTGCAGTTCGTCGACCAGCCCGGCTAGCCGGACGTAGGAAGGCGCACTCGCGGCACCGGCGTACGACGCGACTACCACCGTCACCCCATCCATGTCCGGCAGTCTGCCATTTAGCTGTGTCGGGTCGCCTGTGTCGGCACTCTTCGTTAACCTCCGCAGAAAGGGGGCCGAGGAAGTGAGGAGCCGATGGCAGACATCACGACCACTGACCACGGAAAGTTCGCACTGCCCACCAAGAACCTGCCCGCGCCGCAGGTCCGCGACCTCCCCGAACCGCCCACCAAGACCTGGAAGATCGTCGGCCCCGGTATGGTCGGCGCCGGAGTCGGGCTGGCCTCGGGTGAGTTCATCCTCTGGCCGTACATCTCCAGTCAGGTCGGACTGGTGTTCCTCTGGGGCGCCGTCGTCGGCGTGGTGATCCAGTGGTTCCTGAACATGGAGATCGAGCGGTACACGCTGGCCACTGGTGAGACAGCGTTGACCGGCTTCAACCGGTACGGCAAGCACTGGGGCCTGTTCTTCGCGATCATGACGTACTTCGCGAACATGTGGCCCGGCTGGGCGACCAGTTCAGCGGCGATGCTGACTTATCTGTTCGGCGCCGGCGACCCGCGCTGGATCGCGATCGGCATCCTGCTGGTGATCGGCGTGATCCTGACCTTCGCGCCGGTCGTCTACGTGATGCTCGAGCGGCTGATCGCGGTGAAGATCGCCGCCGTCGCGCTGCTCGTCGTCCTGGCGCTGGTCTTCGCCATCCGCGGCAAGACGTACAGCGCGCTCGGCGACGCGGTCACCCACCCGCAGTTCCCGGTCGACCAGCTCGGGTTCGCGCTGGTGATGGGCGCGATCGCGTACGCCGGTGCCGGCGGCGGCCAGAATCTCGTGCAGAGCAACTGGATCCGGGACAAGGGTTTCGGGATGGGGCAGCACGTGCCCCGGCTGACGTCGCCGGTCACCGGTGAGACCGAGGCCGACCCGACCGCGAACGGTTACACCTTCACCCCCGACGAGGAGAACATGGCCCGCTGGCGGCGCTGGTGGAAGTTCGCCAACATCGAGCAGGCCGCGACGTTCGTGGCGATCACCGTGCTGACGATCGTGTTCACCTCGATGCTCGCGCACGCGACGCTGTTCGGTAACCCCGGCGTCAAGAACAACATCAGCTTCCTGAAGATCGAGGGCACGACCCTGCAGTCCCTGGTCGGCGGCTGGTTCGGCTACCTGTTCTGGGCGATCGGCGCGTTCGCGCTGTTCGCGGCCGCGGCCGGGATCGTCGACTACACGTCCCGGCTGGCCTCGGACATGATCAAGTCCCGCTACCTGCGCGAATCGAAGGTGACCGAGTCCAAGCTGTACTTCTGGCTGGTCTGGGGACTGGTTGCCTTCGGCATCCTCGTGCTACTGGCCGGTCTGGACCAGCCGCTGGTGCTGCTGGTGATCTCCGCGTGCACCGCCGGCACGATGATGTTCGTGTACTCCGGCCTGCTCTGGTGGATGAATTCCCGGGCCCTGCCGAAGGCGATTCGAATCACGACCTGGCGCACCGCCGTGCTCTGGTTCTCGTTCCTGGCCTTCGGCTTCCTGGCCGTTTTCACTGTGATCGACCAACTCAAGAAGCTGTAACCGGTCCGGCCCGGGGTATCGCCATACCCCGGGCCTGCCGGCTCATCCAGCCAGGAAGTCCGTGACCGCCTGCTCGGCCGCGGTACGCCGTTCCACCGTGACGCCACTGCTGTCCCGGACCTTCCGGTACAGCTCCACGGACGCGTTCAACGCCCGCAGGCAGTCGTCCCGATCCGCGGTCGCGACAGTCGCGCGCAACTCCGGGACCAGCTCCGGCGCCAGCGTCTCCAACCGCCGTACGCCGGAAGGCTTCGACGTCCGGCCCAGGGTCGCGAGCGGCGCGATCGCGGCCGAGCGGATCGCGCCCAGCGCCTCCACCGCCTCGAAGAGTTCACCGCGGGCGATCCTCACCGCTGTGTAATGCACCCACACCCAGAACCGGTCCTCGATCCACTGCGGATCGACCTGCGGCCAGCTCGGCTGCGATGTGCCGTAAGCACGATCGACCGTGTCGTCCCGCTTCCACAGCACGACACCGTCCTCGACGCGATCCCGCAGGTCGTCCGGCGTGACGAACTTCAGATCGACATGCACAAGCGGCGGCCCGTACAACGCGATCAGCAGCCGCGGCTCGCCCACATGCTCACCGGTGAAGCTCGCCAGCAACGGTCCCAGCCGGCCGGCGAACACCCGCGCCTCGGCCAGGCATTCCTTCTGCTTGTCCGGCGCGCACACGAGCACCAGATCCAGATCCGAATACTCGTCGCTGGTTCCAGTCGCGATCGACCCACCGGCGATCACCGCCGACATCCGGCTGTCACCAGCGGCCGCGGCCACCACCGCATCGGCGATCTCACGCAGATGCTCAGGAATTCGATGCATGGCTACTCCTCTTCAGTGGCTGATCAGCAGGATCAGGCGGACGACGAACGACAGCGCGAGTACGGCGACACACGCGATCCGCCACGGCGTCGTACTCCGCCGCAACGGCAGGAACAGCGACAGCACCAACGGCAGCGCCGCGATGGCTTCCCACGTGTTCGAGATGTCGAGCGCGTGGTCGATCCGCCGGCCGCACTCAGGGTCGTCGAACAGACAGTCGTCGCTCACACCGCCGTAATGCTTGAGTTCCACGGCACCGAGGATCACGTTGGCGATGACGACCGCGAACGCCGTCACCCGCCACACCCGGTCCTTGGTGCGTACGTCGTCCTCCGTCAGCACAGCCGTCCTCCTCGTCGGTGGTCAGCAGGCCAACATCCCACAGACGCAGCGGAGCAGGCGACCGAATTTCCTCAACGCGTCTTCTTACGACCGAACGACCACACCGCCCCACCGAGGGGCGTAGAACGGCACCGTGGACCGGCAGTCGGCGATCGGCGCGGGGTGATCGGACCAGCTCCACAGCCAGCCGATGCGGTCGATCCTGCCGTCTTTCAGGGCAAAGGACACCGGCTGGCCGACTCGGGACGGATCGGTCGACCTGGTCACCACGCCCGTCGTCATCGCCACCGGGCCGCCGGTGGCCAGGCAGGTGAGCTGTCCTTCGACCTCCGTCGACGACGTACCACGCTCGGTGAACCGGAAGTGGCCCTGGACCTGCGTCGGGTTCCCGCCTGCCGGCACGTGAGCCGCCAGCTCGAACCGCAGCATTCCGGTTCGCGATGCGTCCGGGCCACCGAGTACGGCGGCAACCGTCGTACCGCCGTCCGCGGCAGCCTGCATCGCCACCGTCGCCCCGGCTCGGGCAGCCTCCGACGGATGCCGTACGCCGTGCACCCGGAACCCACCTTCCGTCAGCACGAAGTTCGGCGCGGCGCCCTGAAGCGGATCCACCGGCGCACCGAAGAATCCCCACATCCAGCCGATCCGGTCCTGCCGGCCACCGTCGTACACGGTGAAACCCACCGGCTTCCCGACCATCTCCAGCGGTAAGCCGGGATGGTCGGCTGCATCGATCACGCCGGTCACCATCGCGACCTCGTCGACCGCCACCAGACTGGAGATCCGCCCTCGAAAGTCCGCCAGCAGCCGCCCGTCCGGCTTGCGGTGGACAACGTGAAAGCTCCCGGACGGTTTCGACGGCTCAGTCGCCGTTGCGTCGATCTCGAACCGCACCGGATCACCGTCGAACGGCTTCCACTCCGGTCCGAGCCGCCCGCCGCCGGCCCCGGACACGCTCATCACCGGCGCCGCATCATTGCCTGCGGCAACCGATGGGGACAGGCCGATTCCGGCCAGCACCGCGACGGCCAAGGCCCCTAGCAGCAGTCGCCCACCCATGTGCAGTCCTCCTCGATCGGGCCCGCCGGTCGCGGACCAACCGAGTCGACGCTTCCATCGCGGCTGCGACGGCACATCCCTCACGAGAGCGAACGCGCTCCCTCCGCCGAGGGAGTCAGCGGCGAGGGCCGTAGGCCTCGGGGGCTCCGTTCGCGGTGGTGAAGAGGGAGTAGACGGAGGTGGTCGCGGTGAGGAAGAGGCGGTTGCGTTTGGCGCCGCCCCAGGTGAGGTTGGAGACAGTCTCGGGGACGAGAAGCTTGCCGAGCAGCGTGCCGTCGGGGTGGTAGATGTGTACGCCGTCGGCAGCGGAAGCCCAGATGCGGCCCTCGGTGTCGAGCCGGATGCCGTCGAAGATCCCGTTGCCGCATTCGGCGAACAGCTCGCCACCGGACAACTTGTCGCCGTCGACGGTGAAGACGCGGAGCGTCCCCTCCTCCGAGTCGGCGATGTAGAGCAACGATTCGTCGAGCGAGAACGCCAGGCCGTTCGGCCGGTTGAAGTCGTCGGCGACCCGGGTCAGCACCCCGTCCGGCGAGATCCGGTAGACATGGCAACCACCCGTTTCGATCGCGCCCTTGTACCCCTCGTAGTCACTGTCGATCCCGTACGCCGGATCCGTGAACCAGACCGAGCCGTCGCGCTTGACCACCACGTCGTTCGGGCTGTTCAGCCGCTTGCCGTCGTACTCCGAAGCCAGCACGGTGACCGCGCCGTGGTGCTCGGTCCGGCTCACCCGGCGGTTGCCGTGCTCGCAGCTGACCAGGCGGCCCTCGGTGTCGCGCGTGTGCCCGTTCGTGTTCCCGGCCGGCTGCCGGAAGACCGAGACCTGGTACGACGTCTCGTCCCAGCGCAGGATGCGGTCGTTCGGGATGTCGCTCCAGAGCAGATAGCGGCCGGCCGGCGAATACACGGGACCTTCCACCCACCGGCCGCCGGTCCACAGGCGCTCGAGCAGGCTGTCCCCGCGGATCCCGGCGAACCGATCGTCCAGCGCCTCCCAGACGGCCGGTGCGGTCCCTGCCAACGGTTCGAGAATGCCCGTCATCACCACTCCTCGCGAACTCGGCTGCACGTCATCGACGAGCCTATGCGGTTCCGGCGTGAGCCGCCCCCGACCGCCCGTCGGTTGGACCACCCGCTGCGCTGATCAGCTGCCTGTTGCGTTGAGCAACCACGACCAGACCGACGTGGTGGCGGTGATGAACAGGCGGTTCCTCTTCGGGCCGCCGAAGGTCAGGTTGGACACGACGTCCGGCAGCAGGAGCTTGCCGATCAGCGTGCCGTCCGGGTCGAAGCAGTGCACGCCTTCGTGCGTCGCCGCCCAGACCCGGCCGGCGCTGTCCAGCCGGATCCCGTCGAACATGCCCGCCTCACACGGCGCGAACACCTCGCCCCCGGTCAGCTTCTCGCCGTCCACGTCGAACCGGCGGATGTGCTTGCCAGGGGTGTCGACGACGTACAACTGGTCCTCGTCAAGGGAGAAGGCGAGGCCGTTCGGGCGGATGAAGTCGTCCGCGACCACCGTCAACGCGCCGTCCGGGGCGATCCGGTAGACGTGGCAACCGTCGATCTCCTGCTCGGCCGCGTGGCCCTCGTAGTTCGAGGTGATGCCGTACGGCGGGTCGGTGAACCAGATCGAGCCGTCGCTGCGCACGACCACATCGTTCGGGCTGTTGAGGCGGCGGCCGTCCAGGTGTGACGCGAGCACCGTGCGGCTCCCGTCGTACTCGGTCCGGATGATGCTGCGGTCGCCTTGGGAGCAGCTGATCAGGCGGCCAGTGCGGTCGATCGTGTTGCCGTTGATATTGCCGGACGGCTCGCGGAAGACGCTCACCTGACCGGAGACCTCGTCCCAGCGGAGCAGCCGGTCGTTGGGGATGTCGCTGAAGATCAGGCAGCGCCAGGCCGGTGCGTACGCCGGCCCTTCCAGCCAGCGACCGCCGTCGTACAGGCACTCGACGTACTCGTCGCCGGCCACGGTGAACCGGTCGTCGAGCTTCACCAGCTCGGCCCGGATCCGCGGCGGGGTGGGTGTGAGAGTGATGGGCATATTCAGAACCATATCCTGTTAAACTCGCTCTGAACAGGATGAGATTCGGAGAGAGCGATAAATGACCATAGATGATCTGGATCGCAAGCTCCTCACCGCCTTGCAGGACGACGCCGGGCAGTCGTACGCCGCGTTGGGCCAGGCCGTCGGCCTAGCAGCGGGCTCGGCGCACGAGCGGGTGCGCAAGCTGAAGGCGGCCGGCGTGATCCGGCGGACCACGGTCGAGGTGGACCCGGCCGCTCTCGGTCAGGGCGTGCTGGCCTTCGTCCTACTCGACGCGAGCGCCTGGATGGGCGACGAGCCGACGCTGCACGCTCTTCGTGCGATTCCGGCGGTCCAGGAGGCGCACATCATCGCCGGGCCGGCATCCGTCCTGGTGAAGGTGCGGACGGCGACCACCGAGGACCTGCAGGCGACCCTGCGCGCGTTGCACCAGATCGACGGCGTCACCAGCACGCAGACGATCGTCGTCCTCGAGTCGTACTTCGAGCGCCCGCCCGCCGTGATGTGAGGAACGCCCTGTCTCCTTCAAGGGCTGGTTCACCCTAGACTCAGGCCAGCCGAAGGGAGTCAGCTGTGTCCGACAGCAAGCAGATCACCAAGGTGCTGGTCGCCAACCGGGGCGAGATCGCCGTCCGGGTCGTCCGGGCCGCCGCCGACGCGGGCCTGGCCAGTGTCGCCGTGTACGCCGACCAGGACCGGGACGCGCTGTTCGTCCGGCTCGCCGACGAGGCGTACTCCCTCGACGGGTCCACACCGGCCGACTCCTACCTGAACATCGCCAAGATCCTCGACGTCGCGGCCCGCTCGGGTGCGGACGCCGTACATCCCGGCTACGGCTTCCTGGCCGAGAACGCCGACTTCGCCCAGGCCGTCCTCGACGCCGGGCTGATCTGGATCGGCCCGCCGCCGTCGGCGATCGACTCGCTCGGCGACAAGGTGAAGGCGCGGCACATCGCCGACAAGGTCGGCGCCCCGCAGGTCCCCGGTACGCCGGACCCGGTCGCCGACGCCTCGGAGGTGATCGCGTTCGCCGAGGAATACGGTCTGCCGATCGCGATCAAGGCGGCGTACGGCGGTGGCGGCCGCGGGATGAAGGTCGCCCGCACGCTGGAGGAGGTGCCGGAGCTGTTCGAGTCGGCGACGCGTGAGGCCGTCAGCGCGTTCGGACGCGGCGAGTGCTTCGTCGAGCGCTACCTGGACAAGCCGCGCCACGTCGAGACCCAGTGCCTGGCCGATGCCCACGGCAACGTTGTGGTGGTGTCGACCCGGGACTGCTCGCTGCAGCGCCGGTACCAGAAGCTGGTCGAGGAGGCTCCTGCTCCGTTCTTGTCGTCCGAGCAGGTGGAGACTTTGTACTCGGCGTCGAAGGCGATCCTGCGGGAGGCCGGGTACGTCGGGGCCGGCACGTGTGAGTTCCTGGTCGGGCAGGACGGGCTGATCTCATTCCTCGAGGTGAACACCCGGCTGCAGGTCGAGCACCCGGTCTCCGAGGAGGTCACCGGGCTGGACCTGGTCCGCGAGATGTTCCGGATCGCCAACGGCGAGGAGCTCGGGTACGACGATCCCGTCGTGTCGGGGCATTCGATCGAGTTCCGGATCAACGCGGAGGACGGCGGGCGAGGATTCCTGCCCGCGCCGGGCACCCTGACCCGCTGGCACGCGCCGTCCGGTCCCGGCGTACGGCTCGACGGCGGCTACGACCAGGGCGAGACCGTGCCCGGCGCCTTCGACTCCTTGGTGGCCAAGCTGATCGTCACCGGTCGCGACCGGACCCAGGCGGTGGAACGGTCCCGCCGGGCCCTGCGCGAGTTCGTCGTCGAGGGCATGCCGACGGTCATCCCGTTCCACGCGGCCGTCGTGTCGGACCCCGCCTTCGTGGGCACCGACGGCTTCAAGGTCCACACCCGCTGGATCGAAACCGAGTACGACAACCAACTCACGCCGTACGAAGGCCCGACCGCCGAGGCCGAAGAGACCGGCGAACGCGAGCGGGTCACCGTCGAGGTCGGCGGCAAACGCCTCGAGGTCGTCCTGCCCGCCGGCCTCGGCGCCAGTGCCGCACCCGCCGCCGGCAAGAAGAAGCCGGCCCGCCGAGCCGGCAGCTCCGGTAAGGGCGCCACCGCCTCCGGCGACTCCCTCACCTCGCCGATGCAAGGCACCATCGTCAAGATCGCCGTCGAAGAAGGCGCCACCGTGGCCGAAGGCGACCTCATCGTTGTCCTCGAAGCCATGAAAATGGAACAACCCCTCAACGCCCACAAATCCGGCACCATCACCGGCCTGACCGCCGAAGTAGGCGCGACGGTCTCCGCCGGCGCCACCCTCTGCGAAATCAAGGACTAACCGCCGGCGCTGAGGCGGGTCTGGAAGCCGTCGAGGATGGTTTGCAGGCCGAAGTCGAACGTGTTGTCGGGCTCGGCGGCGTACTGGGTTGCGGCTGTGGTGTTGAGGCGGGCGCGGACGTACGGAAACTGGGCGGCGACCTCGCGGGACCTGGCCATGAATTCCTGGATGGTCTGCTCGGGATCGTGGCCGCCGCGGCTCAGGCGGCGGTTGAGTGATACCTCTGCGGCGGTGCCCAGCGCACTGCCGATCACGAAGATGAGGACCGTGGCCGCAGCACGGTCCGCGTCAGCAGGGGCGAACCCTGCCTGCTCATAGAGCGCGAGACTGTGGTCGTCGTACCGGAATTTCCCTGGCCCCGACAACAGATGACTCCCGAACGCTTGCCCGAGCCACGGATGCCGAGTGAGCATCCCATGCAATCCGACCGCCATCGCCGTGGCCGCTTCACGCCAGTCACCGGCCTCGAGGTCCGGCAACTCGATCTCCGCCCAGATCGCGTCCCCCGCCAACTGCACCAGCTCGTCCTTGGTCTTGATATGCCAGTAGATCGCCGTCGCGGCAGTGCCCAGCCGCTGCCCGAGCGCCCGCATGTTCAGCCCGTCGAGCCCTTCGCTGTCGAGCAGTTCGATAGCAGCCGTCACGATCTGCTCCACCGTCAACGTGTCCCTAGGCATACCCCCACCATATTTGAACAAAGTTCAGCCACGGGACACCGCCACTTGCGACGGCACGTCCAGCGACAGGCCGGCGCAACATAGAAACCCCACGGTTATGATGCTTGCCCGAGGCAACGTCCTTCAGGTTGTCCACAAGGGCTGCAGGTTGTGGATAGCCGACGATGCGTTGTGGATGAGCAGAATCCCTTGAAAACAAGGGGTTCCGGGTTTGGGAACTGTCGGTGGCTGTGTCTAGAGTTGACGGCATGGAACTCCTGGGTGCGCGGCCGGTGTGGTCGATGAGCGGCAGCGAAAAGCTCGCGGCTCTCGACGCCCTCGAGGCCGACCTCGCCCGCCGGCAGACCTACCGCCTCCACCTCATCGCGAGCCTCGACCACGACGGCTACGCCCAGGAGATCGGCGCCCACGACACCACCCAGCTCCTCGCGTTCCGCTACCGCCTCGACCGTCCCCAAGCCCGCCGCGACGTCCGCCTCGCCCAAACCCTCTCGAAATACGCCGCCGTGTCGGCCGCCCTCCCCGCCACCGGCCACCCCGGCGCGCCGGGCAACGACCCGCCGGCAGATTCACCCGACACCCCGACCGACGCTCCGCACGAGCCGGAGCCGGACGAGGCGGACCAGGCGGGCGCGGCGGAGGGGTTCTTGCGCCCGGCCCAGGCCGAGGCGATCGTGACCGCGCTCGAGAAAGTCCCCGACACTGTCCCGGTCGAGGACCTCGACGTGGCCGAACGCGAACTCCTCGCCCTGGCCCGCCACCTGTCCCCGGCCGAACTACGCAAGGCCGGCCAACGCGTCCGCGACATCCTCGACACCGACGGCCCCGAACCCGACGAACACCACGCCTACGCCCGCGAATCGCTGACCCTGACCGGAACCGACCGGGGCGTGAAGTTCCGCGGCTACCTGGCCAACGAAAACGCCGAACTCCTCCGCTCCCTGATCCACGCCGGCGCCCGCCCCCACCGCACCCACACCGGCGACCTCGACCCCCGCCCCCGCGACAAACGCCAAGCCGACGCCCTCACCACCGCCCTCACCCTCGCCGCCACCGCCTACGACACCACCACCACAGCCCGTCCAACTGATGCCGCCACGGCCGGAGCCACTACAGCGGGCGCCGGTGCGCCGGGTGCGGCCGATGCCCGCACGGCCGGTGCCGGTACGGCGGACGTGGATGGGGCGGGCGGGGTCGGTGGGGCTGGGCGGATTCCGGGGTTTGGTGCGAAGGCGAACATCACCGTGACCATCGACCTGCAGGACCTGAAGTCCGCGGCCGCGGATGCGATCGGCGATGTGGTGTACGGCGACGGACTGTCCGCGGCCACCATCCGGCGACTCGCCTGCGACGCCAAGATCATCCCGCTGGTGCTCGGGTCGAAGTCGGAGCCGCTGGACGTCGGGCGGGCCGAGCGGCTGGTCACCGGCGCGATGCGCCGCGCCCTGAACGCCCGCGACACAGGCTGCGTCGTCTGCGGCGCCCCACCCGTGCAGTGCGACGCCCACCACCTACAGTCCTGGATCGACGGCGGCGCCACCGCCGTACACAACCTGTGCCTGCTCTGCCGCCGCCATCACGTCGACCTCCACCACGGCGAGTGGACCATCACCATCACCGACGGCGAGGTCCACGTCGCCCGCCCCGCCTGGGCCGACCCGCCACCCCAACACACCACCCGACCAGCCCGGCAACCCGACCCCTGCCGACCACGGCACCAGCCCGCCCAACAGCCACCGCCACAGCCACCGCCGCCGCCACCGCCACCGCCGCCGCCCACCGGACCAAGCACGACCGGTGCATCCCGCATGAGCTCACCGCACAACGGACACGACCCGTCCGGATCACCTCATACGGGCTCACCGCACCTGGGAGACAACCCATCCGCTGAGTCCCGCTCGCCCTCAACGCCCGAGCCGGGCGCGCCGACACCCCGACCACCCGAGCCGGGCGCGACGACACCCCGACCGCCTGAGCCGGGTGCGACGACGCCGCCTGAGCCGGGTGCGACGGCATCACCAATGCCCAGGCCAGAACGCGGCACGCCATCGCCACCATCTTCGTCCGGCCCGGAGCCCGGCGTGGCATCACCATCGCTGCCCGAGCCCGCGGACGGCACGGCATCACTCGGCGAGTCTGGCGGGCCGACTCCGGTCACGCTGGTTGCCGCTTCGGATGCAGCCGGTTCCGCGAGTCGCCGTACGGCAACCGGTGCGGAAGTCCTTCGGCGGCTGCTGGCGGCCAAGGGCGAGAGCGCCGAACCACTCGCGGGCTTGCCACTTCGCGAGGCGGCGAACCTCGCCATCTGGGGCGAGCCCTCCACTCCGCCTGCCCAGCCTTTGACCACGGAGAACCACACATCCGATCGCGATCAACCCCTCGCGCCGTCCGACGATCAGTTATCCGAACCGCTGCACGGACTCCGCGACGATCGATCGGCCGACGAACGCCGCGAGGCCGTGACTGCCTCCGAACCTGCGCGCTGGCTCGGCGCTCGACCGAAAACGACGGCGTCGGTTGACGCTCCGTCTGGTGCTGACTCCGCGCTTGAACGGCGACCGGCCTGAAATCGCCCTCGCTGTCAGGTCAAGGCCACCCCGCCGCTGAGGTCGTCCGTGCTGGACACGCCGACCATCCCCTTGGGCCACGGCCAGCCCGTGCTGTCAGGTCGAGGCAGTACCGCGGTTGACTCGCCGGTGCTGGACGCGGCGACCAGCCAGTTCGGCTGTGATCAGGTAGGACAGAGGCTGTGCACGGCGGGTTCGTCGGGCCCGGGATGCGGTACGGCGGTCCGCCTGGCGATCTCCTGGTTGGACGCGCGGAACAGTGCGATCCTCCTCCGGAGCCGCGGGTACGGCGATCTGCACGAGGCAGTCGGGTCGCCGTCGATGTACGAACGGCGGATCCATGTGACCGCGGCTCGGCCGGCCGGCGGACGGCGGCCCGGGGCTCGGCCGGTCGGCGGCTTGCGGCGCAGTGGCGATCGGTCGAGGTCACTGCGCTGCCGACGTCGCCGGTGCTGGGCGCGGCGACCACTAGTCGGGGCCGTGGTCAGGCCGCGTTGCCGGGTCGAGCGACTCCGTCGATGCGGTCGTCAGCGGTGGACTGAGCGGCCGGCAGTTGGGGTCAGGTGGGCTGGAGGGTGCCTATCAGGGACTCGATGTGGGTGCGGATTTGGTCGCGGATCTGGCGTACGGCGGGGAGGGGTTGGCCGGCCGGGTCAGGGAGTTCCCAGTCCTCGTAGCGTTTGCCTGGGTAGAAGGGGCAGGCGTCGCCGCAGCCCATGGTGATGACCACGTCGCTGGACTGGACGGCTTCGGTCGAGAGTCGTTGCGGGACGGCGGCGGTGATGTCGATGCCGACCTCTTGCATCGCCTGGATGGCAACGGGATTGAGCTGATCGGCGGGTTCGGATCCGGCGGACAGGACGGAGACCGTGTCGCCGGCCAGGTGGCGTAGCCAGCCGGCGGCCATCTGGGAGCGGCCGGCGTTGTGGATGCAGACGAACAGGACGGTGGGCTTGTTCACGAGGTAGCTCCTGCAGGTCTCAGTGCGCGGTCGCCGGTACGGCGAGAAGAGTCGAGATCCACTGGATCCGTTCGGGCACGGGCCAGTAGTAGACCCACGTGCCGCGGCGTTCACAGTCGACCAGGCCGGCCTCGCGCAACACCTTGAGGTGATGGGAGATGGTCGGCCCACTGACGTCGAACTGCGGTGTCAGCTCACACACGCAGACCTCACCGTCGGCGGACGTGATCATCGACAGCAAGCGCAGCCGGATCGGGTCGGCGAGGGCTTTGAAGACCGCGGCGCCCTCGACCGCTCCGCCCGAATCGAGGGCCGCGTCGGAGATCGGCGTACAGCACGTACCGCCGGAGGCCGGCATCAGCGTGATCTCCTGTTTCGACATGTTTCTATCTTGACTGCTGTCTAATCAAGAGGCAAGGTGGACATCGCTGATTAGATGAACTTCAAGATAAGGAGTGGATCGTGAGCGAGCCAACAGCAGCCCCGATCGTGGTCATCGGCGCCGGTCCGGTCGGGCTGGCCGCGGCGGCGCAGCTGGCCGAGCGCGGCCTGGACTTCGTCGTGCTCGAGTCAGGGCCGAGCGTGGCCGCGGCGATCGAGGAATGGCGGCACGTGAAGCTCTTCAGCCCGTGGCGCTATGACCTCGACAGCGCGGCCCGGCGCCTGCTGGAAAGTGCTGGGTGGACCGAACCCGACCTCGGCTCGCTGCCGACCGGCGGCGAGCTGATCGACGCCTATCTCGAGCCGTTGACCAAGACTCCGCAACTCAACGACCGGATCCGGTACGGCGCTCAGGTCGCAGCGGTGACGAGGATCGGCTTCGACCGGATCCGCACGGCCGGGCGCGAGGCCGCGCCGTTCCTGATCCGCCTCGCCGACGACACCGAGCTGCTCGCCTCGGCCGTGATCGATGCCGCCGGCAACTGGCGCACACCGAATGTCCTCGGCGGTTCCGGCATCCCGGCACGCGGCGAGACCACCACGGACGGCATCGCGCACGCGCTGCCCGACGTACTCGGCGCCGACCGGGATCGCTATGCAGGTCGTCGTACGGCGATCGTCGGCGCCGGCCACTCGGCCGCGACCACGCTGCTCGACCTCGGCGTACTCGCTCAGGACGCGCCCGGCACGGAGATCGTCTGGGTCGTCCGTGGCACCGACCAGGCTCGCACCTACGGCGGCGGTGAAGCCGACGAGCTCCCCGCACGCGGCGCGCTCGGCTCCCGGCTCAAGAAGCTCGTGCAGTCCGGCCAGGTGGAGCTCGTCAGTTCGTTCCGGATCGAGGCCATCGGCCGCACCGCCGGCGGACGCGTCGAGCTGACCTCCGGCGAACGGACCGTCGTCGCCGACACCGTTGTGAACTCCACCGGATTCCGCCCCGACCACGAGATGGTGTCCGAACTGCGCCTCGACCTCGACCCGATCCTCGGCTCCACCCGCGCACTCGCCCCGCTGATCGACCCGAACAAGCACTCCTGCGGCACGGTCCCACCGCACGGCGTCGACGAACTCGCTCACCCCGAGCCCGGGTACTACGCCATCGGCGCGAAGTCCTACGGCCGCGCACCGACGTTCCTGCTCGCCACCGGCTACGAACAGGCCCGATCCGTGGTGGCCGCGCTGGCCGGAGACTGGACCGGCGCCCGCGACGTCCAGCTCAACCTGCCGGAGACGGGCGTCTGCTCGTCCAACCTCGCGTACGGCGACAGCGCCGGCGAGACCGGCGGTTGCTGCGGCCCCACACCCGTCGCACCGCCGACCGGTCGTCAACTCCTGACCATCACCGACAGCACCCCCTCGGCCTGCTGAACCTCTTGAACAAAGTGCAGGAAATACTTGCACAGTGTTCAATTAGCGGACTACGCTCCTCCTGTACTTAGTTCAAGTCCGTGAGGAGTGAGGGATATGGTGCAGGACGAGCTGGCTCGATTCGTGGAGAAGACGGCTGCGGAGTTCGGCATCCCTGGGGTCGCGGTCGGGGTGCTGGTGGACGGCCAGGAGATGGTGGCCTCCCACGGTGTGACGAGTGTCGACAACCCGCAGCCGGTGGATGGGGACACCTTGTTCCACATCGCGTCGGTGACGAAGACGTTCACCGCGACGGCGCTGATGCGCCTGGTCTCGCAGGGCAAGGTCGAGCTGGACGCGCCGGTACGGCGATATATCCCGGAGCTGAACCTGATGGACGAGGATGTGGCCGCGCGGATCACGGTGCTCAACCTGCTCAACCACACTGCCGGCCTCGACTGGAACCTGATCGACCCCGGCGACGGTGATCAGTCGCTAGCCGCGTTCGTGGGGAAGCTGGCCGCGCTGCCGATCATCGCGGCTCCTGGCAGCAGGGCGTCGTACAGCCAAGCCGGGTACAACCTGGCCGGCCGGATCATAGAGAACGTCACCGGGACGCCGTACGAGAAGGCGATCTCCGAGTTGCTGCTCGAGCCGCTGGAGTTGTCGAACACGGTGTTCGACCTGGATGACGTGATCAGCAGGAAGTTTGCCGTCGGCCACAACCCGGACGAGACCGGCGCGCAGCGGCCCGCCGTACTGTGGAAGGCGAACCGGGCCGGGGAACGCGGCAACAACCCCGGCGGCGGCGCGGTCTCGACGGTCAACGACCTGTTGCGGTGGGCAAGGTTCCACCTGGGCACGGGCGACGGACTGCTGCCGACCGGCACCCTGCACGGGATGCGCAACGAGACGATCGAGCTGCGGGCCAGCACGATGGGCGACGGCCTCGGCATCTGCTGGTTCCGGCGTGAGATCGACGGGGTGCTGACGATCGGGCACGGTGGTTCGGGCAACGGGCAGTACGCCGAGCTCCTCGTCGTACCCGAGCGGGACTTCGCCGTCGTGTCGTTCACCAACGCCGGCCCGGACGGGTACAGCTTCAATCAGGCGGTGGTGCGCTGGGCGCTGGAGAACTTCCTCGGCCTGGTCGAGCGCGAGCCCGAGCCGATCCCGTACGACGAGGCGCGGGCGCGCGAGGCGGCCGGGCGGTACGAGATCGACGCGATGAACCTGGACATCGCCACCGACGGCACCCAGGTGACTCTCGCAGTCGAGATCAAGCCCGAACTCCGCGAGGCGTCGGATGTCGAGATGCCGCCGGATCTCCCGGCCGCGTCGATCGGTTTCCTGCCCGACGACGAGTACATCGTCACCGCCGGCGGCCTGGCCGGCCAGCGCGGGTACTTCAGCCGCACCCCGGCCGGCACCATCACCGGCATCGACCTGGCCGGCCGCCTCTTCACCCGCACAACCGACCAGCCGCTTCGGCATCGGCCGGCTGGACGTGGAATTGACAGACAGTTCTCAGGTTGAGGCTGTAGGTTCCCTGCAGGCATCTCGGTGAGGAGGGTACTGCATGTCCAAGAAGACCCATCAGCATCAGCTGGCGCAGCGCAAGGCCAAGCGGCAGGCCGAGCGGGAAGCTGAGCGGCGACGGCAGCGGCGAAACCTGGGGGTCACCATCACGGCGATCGCCGCGGTGGTAGTGGTCGTGGTCGGGGTCTTCGTGGTGATCGGGACCGGCGGCAGCAGCAATACTCCGGCGGCCGCGCCGACCGAGTTGCCCTCGTCGGCCGGGCCGGACAACAAGGCGACGAACATCCCGACCGCGCTCGCGGCGCCGCTGAAGCGGCCGACGCCGTTGCCGGCCCAGGTGAGCTGCGCGTACAAGAAGAGCGCCGAGCCGGCCAGCAAGCCGGTGAACCCGCCGGCCGACGGCAAGACCAAGGCGTCGGGCACGTCGAAGGTCAGCCTGAACACGTCGATCGGCGACCTGCAGCTCACGCTGGACAGCGCGCTGGCGCCGTGCACGGTGAAGAACTTCCTGAGCCTGGTCGGGCAGAAGTTCTTCGACAACACCAAGTGCCACCGGCTCACGGTCGGCGAAGGCCTCCAGGTCCTGCAGTGTGGCGACCCGACCGGCACCGGTGGTGGCGGTCCGGGCTACAGCTTCGCGGACGAGGTCTTCCCGACGCTGAAGTACGGTCGCGGTGTGCTCGCGATGGCGAACTCCGGGGCGAACACGAATGGCAGTCAGTTCTTCATCGTGTACGGCGATGCGTCCGGACTCGGCCCGCAGTACACGGCCTTCGGCACCGTCGATGAGGCCGGCCTCAAACTGATCGACAAGGTTGCGAAGACGGGCGTCACCCCGCAGAACGGTCCCACCGATGGAACCCCCATCACTCCGGTGGAGATCAAGACGGCAACCGCCGCAGCCTGACAAACAACAACAACCGCGCCGCCCGTCCCCTGCGAGGACGGGCGGCGCGGTGCATTTCCGGAGGCACCTCAATCGTTGCTGAGGTCGTGGGGTGACCCGCCCGGGCTGGTCAGGCGAGGAGGCTGTATTTGGAGCGGGGCCAGGACAGGAGGGCGTGGACTTGGGTGATGCCGGCTTGCTGGAGGAGTTCGACCGAGCCGTCCTTGAAGTGGTACAGGTTCGTGGCCGGGTCGCGGGTGGTGTTCCAGTTGTCGTCGGCGTACGCCTGCATTGCCTTCCGGTAGCGCGGGTCCGGCGCCACCGAGTCGAGGATCAGCAGGTTCTTGAACCAGATCGAGTTGAAGGCCGCACCCTGCTTGGCCAGCATCTCCTGCGTGCTGTAGAACGCCAGCGACGCCTTCGCGACGGACTTGGCGTCCGCCAGGTACTGCCGGTTGCCGGTCGCCTTGAAGAGCAGCACGCCCGCACCGAGCATCACGCCCTGGTTGTAGCTCCACTGCGTCTTCTCGACGTTGCCGGCCAGGTCGATGTGGTCCCAGTACAAGCCGTTCGGCGCCAGCATGCAGTCCTGCGCCCACTTGTACATCGTCTGAGCCCACGTCAGGTACGACCGGTCCCGCGTCAGCAGGTACAGATGCGCACCGAGCTCAGCACCCGGCCCGTTCGACACCGTGTTGCGGTCCTGGCTCCACGGCGCCTGGGTCCAGTACACGCCACCCGCACAGGGGTGCGACGGATCCGTGTCCCACCCGTGCACGACGAGCGTGAAGATGTCCTTGGCCCGAGCCAGCGCAGCGCGGTCACCAGTCCGCTTGTATCGCTGGATCAGGTTCAGTCCGATCCACTCGTTGTCGTCGTAGAACTTGTCCCCACCCTGACCCAGCGGCGGGCGGACATACGAGTCGTAGCCCGTCGGCGTCGTACCGGCGTTCCAGTACGGCTCGTACGCCGCGATCCGCCGGTCGGCCTCCTCGGACGCCTTCCGCCCGGCGCCCGGCACACCCGCCAGGTCCTCAGCGGCGATCGCCGCCTGCGAGTACGGCCAGACATACGAGTACGGGTTGGTCTGTGTGTTCGGGTACTCCTCGAGCAACAGTCCGTTGCCCGCGTCGAAGTACTTGTTGATCGCGTCGTACGACGCCTGCGCACGAGCCGCCGGATTCGTCCCGGCGTCGGCCGCGGTCATGGTCAGCGACCCGAGGACGGCGACCGCGAGCACCCCGGCCGCGATCCGAGTTGATATACCCATTTTCCTGCGCATCGACTGTGATCCTCCTGGGCGGTGGTGATTGACATCGATGTCACGTTCTAACCGGCCCAGGGATGCGGCGTCAATGGCTCAGCGTTCGCCGTCCCCGAAGGCAGCAGTTGGCATATCAAGAGGGGAACGCGATCCAGTCGGACCGCAGATGCAGCCGGATACGGACCTGATCGGCGGTCAGCACCCGGCGTCCCTTCGACCCGACCGCCTCGACGGTGAGGGCCCGGCCGCCCGACGGGCCGACGCCGGTCCGCTTCAGCACCCGCAGGCTCCGGATCGCCCCCACGTCGAAGACCGCCTGCATCTCCGCCGCCGTCCGGGTCACCGTCCAGGTCACGTTGGGATTCCCGTTGTTCGGGTACGCGTCCCAGCCGTCGGCCTTCATGACCTGGTACGGCACCTCACCGGCCGCCGTCGCCCCGCCGTTCGACGAGGAGAACTCGGCGATGATCGGCTTCCCCTTGTACAACCTGATCTGCCCCGCGGTCGCCGCGACGGCCGTATTCGTCGACGCCTTCTCCGAGTCGTACCCGCCGTACACCTGGCATGATGTGGTGTCGCACAGGTCGTACGCCTTCCGCGCGGCCCGGCTCCGGTGGAACACCGAATAGGTGCGTGCGGCAACGGCCTGCGCCTGCAGTGCGGCCGGACGCCAACTGGACAAGGCTTCTCGCGGTACGACGCCACGCAGGTAGTAGTCGAGCGACACGACATTCACCGTGTCGAGGTGTGCACCGGAGACGTCGATGGCCCGGAGCGCGCCGCGATACCGGCGTACCGCTCCACTCGGCAGGATCAACCCGGTCACGGCGGCACCCTCGAACTGCGTCATGCCGGTGAACGTCTTCCACAGCGTCCATTTCCGGGACTTCGCGTCGAACGAGCTGACCTTGGTGCCGTGATCGCCGTACGGATCGATCGACCACTGGTTCCGGGTCGATGCCACCGGCAACGTGTACACCTTGCCGGTGGCAAACGAGCGCACGCTCAGCCGATTGACGGCGCCGACCCGGACGCCGTCGGTGGTGTCGGCGCTGATCCGGACTCGGATGCTGCCGGTTGCCTTGCCGGTCGTCGTCCCCGGATAGTAGAAGTCGAGGATCTGCCGGACCGATTTCCCGGCGATGGCCGCGCCCTGGGCGCCGTACTGCGACATCCCGCGGCCGTGCCCGAATCCACGACCGCTGATGGTCGTGCCGGCAGCAGCGGCCTTCGGCTCGACCGGGCTCGCCTGCGCGCTCGCGCTGATCAGGGCGGAGGACAGGACGACGGCGGCGATCGCACGCTTCTTCATGACGCTCTCCCATACTGGACGTAGACCTTGCGCTGGGGTTGGTTGTAGATGAGCCAGCCGCGCTGGAACTTCTGCTTCAGGCCGCCCTGCACCGCGTACAGGTCGGTGACCGGCAGCCCGAGGCGTGCGCTGCCGGCGCCGAGCCGCCGATACCGTGTCCGGAACACGCCGGCCGTGGAATGCGTGCCGCTGGCAACGGAAGAGAAGACGTCGCGGGTGGCGAAGTACGTCGCCCAGCCGGTCCTCGTCCGGTGCTCACCCCAGAACGGCTGACCCAGATACCTGAAGCCGATCCCCCGCGCGTACCGGTAGATCGGGGTCGAGACGCTGCCGCCGATCAACGTGTTGATTCGTTGCCTCAGCCAACCGAGTTTGCTGTAGAGCTGCTGGCCCGGGCACGCGGTCGCCTTGGTGTCGCGGTGCCCGGAGACGGTCTGCAGCCGACTACCGTCGAGCGTGATCGTTGCATGAGGCGACCGATAGTTCGCGTCCAGCTTCCAGGCGATCACGCGGGCCGTCATCTCCAGCATCGCGGCCGGTGGCGCGGTCTTCTCGAAGTTGCCGATCACCGCGACACCGAAGGAGTTCGAGTTGAACGCAGCAGTGTGCGCACCGAGCACCGGCAGTTGAGCACCGCCGTACCGGCCCTCGAAGGCGCGGCCGAAACGGTCGACCAGGAAGTTGTAGCCGAGGTCGCACCAGCCGCGGCTCTTCACGTGGTACGTGTACATCGCCCGCACCATCGCCGGGACCTGCGTCCGCGTGTAGTCGTTCCGATCGGCGGTGTGGTGCACGAACGCGGCCTGCACGGTGGCCGTGTACTTCGGTCGCGCGCAGGCCGCGCCGTTGTGACTGCGCAGCCGCTCGTCGGCACCCCATCGCTTCCGGCTCACCATGGCCGGCATCGGGTACGGCGCCCTGCTCGCCTCGGGCTCGATCACACCGGACGCCTGGGGCTCGTCGGCGTCGGTGGCGAGTACGCCGGGCTGGATCAGGATCACCTTGGCGTCGCTGACCGTCGTACCGCTGCTGATCACGGCACTCGCCTGCACACCGGTCGCATCGCCGACCCACAGCGGGTCGGTGCCGGCGCGCTCGATTCCTTCGGGAGTCGATGGATCGGGGCCGTGGTCGTCCTCGACCTGGAGTGGCTGCCAGTCGGTCCAGGAGCCGTCGCGCCGGACGCGGACCTTCGCCGACACCCGCTGCGTGCCCTCCGGCCACGTGCTCTGTGACCAGGTGATGGCGACCATGGAGAACGGCTTCGTTTCGGCCTGGATCGAAGGCCCGTCGAGCGGGAGTTCCTCGTACGACGGCTGCGCCGGGGGCGACTGTGGTGGCGGGGCGGGGAGGACCAGGGTGAGGCCCGTCGCCGCGAGGGTGAGAAGTCGGGAGGTCTTGCCCATGGAACAGCCTTCCGGCGGGGATACGACGGTTCGCAGGGCGGCGCTCATCGATTATGCGCGCTCGGTGATCGCTTTCCCGGCATTGCGTCACCCTGCGTGGCGAGAAAGCCTTGCGGAGTTGGATAGGCTCTCCGTAAAGCCATTGAGAGAGGCCCGACATGGACTTCATCCTGATCATCGCCATCGTGGTGATCGCGGTGCTGGCATATCGCTCGTACCGTCGGACCCAGCTGCAGTCCCGCAAGCAGCACGAGATCACCGCCGGCGAACTCGAGTCGGTAAAGCGCACCGCCGACGAGGACATCACCCGGTTCGGCGAGGAACTGCAGGACCTCGACCTGGAAATGGTCGGCAAGGACCTCGGCGACGGAGCGCGGCAGGACTACCAGCGCGCGCTGGACTCCTACGAGTCCGCCAAGCAGGCGGTCGGTCAGGTCACCCAGGCCGACCAGATCAAACACGTGATCGAGATCCTCGAGGACGGCCGGTACGCCGCGACCTGTGTGCGCGCCCGGGTGGCCGGCGAGCCGCTCCCGCAGCGTCGCCCGTCCTGCTTCTTCAACCCGCAGCACGGCCCGTCCGTGGCCGACGTGATGTGGGCGCCGCCGGGTGGCGCGCCGCGTGAGGTACCGGCCTGTGCGGCCGACGCCGAGCGGGTCCGCGCCGGCGCCGAGCCGGACGTCCGCAAGGTCATGGTCGGCCCGCAGCGGGTGCCGTACTGGGAGGCCGGTCCGGCCTATTCGCCGTACGCGCAGGGCATGTTCGGGGGCATCGGTGGTATCGCGACCGGCCTGTTCCTCGGTACGGCGCTCGGCGGCATGTTCGCCGGTGGCGGCTACGGCGACTACGCGGCCGGCTATGAAGCCGGCCAGGCCGACGGCGGCGATGGCGGCGGTGACGGTGACGGTGGCGGTGATGGTGGCGGCGACGGCGGGGGCGACTTCAACATGGGCGACGGCGGCGGCGACTCCGGCGGCTGGGACTTCGGCGGCGGAGATTTCGGCGGCGGAGATTTCGGCGGCGGCGACTTCTGACCTGAAACCCCTGAGCCCCGGTGACCCAACGGTCACCGGGGCTCAGTCTTTCATCGGCCACGGCCGAAGAGCCGGTCAGCAGTGCAAGGCTTGCACGGTGACGGGAAGGACTGTGTCCGAGCCCGGGCGCAGGACCACATCGACCGATGCCGGCCGGAAGTCCGGCGCAGCCACCACGACCCGTGCCTTGACTGCCCCACCACGCACCCAGACGGCGTAGCGGCCGTCCATCCCGCTGGTCAACGCCCAGGAATCCATCCGCCGGTCGATCGCGACGGTTGCTCCAGGCAACGGTGTCGCCTCACCGGTGCAGGACCGGCCGGTCACGGTGCCGGAGAGCCGGGCCCAGTTCGCCGGCGCCCGCGCGGTCAGCGTGACGTCGACCGAGGGACCGGCGTACGGCGTGTCGTCGCGGACCGACAGCGCGGACCGGTAGATCCCTGGCTGGGAGAGCGCCGCGGAGTCCGCCGTCAGCATGATGGTCGCGCTTGCCTTCGGGGCCAGCGTGCCGCTGCCGGCCGATTCCGTCAGCCACGCCGCGTCGGTGCCGTCCTCGGCGCACTGGTCGTAGCCAGGCAGAACCTCGGAATAGGGGACCTGGCGAGCGTCGTGGAGTCCGCCGACGCGGTACAGCCCACAGGCCGCAGCGCCGCGATAGAGGGCGTTGGTGGTGTTGGGCAACGCCGTCCAGTGGTCGGTTCGGGGCGAGTACGCGAAGGCCTCGTTGGTCAGCACAGTCGAGTCCACAGCGACGCCACCGGTGACCGTCAGCACTCCGTTGGCAACCGTGTAGCTGCTCGCCCACAGATCGAGCGGCAGGTCCGCGACCCGTGTCCAGGCATTCGTTCCCGGGTCGTAGACGTAGCTGTGGGCGGTGCTCTGCGGCCCGGTGCCGGAACTGTCCATGCCCAGACCGCCGGCGCAGTACACCTTGCCGTCGATGCCGCCGCACGACGGCCAGGAGATCGGCTCGGGGTACGGCGCCACTGTGTCGAACTTGTTGTGAGCCACGTCGTACGCCAACACGTCGGTCGTAGAGCTCTGGCACTCGCCGGCACACCCACCGACCGAGTACACCTTGCCGTCGAGGACCGCCGAGCCGACCGCACCCCACGGCTTGGGGTTGGCGGCACCGGTGCTCCAGCGGTCGGCCGCCGGGTCGTAGATCAGCGTCGCCGCGGCCGCGAGATCCTGCGGCCCCCATCCGCCGACCACATACAGCTTGCCGTCAACGAAGCCGGAGGCCGGCTTGCGACGCGACTCCGGCATGTCCGCGAACCGCCGCCACTGCAGCGTCGACGGGTCGTACACGTACGACGCCGCGACGACCTGACCGGCGGCGAGTCCGCCGACCGAGTACACCAGACCGTCCTGGCTGGCGACGGCGTTGTCGCTCACGGCCACGGGATAGTTGGCCGCGGGCAGCCACGACCCGGCCACCGACTGCTCCGGGGCCACCTGAGCACTGCCACGGGTTGCGGCACCACCGAGGGTGTGGCCGGGCTCGGGGTGGATCGGTTCACGGCGGACCGGCGTACTGGCTGTCGTCCGGCCGAATCCCGCCGTACGGCCCGCTCCTTGCAGCTCGAAGCCGCGCTGGACATCGGCCAGCGTGTACGACGCCGGCGCGGTGCCCTCGTTGGTGATGGTGACCTCGGCCTGGGCCGACTTGCCGAGTTGGACCGTCACGTCGACCGCGGACTCGCGCACGGTGAGCAGTCCCGCCGGCAGCGAGAAGTTCAGCGGCTTGGCCCAGTCGGTCTGGACGGTGACCGCCTTCTTCTGCTGCTGGTAGCCGTGCATCATGGCGGCGACCTTCTCGGCGCTCGCCGGTGCGAACAACCAGTAGAACCCATCCGCCAGGGCGGGATCGTCCGGCGTCGTGACGGTCGTCGCGGTCTGCCCGGAGCGCGTGAGGGCCGCCCCGTTGACCGGCTGCTTGGTGTTCGCGTCGGTGACAAGGCCTTCCACCAGCCCACCGCGCACCTTGTTGCACTGAGCGTCGTACCCAAGTGCCTTGCAGGTCTGGGTATCGATCGGTACGGCGACGTCCTGCACCAGGTCGTCGGTCAGCTTCACGTCCACGGTGGTCGTGGTGTAGCCGCCGTACACGGGCGCGACCGTCAGCTTGTGGGTCGTCCCAACGGGCAGGTCGATCGTGTAGCGCCCGGTGGCCGGCTTGGTGAACCACACCCCGGCCGCACCCTCGATCGTCAGCTTGGCGTAGAGCGGCCAGCCGTGACCCGAGCCGTCACGGACCAGCCCGCTCAGGGTCGCCCGCGGAGTGACAGCGAGCTGGAGATCATTCGTGATCGTGGTCTGCTTCTCGACCTGGACCGCGAAGACCTGGGTGTCGTAGCCGAAACCCTGCGCGGTCACGTCATGGTCGCCCGCGTCGAGATACAGCTCGTACCGGCCCCTGGCGTCGGTCGTCACGACGTTGCTGCCGGGAGCGCTGAGGCTGATGCCGGCGATCGGCTTCCCGCCGCTGTCGGTGACCGTGCCGGTGAGGAGGCCGGCATCCGGGCGTGGTGAGCCGGCGACCGCTGCGGCAACGTCCAGCATCCCTTCGCCGTAGACGTTGTTGTCAGCCGCCGTACCGCCGCAACTGGTGTCATCGTGGTCGTGCGCGGTCCGGTCGAGGACGGCGCGGGTCGCGGCGACGTCGCCGATCAGGGCCGGTGCGGCCGACCAGAGCAGCGCGACGGCACCGCTGAGGTGCGGTGCGGCCATCGACGTACCGCTGTAGTAGGCATACCGATCGCCGGGAACGCTGGACAGGATCATCTGACCCGGCGCGACGATGTCGGGCTTGATCCCCTCGACCGCAGGGTTGCCGCGCGAGGAGTAGCTCGCCACCGCACCCTTGTCGTCCACCGCGCCGACCGCGTATGCCTCCGGGTAGTCACCGGGCGAGCCGACCGTGGAACAGGCCGGACCGTTGTTGCCCGCGGAGTACGTCGTGAAGATCCCGGCGGCGACCCATTGCCGGACCCACTCCTCGAACCACGGGTCGCTGGCCGGACTGGACCAGGAGTTGTTGATGATGTTCGGCCGCTTCGACGGGTCGGGATCGGAGCCGTCCAGCTTGGTCGGCGCCAGCATCCACTGCGCGCTCAGGGCCAGCGTGAGATCGTCGCATCCGTCCGTCGCGCAGCCCTTGGCCGAGATCCAGCGGGCGCCAGGAGCGACTCCGACCTGATGACCGGCGTGGTCGTCGCCGACCATGGTGCCGATGGTGTGCGTCCCGTGCCCGACGTTGTCGCACGGCGCGTCGGTGCCGCACACGTGTCCCGGGTCGTACCAGTTGTAATCGTGGTTGAAGGTGCCATCGCCGTTGGCTCCGCGGTAGGACGAGACCAGCGCAGGGTGGTCGTACTGCGCACCGGAATCGATGCTCCCCACCACGACGCCCTGGCCGGTCGCGTGGTAGCGGCTCCACACTTGGTCGGCATGGATGGCCGAGACACCCCACCCGACACCGGCGGTGACCGCGGCCTTCGGCTCGACCTGCGGCTCCGGGAGCGCGTACGTCGTCGGCGTCCGCAGGGACAGCACCTTCGGATCGGCGGCGAGCTTGGCCGCGAGCTCCCTACTGCCGTTGCGGACGTAGATCGAGTTGTCGATGTAGAGCGGGACGTAGTCGGTCTTCGCGGCCCGCAGCAGCTTGGTCGCGCCGGCCTGATCATCATCGGCCTTGGCGCGCAACGCGGAGACGACGGCCTTGCCGCGCTCGGTCCAGTCGGCGACCCGGGCCGCGGAGGTCAGCTCGGGCTGCCGCTCGAACCGGACCCAGAAGTCCGAGCGGCCGTCCGCGAGCCTGACCGCGAGCTTCGGCTCGAGCTTGTCCGGCTGCTCGGCGCGAGCGGTCGGGACGTTGACCGCGGACACGGCCAGCAGGGCCGGCGACAACACCCCGATCAGGATGCTGCGAAGGCGTCGCCCAAGCGGCGAGGAGTTGGGCACGGGTCCTCCAGGGAACTGGGCGTAGCGTGATCCTCGCCAGCCGCCGGCCCCGGCGACAAGGCACTTCACTGGCCTGAATCCGCCATGTCGCCTCCCTGCCATGTTGCTCCCGGCAACAACTGGGCAACGGCTGGGCCGGCAAACGAAGCCCCGGTGACCGTCGCGCGGTCACCGGGGCTCACGTTGTGCTCCCGCTGTCTCAGCCGCCGTTCAGAGCTGGGCTCCGACGCTCATGGTGCAGGCGGCGCGATTGGTTGGTGTCACTCACCGAACAACGGTGCGTTCCCGTCAGCGGTGTTCAGGAAGTCGACCGGATCGTTGAAGGTGCCCGGCACCTTGCCGAGCCCGTTGATGACGGTCGCGGTCCCGTTGGCGTGGCCGACGGCGTACAGGTACGCCGAGCCGGTGTCCGTGTCGATCGCGGTCAGCAGCGTGCTCTGGGCGCCGCACTTCTCCGCGACCAGGTAGTCGAAGGCCTGCCAGGTCGACGCCCGGACGACCTTCATGACCGGCTTCTGCGCGGTGTTCACGGGGATCTGCAGGGTGTAGAGGCCGCCCGCGCGGGTCGTGACCAGGAAGGTGTCGTAGGTCGTCGTCTCGCTGATCAGCGCCATCGTCTTCACGCCGGCGTACCCGGAGTACTGCGTGGTCTTCTGGTCCTCGGTACGGAAGAGGACTCCGTCCCCGCGCAGCCGGTACTGGGCGCCCCGAACCGTCGCACCCCAGTAGAACGACTGCTCGATCGCGAGGTAGCCGTCGTAGCCGCCGCCGATCCTCGTCAGACCGCTGGTCGGCTCCCCGCCGGCCGCGTGGCCGTACGACGCCGCGTACAGAGTCGAGTTCAGCACGACGTCCCCGGAGGTTTCGTCGTCGCCCGCGACACCGACCGTCGTGGTCCAGGTCGAACTGATCTTCGCGATACCGGGGGTGAAGAGATGCCGGACGGTCGTACGCTTCGCGGTGATCGGGCTGGTCGCCGTGATCTCGGTGTTCGCGATGTCGCCCCCGCTGGTGATGGAGCCGACGTTCATAGTGCAGGCCGCGGTCGCCGACGTGCCGGCCGCGTGGGCCGGGACCGTTGCCAGGGTCCCCAGCAGCGCGGCGGTCGCCGCGATGACGGAGGCTCGTTTCAGGTTCATCAAGAGGTTCCTCTCCGGAAGTGTTCTCGAGCAGCTTGATACGGCGTTGACCGGAAAAGTTGCGAGTGGTGGACGATTCGCCCGGGGCGAGAGCCTTCGCCGGACACGTCCCGGCCCGGTCGGGACGTCACTCGCCGAACAACGGCGTGGCGTCGACGTCGGCGTAGCGGGCGTAGACCGGGTCCTTGAAGGTGCCGGGGACCTTGCCCAGGGATTTGATCACGGTCGTGGAGCCGTTCGCGTGGCTGACGGCGTACGCGTAGGCCGCGCCGGAGTCCTTGTCGATCGCCGTGAGCACCGTGCTCTGAAAGCCGCACTTCTCCGCGACGAGGGACTCGAAGCCCTGCCAGGTCGACGTACGGACCTGCTTGACCACCGGCTTCCCGTCCCCGTCGCCGGGATGTGGATCGTGTAGAGGGCGCCGCCGCGGGTGGTCGCGAGGAAGGCGTCGTACGTCCTGGTCTGGCTGACCAGCGCCATCGTCTTCACCGAGGCGAACCCGGGGTACGAGCTGACGGTGCGCCAGCCGTTCGTCCATCGGACCAGGACGCCGTCGTTCCGCCCGTAGCGCGCTGCATACCCACCTAGATGCGGCCTCCGGCGCCACGGTTACCGCTATCTGATCCTGCTGATGGAGCGCTTTGTGGAACTAAATCGTCACTGGGCGCACATTTTTTTCCACAAATCGCCCTGCCCTGAAGGCACGAGCCGTCCTGGAGCAACTTTTGGCTCGCGGGCCTGATCCGCGCCGACCCTGATCCGCGTCCGGCCTGATCCCGGCCGTGGCTGCCGGACCTGCGCGCCGTACCGGGCCTTGCCGGGCCTGGGCGGCGCGGCCTACGGTCGGGAGCGTGCATGAGCTCGCCATCACGGAGAGCATTGTCGATGCGATCGTCGAGAAGATCGGCGACGGACCGGTCGCCGCCGTCCGGCTGGAGATCGGCCGGCTGTCCGGGGTGGTGACGGACTCGATCCGGTTCTGCTTCGGAATCGTGGCCGACGGCACCGGGCTGGCGGGCGCCCGGCTGGACATCGACGAGCCGCCGGGCCGGGCGTACTGTCGGGACTGCCGGCGGGAGTTCGTGCTCGACGATCCGATCATGCTGTGCGACTGCGGCAGTGCCGATCTCGAGATCCTGGCCGGCCGCGAGCTCCGGATCGTTTCGGTGGAGGTGCGTTGACGTGTGCAGCACCTGTGGATGTGGGGGCGAGGACGCTACTATCCGCGTCACGCTGGTAGATGGCCCGGAACCGGTGCACGCGCACGCCCATCCGCACGACCACGCCCACCCGCACGATCAGGACCACCCGCACGAGCACCCCCATGACCACCAGCACCCGCATGAGCACGAGACCAGGACAGTGCTGCTCGAGCAGGACATCCTGGCGAAGAACGATCTGCTCGCCGCGGCCAACCGGCACCGGCTGACCGAGCACGCCGTCACCGCGATCAACCTGATGAGCTCACCGGGCTCCGGCAAGACGACCCTGCTGGAGCGCACCGTCCGCGACCTCGCCGGTCGCCGCGAGACCCTCGTCATCGAGGGCGACCAGGAGACCTGGCTGGACGCCGAGCGGATCCGCGCGACCGGCAGCAGGGTGGTGCAGATCAACACCGGCGCCGGTTGTCACCTGGACGCGGAGATGCTCGACCGGGGCCTGCTCGAGCTCGCCCCGCCCGACGGTTCGCTGGTCTTCGTCGAGAACGTCGGCAACCTGGTCTGCCCAGCCCTGTTCGACCTCGGCGAGTCGGCCCGGGTGGTGATCATCTCGGTCACCGAGGGCGCGGACAAACCGGCGAAGTACCCGTACATGTTCCGCACCGCCGATCTCGTCCTGCTGAACAAGATCGACCTGCTCCCGTACGTCGACTTCGACGTCGACCTGTGTCTGGACCTGATCCGGCGGCTGCAGCCGGACGTCGAGCTGCTCCCCATTTCCGCGACCCGCGGCGACGGCCTCGACGCCTGGCACAGCTGGCTAGCAGCTCGCTAACAGATCCTCGGCAACTGCTCCCCGATCGGTGTGTCGACCACCCGAGTCGCACCGAAGGCTGTCTTCGTCACGACCATCCCCGGATGCGCCTCCACGCACTCGCCGATCACCGCCGCGTCCGCACCCAGCGGATCCGCCCGCATCGCCGCGAGTACGGCGTCCGCGTCGTCCCGGGCCACGATCGCGAGCAGTTTGCCCTCGTTCGCGACGTACAGCGGATCCAGTCCGAGGAACGCGCAGGCGTTGGCGACCGTCTCCGGCACCGGCAGCGCGCTCTCGACCAGCTCGATGCCGACCCCGGCCGCCTTGGCGATCTCGTTCAGGGAGGTCGCCACGCCTCCCCGGGTCGGATCGCGCAGCACGTGCAGGTCGGTGCAGACGGCAAGCATCGCCGCCACCAGCCCGTTCAGCGGGGCGCAGTCGCTGACCACCTCGGTGCCGAACGAGATCCCCTCGCGCACGCTCATGATCGCGATCCCGTGCACCCCGATCTGGCCGCTGACGATGACCACATCCCCCGGAGCGGCTCGCTGCGGCCGGATGTCCACGCCGGCCGGTACCAGCCCGACTCCGGCGGTGTTGATGTAGACACCATCGCCATGACCCGCGTCGACCACCTTGGTGTCGCCGGTCGCGATCGTGACGCCCGCCCGGCGCGCGGCGGCCCCGAGGTCCGTCGCGATCCGGCCGACCACCGTCAGCTCGACGCCCTCCTCGAGGATGAAACCGCAGGACAGGTACGCCGCCTGCGCGCCACTCATCGCGAGGTCGTTGACCGTGCCGTTGACGGCGAGGTCCCCGATGCTGCCGCCCGGGAAGAACAACGGCTGCACGACGAACGAGTCGGTCGAGAACGCCAACCGGGCCTCGCCGAGCGTGAACACGGCAGAGTCCGTCAGCCCCCCGAGCACCGGATTCGTGAACGCGGGCAGGAAGAGATGCTCGACCAACTCGCCCGACATCTGTCCGCCGCCCCCGTGGCCCATCACGACCGCAGGGTGATCGCGTAACGGCAGCGGACAGGTCCATCCGTCGAAGTCCGGCGGATGGGGCATCGCGGGATCCGGCAACATCACCTGTTCAGCCACCGGTCGTCACCACCTCTGCAGGCATCTCCAGCCGGCGGTAGAGGTAGTACGCCGCACACGCGCCCTCACTCGACACCATCGTCGCGCCGAGCGGGTTGCGTGGTGTGCAGAGCGTCCCGAACGCCGAGCACTCGTGCGGCTTGATCAGCCCTTGCAAGACTTCACCACTGCGGCACACCGTCGACTCCTGCGTGGTGATGTCGCGCACCTGGAAGCGGTACTCGGCGTCGTACTCGCGGTACCGCTCGGACAACCGCCAGCCGCTCTGCGGGATCATCCCGATCCCCCGCCAGGCCCGGTCGGTGGTCTCGAACACGTCGGCCAGCATCGCCTTCGCGGCCGGGTTGCCCTCGTCGCGTACTGCGCGCCGGTACGCGTTCTCGACCACGTGCTCGCCCTTCTCGAGCTGGCTGACCGTGCGCAGGATCCCGGCCAGGATGTCCAGCGGCTCGAACCCGGTGACCACGATCGGTACGCCGTACCTGTCCGCGAGCTCGGGGTATTCCGTCGTACCCATCACGCTGCAGACGTGGCCGGCGGCGAGGAAACCCTGGACCCGGCAGCTGGGCGACTGCATGATCGCCTCGATCGCCGGCGGCACCCGGACGTGCGAGACGAGCAGGCTGAAGTTCGGGATACCGAGCTTCTTGGCCTGGTAGACGGTCATCGCGTTCGGCGGCGCGGTGGTCTCGAAGCCGATGCCGAAGAAGACCACCTGCTTGTCCGGGTGCTGCTGGGCCAGCCGGAGCGCGTCGAGCGGCGAGTAGACCACCCGGACGTCACCGCCCTGGCTCTTGATCCGGAACAGGTCGCGCCCGCTGCCGGGCACCCGCAGCATGTCGCCGAACGAGCAGAAGATCACGCCCGGCTGGGAGGCGATCTCGAGCGCCTTGTCGATGATCTCCAGCGGGGTGACGCAGACCGGGCAGCCCGGGCCGTGGATCATCTCGACGCCGTCCGGCAGCAACTGGTCGATGCCGTGCCGGACGATCGTGTGCGTCTGGCCGCCGCAGACCTCCATCATCGCCCACGGCTTCGTCGCCGTGGCGTGGATCTGGTCGACCAGCTTCCTGGCCAGGACCGGATCGCTGAACTCGTCGAGGTACTTCATCGCGGCACCTCCCCCATCTCGTCGGCGCGCTGCCACTCGGTCCCGGGCGGGCGGCGCTCGCCGGCCTGCCGCGCCGCCAGTCCCCACTGGTCGCCGAACTCCTCCTCCAGCGCGCCGAGCTTGCGGTACAGCTCGAGCGACTGCATCGCGGATTCCTCGTCCAGGCGCTGCAACGCGAAGCCGACGTGGACGATGGTGTACTCACCCACCTCCAGATCGGGCAGGTACTCCAGGCAGACGTCCTTCAGCACACCGCCGAAGTCCACCCGGCCCATCCGGGTACCGTCCTCCTCCCGGATCTCCACGACCTTCCCCGGTACGGCTAGACACATGATGTCCCCTCCCTGCGGGCGCGGGCCGCGACCGCCAGCTGTCCCAGCGCGAGTCCGGCGTCCGTCGGGGGCACCCGGCGGTGGCGCAGGACGGTGAAACCGGCCGCGGTCAGTGCCGCGGTAGTTGCCGATAGCAACACTCGGTTGACGAACACACCGCCGGACAGGGCGACGGTGGACAGTCCTCGGGCGGCGCGGGCCCGCTCGGCCAGCGTCACCATCAGTTCGGCCAGCGCCCGGTGGAAGCGGGCGCCCACGACACCCGGCGCCACCCCGGCCAGCACATCCCGGACAACACCGGCCAGCACCGGCGCCGGATCGATCTCCTCCCCCGCGATCGCGAACTCGTACGCACCGAGCCCCCGATCGGTCGAGGTCAGTCCCTCCAGCTCGATCGCGGCCTGCGCCTCGTACCCGGCCCGGTGACACACCCCGGCCAGCGACGAGACCGCATCGAACAACCTGCCCATGCTGGACGTCGGCGCACACGCGATGTCCTTGGTCAGCTGGGCGTCGAGCAACTCCAGCTCCGGCCCGCCGCAGGCGCGCATCGACGGCAGACGCGGATCCCAGGGCAGCCCGGCGGCGCGCAGATGCGACAACGCCATCCGGCACGGATTGCGAACCCCCGCGTCGCCGCCCGGTAGCGGCACGTACTTGAGGTGTGCGTCCCGGACGAATCCGTCATAGTCGGCCAGCAGTACTTCGCCACCCCAGACCGCACCGTCGTCCCCGAACCCGGTCCCGTCGAAGGCGAACCCGATGACCTTGCCAAAGTGGCGGTGTTCAGCCATCACCGACGCGAGGTGCGCGTGATGGTGCTGGACCCCGATCACCTCTCGACCGGCCGCATTCAGGTGTGCCCAGTGCCGGGACCGGTACGACGGATGCTTGTCCGTCACGAACACCTCGGGCCGGACCCCGGTCAGTTGCTCGAGGTGCCGCTCAGCCCGTTCGAAGGCCTCGAGCGTGGCCAGGTCGTCCATGTCCCCGACGTGCGCCGAGAGCCAGGCGTACTGCCCATCGCCGAGACAGAACGTGTTCTTCAGATCTCCACCGACCGCCAGCGCGGGCCGGACCGGGACCGGCAGATCGATCGGGAACGGCGCATACCCGCGGGACCGCCGGACCGGCAGCTCGGTCCTGTCCACGATCCGTACGACGGAGTCGTCGCACGGCACGTGGATCGGGCGATCGTGACCGAGCCAGGCGTCGGCCAGGCCGGCCAGTCGGGTCTCGGCCTCCTCGTCGTCCGTGACAATCGGCTCACCGGACAGGTTGCCGCTGGTCATCACCAGCACACACGGGCCGGGCTGGTCGAACAGCAGCTGGTGCAACGGGGTGTACGGCAGCATTACGCCGAGATCGGGGTTGCCGGGGGCAACGGCTTCGGCGACGGCCGCACCGGGCCGGCGCCGCAGCAGCACGATCGGGTGCCGGATGCCGGTGAGCAGTTCCTCCTCCGCGTCGTCGACCAAGGCGATCCGCCGGGCCGCGTCGAGATCGGCGGCCATCACGGCGAACGGCTTGTCACCACGGTCCTTACGCTTCCGCAGCGTGGTCACCACTGCCTGGTCACCGGCGTCGCAGACCAGGTGGTAACCGCCGAGCCCCTTGACCGCGACGATCGCGCCGTCGATCAGCAGCGCGTGTGCGGCCGCCAGCGCGTCCTCGTCGTACGCCGTCTCGAGGCCGGGCTGGACCAACTGCAACTGGGGACCACAAGCGGGGCAGGCGATCGGCTGGGCGTGGAACCTGCGGTCGGCCGGATCGGCGTACTCGCGGGCGCAGTCCGGGCAGAGCGGGAAGTCGGCCATCGTGGTGGCCGGCCGGTCGTAGGGCAGACCGGTGATGATCGTGAAGCGCGGACCGCAGTTCGTGCAGCTGATGAACGGATGCCGGTAGCGCCGGTCGGACGGGTCGGCGAACTCGGCCAGGCAGTCGGCGCAGGTCGCGACATCCGGCGAGACCAGCGTCCGGCCCGGTCCGGCAGTGGAGTCGAGGATGACGAACTCGGTCCCGCCGACCAGCGGCAGCGGCTCCAGGGCCACGGTCGCCATCACGGCCAGGGGCGGCGCGTCGGTGCGCACGCGGCGGCCGAAGGCGTCGACCGCGGCCGCCGGTCCCTCGACCTCCGCGATCACTCCGGCGGCGGTGTTGCCGACCTGGCCGGACAGCCCGAGCTCACGGGCCAGCGAATAGACGAACGGACGGAAGCCGACGCCCTGGACGACGCCGGTGACCAGCACGCGGCTGCGGACACGCTCTGAATCGTTCGTGAGGCTCACCCCGGCGGGCGAAAATGACGAATTCCGCGATCAGCGGATAATTCGCACACTAAACCCGGACCCGGAACCACGCCAGATCACGGACCGAAGATCTCGTGCACCCGGCGGAGGTCCCGCAACCGCGGTTCGGTGTCGCCGCGCAGCCACCGGCTGATGGTCCGCACCGACACCCCGATCCGCTGCGCGGCCGCCTGCTGGGACAAACCCTGACCGCGGAGTACGCCGTTCAGCCAGTCCGCGAACGGCTCCGACGCGGTCTGCACCCGGCGGACGCCGGCGCCGTGCAGCACCTCGACCTCCACGCCGTCGGGGAAAATCCGCACGGTCACGTCGAAGACGCCGTCCTTCGGTCCGGCGGCAGCCAGCAGCGCGGTGGTGATCGCGTCGTACAGCGCCTGGTTCTCTTCTGCCTCGAGGGTGACCGGGTCGAGGGCCTCGCGGACGAACTGCTCGGCGTCCGGGATCGAACCCGGCCGCGCCGGGAACGCTTGCGACGCGACGACCACCGGCGAGACGAACACCTCACGGCCGGGATCGTCGTCCATTGAGCAAGAATACGGGCCGAACGACGCCTGAAAGCCGCCCCGGGAGGGTCCCGGAATCCGGGAATCGGGGATTTCCGGACACCGCCATAAATACCTGACACATGTGTCTGTCGGACCGATCGGTACCGACGTACGGTCGAAAAGGCCGGGCAATTCCCGGCGAGGAGGGCGGGGTCGTGTCCACCACACTGGAACCGGATCAGGCGCAGGAGACCGACGAGGGTGTGGTGCACATCCTCTGGATGAACGGCGGACTGAGCTGCGACGGTGACTCGGTCGCCCTGACCGCGGCCACCCAGCCCAGCATCGAGGAGATCGTCCTCGGCGCCCTGCCCGGGCTGCCGAAGATCGCGGTGCACTGGCCGCTGATCGACTTCGAGTGCGGCCCGGAGACCGGCGCGGACAACTTCATCGCCTGGTGGCACAAGGCCGACCGCGGTGAGCTGGAGCCGTTCGTCCTCGTGGTCGAGGGCTCGATCCCGAACGAGGCCATCCACGCGGAGGGCTACTGGGCCGGCTTCGGCAACAACCCGGCCACCGGGCAGCCGATGAAGACGTCCGAGTGGCTGGACCGCCTCGCCCCGAAAGCCACCGCGGTGGTCGCCGTCGGCACCTGTGCGACGTACGGCGGGATCCACGCGATGGCCGGTAATCCGACCGGCGCAATGGGCGTACCCGACTACCTGGGCTGGAGCTGGAAATCCAAGGCCGGCCTGCCGATCGTCTGTGTGCCAGGTTGCCCGATCCACCCCGACAACCTGTCCGAGACGCTCGTCTATCTCCTGTACCAGGTGGCCGGGCAGGCCCCGATGATCCCGCTCGACGCCGAACTGCGACCGCAATGGCTGTTCGGCCGGACCGTGCACGAGGGCTGCGACCGGGCCGGGTACTACGAGCAGGGCGACTTCGCCAAGGAGTACGGCTCGCCCAAGTGCCTGGTGAAGCTGGGCTGCTGGGGCCCGGTGGTCAACTGCAACGTACCCAAGCGCGGCTGGATCAACGGCGTCGGCGGTTGCCCGAACGTCGGCGGCATCTGCATCGCCTGCACGATGCCCGGCTTCCCGGACAAGTTCATGCCGTTCATGGACGAGCCGCCCGGCAGCAAGGTCTCCACCGCCGCGAGCCTGGTCTACGGCACGGTGATCCGCCGGCTGCGCAAGTTCACCCAGAACACCAGCAACAAGGAACCCAAGTGGCGGCGCAAGGGGTCCGACCTCGCCACCGGCTACGAGAAGGTCTGGTAACGCCATGACCACCACCGACCCGAAGGTCAAGCCCGCCACGAGTGACTCGAAGAGCTCCGACGTCGTCGAGATGGCGTGGGACCCGATCACCCGGATCGTCGGCAGCCTGGGCATCTACGCCAACGTCGACTTCAAGCAGAAGACCGTCCAGGAGTGCCACAGCACGTCGTCGATCTTCCGCGGCTACAGCATCTTCATGAAGGGCAAGGACCCGCGCGACGCGCACTTCATCACCAGCCGGATCTGCGGGATCTGCGGCGACAACCACGCCACCTGCTCGGTCTACGCGCAGAACATGGCGTACGGCGTCGCGCCGCCACACCTCGGCGAGTGGATCATCAACCTCGGCGAGGCCGCGGAGTACATGTTCGACCACAACATCTTCCAGGAGAACCTGGTCGGGGTGGACTACTGCGAGCGGATGGTCAAGGAGACCAACCCGGGCGTGCTGGAGCTGGCGAACCGGACCGAGGCGCCGCACGCCGGCGACCACGGGTACCGGACCATCGGCGACATCATGCGCTCGCTGAACCCGCTGGAGGGCGACTTCTACCGCGAGGCGCTGCACGTCAGCCGCTACACGCGCGAGATGTTCTGCCTGATGGAGGGCCGCCACGTCCACCCGTCCACGCTCTACCCCGGCGGGGTCGGCACGGTCGCCACGATCCAGCTCTTCACCGACTACCTGACCCGGCTGATGCGCTACATCGAGTTCATGAAGAAGGTCGTGCCGCTGCACGACGACCTGTTCGACTTCTTCTACGAGGCGTTGCCCGGCTACGAGCACGTCGGCGAGCGCCGGATCCTGCTCGGCTGCTGGGGCAGCCTGAACGACCCGGCGATCTGCGACTTCAAGTACCAGAACATGGAGGCGTGGGGCAGGCGGATGTTCGTCACCCCGGGCGTGGTGGTGGACGGCCAGCTGGTCACCAACAGTCTGGTCGACATCAACCTCGGCCTGCGGATCCTGCTCGGCAGTTCGTACTACGACGACTGGGCCGACGGCAGTCACGAGAAGTTCGTCGACATCGACCCGCTCGGCAACCCGATCGACGTCCGGCACCCGTGGAACCAGCACACGCTGCCGAAGCCACAGAAGCGCGACTTCTCGAACGCCTACAGCTGGACGATGTCGCCGCGCTGGTTCGACGGCAAGGACCACCTGGCCCTCGACACCGGCGGCGGCCCGATCGCCCGCCTGTGGTCGACGGCCCTGTCCGGCCTGGTCAACACCGACTACATCCAGGCCACCGGGCACAGTGTGAAGATCCAGCTCCCGCGGACGGCACTGAAGCCGGCCACGGAGTACGAGTGGAAGATCCCGCGCTGGAGCAACGCGATCGAGCGGAACCGGGCCCGGACGTACTTCCAGGCCTATGCGGCCGCGCTCGCGCTGCACTTCTGCGAGAAGGCGATGGCCGAGGTCCGGGCCGGCCAGACCGAGACCTGGACACCGTTCAAGGTGCCGGACGAGGCGATCTCCTGCGGCTTCACCGAGGCGGTCCGCGGGGTGCTCTCGCACCACATGGTGATCCGCGACGGCAGGATCGCGAACTACCACCCGTACCCGCCGACCCCGTGGAACGGCAGCGTCCGGGACTCCTACGGCACGCCCGGCCCGTACGAGGACGCGGTCCAGAACACGCCGATCTTCGAGGAGAACCCGCCGGACCGGTTCAAGGGCATCGACATCATGCGTGCGGTCCGCAGCTTCGACCCCTGCCTGCCGTGCGGTGTGCACATGTTCGTCGGCAACGGACGGGAGAAAACCCACCTGCATTCCCCCTCGATCGCGGTCAAGCCTTACTGACCCTGCAAAGGACCGGGAGAGCTGCTATGGACCGGCACGACGTCCAGGAGTTGAGTGAACGGATCGACGTCCTGCTGGACGAGGTCCAGCGGCGCGCCGATCCGGCCCTGGCCGCGAAGGTGGAGGAACTGGTCCGCGCGGTGCTCGCATTGCACGGCGCCGGCCTCGAACAACTGCTGAACCTGCTTGACGAGCCGCAGGTTCGGCAGTTGGTCGGGGACGACCTGGTCGCCGGACTCCTGTTGCTGCACGACCTCCACCCCGACGACGTCGCGACCCGGATCCAGGGCGCGCTGGACTCGGTCCGGCCGTACCTCGGCTCGCACGCCGGCGGCATCGACTACCTCGGCATCGACGACGACGGTGTCGTCCACCTGAGCCTGCAGGGCAGCTGTGACGGCTGCCCGGGTTCGACCGCCACCGTCCGGCTGACGGTCGAGAACGCCGTCCTGGACGCCGCGCCGGAGGCCGTCGCGGTCGACGTCGCGGGCATGGTCAAGGAGAAGCAGAGCCTCCTGACCATCGAGCCGTTCCGCCCCCACCGGGACGGCTGGCACCAGCTGGACCTGGTCCCACCCCTCGACCAGGTCCAGCACCTGACCGTCGGTGGCCTCGACGTGCTGGTGGCCAACCGCGCTGGCACGTTCTTTGCCTACCGCAACAATTGCCCGATGTGCTCGTCCGCCTTGCACCACGGGCAGTTGGACGGCGACCGGCTCATCTGTCCACGCTGCACCGCGGAGTACGACGTACGCCTGGCCGGGCGTGCGCTCGCACCTGAGGGGGCACCGCCACTCGAAGCGCTGCCGCTGCTGCCCGAAGGCGCGGGCTGGAAGATCGCGATCCCGGGGGTGCAGCCGGCGTGAGACCGTCGCCGACGCTGCGATCACTAGCGCAGAAGAAGCAGCGGCCGACCGTCGATCCGGTCGCGGTGCTCCGTGAGTTCACCGGTGGGGTGCGCGAGCAGGCCGCGCCGGGTGAACAGTGCGAGATGTGCGCCGTGCCGATCGGACCTGAGCATTCGCACCTGGCCGACGTACCGGGGCACCGGCTGCTGTGCACCTGCCGGGCCTGCTACCTGTTGTTCACCGAGGGCGGCGCGTCGCACGGGCACTACCGCGCGGTGCCGGATCGCTACCAGTCCAACCCGGATTTCACGCTGTCCCCGGCGCAGTGGGACGCGATGGGGTTCCCGGTGAACCTGGCGTTCCTCTTCTACCAGTCCGATCAGTCCCGGTACGTCGCCTTCTACCCGAGCCCCGGTGGAGCCACCGAGTCGCTGCTCGACCTGGCCGGCTGGGACGAGATCGTGGCCGGCGATCCCCGGCTGCAGAAACTGGTCCCGGATGTCGAGGCCGTGCTGTTGCGTCGGCTGGACGACGGGTTCGCGTGCTACCTGGTCCCGATCGACGCCTGCTACGAGCTGGTCGGGCTCGTGCGCCAGTACTGGGAGGGCTTCGCCGGCGGCGAGGACGTCTGGCGGCGGATCGACGACTTCTTCGCGCGGATCCAGGAGCGCAGCCGTGGTTGACCTGGACTTCACCTGCACCGGCGCGGAGGCCGACCGGTACGCCGCCACCCCGGCCATCCGGATGCGACTGCGGATCGAGGAGACGACCGGTACGCCGGTGCACGCGCTGGCGTTGCGCTGCCAGATCAGGATCGAGCCGATCCGCCGCCGCTACAACGACGAGGAGGCCGAGGGGCTCGCGGATCTGTTCGGCGACCGCGCTCGCTGGGGCGAGACCTTGAAGCCGCTGCAGCTCGCGTTCGTCACCCAGATGGTGCCGGGCTTCACCGGCGCGACCGAGGTCGACCTGAATCTGCCCTGCAGCTACGACTTCGACGTCGCCGCGAACAAGTACCTGTACGCCGTGCGCGAAGGCGGCGTGCCGCTGCTGATGTTGTTCAACGGGACAATCTTCACCGGCCGGCCCGGCACTCTCTCCGTGACGCCGGTCGCCTGGCAGAAGGAGGCGACGTACCAGCTGCCGGTGGCGGTGTGGCGGGACGCGATGGACCAGCACTTCCCGGGTGCCGCGTGGCTGCGGTTGCGGCAGGACGTGTTCGACCGCTTGTACCGCTACCGCGTCCGGGAGGCGTTGCCCGGCTGGGACGACGCGATCGAGCGGCTGCTGAAGGAGCAGTTGGAATGAACGGGTTCGACGCGGTCCAGCAGATCGCGGATGCGTTGTTGTTCGAAGGCTATGTGCTGTACCCCTATCGCGCGTCGGACGGGAAGAACCGGGTGCGCTGGCAGTTCGGTGTGCTGATGCCGCCGGACTACTGCGTGGTGGATCCGTCCGAGCGGGGCTGGTCGCAGACCGAGTGCCTGCTCGACGGCGACCAGGCCGTGCTCTCGGTGCGCGTACGGTTCCTGCAGGCGCAGCGCCGTACGGTCCTCGATGCCGACGAGGTCGAGGTCGCCTCGCTGCAGACCGATGAGGCGACCTACCTGCCGTGGGACGAGGCCGTGGTGCGGACCGTCGATCTCCGGGCCGACCTGACGGAGCTGCCGCAGCTGGTGCCGTTCCGGATCCCCGGCGGCACCGAGACCGAGGCCGTCGGGACAACCGGCTTCCTCCGCCGGACCCGGTTGCCGGTCACCGGGACCGTTGCCTTGAGCATCACACCGCTGCCCGGCCCGTACGGCGCCGCGCGGCTGCGGATCCGGGTCGAGAACAACACGCCGGACAGCAGTTCGGAACGCGTCGGAGCGCTGCGGCAGGCCTTGATCGCCCACCACGTCCTGGTGGCCGCCGAGGGCTGCCGCTTCCTCTCACTGCTGGAACCACCCGAGTGGGCCACCGCCTACGCGGCCGGTTGTGACAACGCCGGCCTGTACCCGGTGCTGGCCGGCGACCTGCTGCTGTCGTCGCCGATCATCCTGTACGACCACCCGCGGATCGCGCCGGAGAGTCAGGGCGATCTGTTCGACGCCACCGAGATCGACGAGATCCTCAGCCTGCGCGCGATGACGCTGACCGACGACGAGAAGCGCGAGGTCCGCGGCACCGACCAGCGCGCGGCCGAACTGCTGGCGCGGGTCGACTCGATGCCGCCGGAGCTGATGGACCGGCTGCACGGCACGATCCGCTACCTGCGCAAGGTGACCGAGCCGGAGCCACCGCCGCCCGACACGCCGTGGTGGGATCCGGGCAACGACAGCACGGTTTCTCCGGAGACGGACACGGTGCTGGTCGGCGGGGTTGCCGTTGGCAACGGTTCCCGGGTGCGGCTGCGGCCCGGGATCCGGCGGGCGGACGCCCAGGACATGTTCCTCACCGGCCGCCTCGGCACGGTGGTCGCCGTACTGTCCGACGTCGATGGCGAGACCCACGTCGCGGTCGCACTGGACGGCGAGGAGGGCGAGGTCCAGCGGGCGCACGGCCGCTACCTGTACTTCAGCCCGGACGAACTCGAGCCCTTGGTAGGTGCAGGATGACGATTCTCGTGGCCGGACTGGGCAACGTGTTCTGCAGTGACGACGCCTTCGGTGTCTCGGTCGTCGAGGAACTCGCCCGGCGGAGCCTGCCGGCCGGGGTCGAGGTGCGGGACTTCGGGATCCGCGGCATCCACCTGGCCTACCAACTGCTCGAGCCGTACGACCTCGTCGTCCTGATCGACGCGGTCGAGCGAGGCGGCCCGCCGGGGACGCTCTACCTGATCGAGGCCGAGCCGGCCGCTGAGCCCGGGCCGGAGGTGAGCATGGACGCCCACGACCTCGGTCCGGACGCCGTGCTCTCGCTTGTACCGCGACTCGGTGGCACCGTGGGACCTGTGGTCGTGGTCGGGTGCGAGCCGGCGGGTATCGACGCCGGGATCGGGCTGTCACCGTCCGTGCAGGACTCGGTCGGGACCGCGGTGCAGATGGTGATCGACCTGGTCACCGGACAGGTCGCCGTACCGGCTGACGGGCCGGTCGGCGTGACGGAGGGGAAGTTGTGATGCGCTGGATGCTGTTGGCAGTCGTGGTCGTCGTCCTCGTCGTCCTGGGGTACTACGGCATCGAGGACATGCGGCGGTACTACCGGGTGAGGGGCATGTAGTCCGATGTGCCTGGGCATTCCGGGCCGGGTGGTCGACTGCCCGGAGGGCGCGGACCTCGGCCAGGTCGAGGTGGCGGGCGTCGTCCGGGAGATCAACCTGTCCCTGCTCGACGGCCCGTTCGTCCCCGGTGAGTACGTGCTGATCCACAGCGGCTTCGCGCTCGAGCGGATGTCGCGGGAGCGGGCCGCCGACGCGCTGGCGTTCTTCGGGGCCGAGCTGTGACCGGACCGGCGCTGTTCGTCCGGTACGCGTTCGCGCCCAACCGGCTCGGGTACTGCGGCCCCGCCGACGCCGGCGCCCTGCTCGAGTACGGCGCTCTGGGCCGGGTGGACAACGGCTTCCGCGCACTGGCGCAGCAGTTCGAGGGCGCCTGGCCACAACTGCGCCTGATCGCCTCAGCCACCGGTACGGCGGATCCGCTCGACCGCGAGGTGGTCGAGGCGTACTGGATCGGCAACCGCCTGCTCGACCGGGCCGGCGACACCGGTGGCGGGCTGCCACATCACAGCTTCGCGGTGTTCTGCCTGTACCCGTGGGCCGACCTGCTCGACGACGAACGCAGTACGGCGCAAGCCCTGCGCGTGCTCGACCAGTGCCGGATCCGCTGGGGACAGGTGATCGCGGACACCGGCGAGCAGGTCGTGGTCGAGTCGCGTCCGCTGCAGTGGGACGGGCTGCGGCTCCTCCTCGGTTCACCACGCCAGGAGACCGCGATCCGCGGCTTCGACGGCGTCGACCTGATCGAGCCGTTGGCCCCGGGCGACTGGGTCTCGCTGCACTGGGGCTGGGTCTGCGACCGGCTGACGCCGGCCCAGTTGGTTGCTCTACGCCACTATTCGGCCCATCACCTGCGGCTGGTGAACGAGCGGTTGGGTCAGCGGCGCGGCGGGCGCGCGGGGATATCCGGGCCGAGGATCCAGTGACTGTCCGGCTGGCCGACGACGCCCGCTGAGTTCAGCACGGCGGGCCGGGCCACCGGTCGGTTCGTCGGCAGGCCGGACCGGTCGGGCTCCCAGCAGGCCGGATCCTCGGTCAGGCCGAGCAGATAGGTGACCGTGCAATCGAGTGCGACGGCGAGCTCGGGCAGCCGGACCACGTCGACACCGGCGCCGTGCTCGAAGCTGGACAGGGTCTTGTTGGTGGTGCGGATCCCGCGGCGGGCCAGTCGGCTGACCAGTTGCTTCTGGGTCAGGCCGAGTTGCAGCCGACGGGCACGGAGCCGATGGCTGACGACCAGATGCCGGTCGACAGCGACCTCGCTGCGATCCTCGAACATGGGTCACCCCCTGCAGCCACGATCCACCGGCCCCCGCGACCGCGTCAATCGCCCGGGCGGCCGGAATCCATCTCGGCGAGGGCATGCACGGTGTAGCGCGCGAAGTTGAACACCGGCGCCCGGCCGAGCAAGCGCTCGAACTCCTCGTGCGAGTCCACCTCGTAGATCCACGCACCGCCGTGCGATCCGACCACGTGATACCGCGCCAGCACCTTCCCCTCGCGCTCGAGGCGCTCGCCGTACTCCGGCATCGCGCCGACGGCCCGGGCCATCTCCGGGGAGAGCAGGCTCAGCTCCATCTGCCAGAGCACCAGGAACTTCATGAGCGGAGGTGCAGCCTTCGGGCGGCCTCAGCGACCGAGCCGGAGACCGACGGGTAGACGGTGAAGGCCTGGGCGACCTGGTCCACGGTGAGACGCGCGCCGACGGCCAGCGAGATCGGGTGGATGAGTTCGCTGGCGCGCGGGGCGACCACCACGCCGCCGACCACGATGCCGGTGTTGGGCAGGCAGAACAGCTTCACGAAACCGTCCCGGACGCCCTGCATCTTGGCCCGGGCGTTGTCGGCGAGCGGCACCTTCACGACCATCGCCGTACTGCCGCCGGCGTCGACCACCGCCTGGGTCAGGCCGACGGTGGCGATCTCCGGGGCGGTGAAGACGTTGGCCGACACGGTCGACTGGTCCAGCGGGGTGACCGCGTCGCCGAGTGCGTGGGCCATCGCGATCCGGCCCTGCATGGCCGCGACCGAGGCGAGCATCAGTACGCCGGTGCAGTCGCCGGCCGAGTAGACGCCACGGGCCGTGGTCCGGGACACCCGGTCGACCTGGACGAAGCCGCCCTCGGTCAGCGACACGCCCGACTCGACGAGATTCATGCCGTCGGTGTTCGGCAGCGATCCGACCGCGAGCAGCGCGTGCGAGCCCTCGACCGTCCGGCCGTCGGTCAGGGTCACCACGACGCCGTCGCCCTGCCGCTTGACCGACTCGGCCCGGGACTTGCTCAGCACGGTCAGGCCGCGCCGCTTGAACACGTCCTCCAGGACTGCCGCCGCGTCAGCGTCCTCACCGGGCAGCACCCGGTCCCGCGACGAGACCAGGACGACGTCGCTGCCGAGAGCGTCGTACGCGCTGGCGAACTCCGCGCCGGTGACGCCGGAGCCGACCACGATCAGCCGCTCGGGCAGCTCGTCGAGCTCGTAGACCTGCTCCCAGGTCAGGATCCGCTCGCCGTCCGGCTCCGAACCCTGGAGGATGCGCGGCCTTGCACCGGTGGCGATCAGGATCACGTCCGCGTCCAGCCGCTCGTCGCCGACGACGACGGCCTCCGGCCCGTCCAGCCGGCCGCGGCCCTTGACGATCCGGACCTTGTCGCGGTCCAGCCGGCGCTCGATGCCCTCCGACTGGGCGGTGGCCAACGCCTTCACGCGCTTGTTCACGACCGACAGATCGACCCGTACCGAATTCGCCGGGTCATCGTCACCGTCGTCCAGCCGGACCCCGAGCTCGCCGGCCTCCTCCACCTCGGTCATCACCTCCGCGGTGGCGATCAGCGTCTTGCTCGGGACGCAGTCGGTGAGCACGGCGGATCCGCCGATCCCGTCGGAATCGACAACCGTCACCTCGCCCCCGAGCTGGGCGGCCGCACTGGCCGCTTCGTACCCGCCGGGACCGCCTCCGATGATCACAACTCGCGCCACGGGAGGTCATTCTTCCGTATCCTGTGTCTCCGTGACCCTGTACGCCGCGTTTGCGTCGAATCTGGACCCGAACCTGATGGCCGAGCGGTGCCCGTACTCCCCCCTGCGCGGGACCGGCTGGCTGCACGGCTGGCGCCTCACCTTCGGCGGCGAGGAGCTCGGCTGGGAGGGCGCCATGGCCACCGTCGTCGAGGACCCGTCCGACCCGGCCAACCAGGTCTTCGTCGCGCTGTACGACGTCCACCCCAAGGACGTCGAGCGGCTGGACGAGTGGGAGTGGATCGACCAGGACGTCTACAGCAAGATCCAGGTCCGGGTGCAGACCCTGGACGGCGAGCAGCTGGCCTGGATGTACGTGCTGAACGCCTACGAGGGCGGCCTGCCGTCGGCCCGCTACCTCGGCATCCTCGCCGAGGCCGCCGAAGCCGCCGGCGCCCCGGACGACTACGTCGCCGACCTCCGCGCGCGCCCCTGCCAATCGTCAGGTCATTAGTTATCGTGCGGAGGTGACCGATGACCTCCGTGCCGCCGCCGAAGCCTGGCTGAGCGAAGATCCCGACCCCGACACTCGCGCCGAGCTCCAGCAGTTGCTGGCGGCCGATGACACCGCCGAGCTGGCCGACCGGTTCGCCGGCACCCTCGAGTTCGGTACGGCGGGACTCCGCGGTGCCATCGGCGCCGGACCGAACCGGATGAACCGGGTGGTCGTGATCCGCGCCGCCGCCGGCCTCTGCGCCTATCTGAAGGGCAAGGGCCTCACCAGCGGCCCGGTCCTGATCGGGTACGACGCCCGGCACAAGTCGGACGTGTTCGCGCGGGACACGGCCGCCGTGGTCCGGGGCGCCGGGCTGGACGCCGTACTGCTGGATCGGCCGACGCCGACCCCGGTGATCGCCTTCGGGATCAGGCATCTGAAGGCTGTCGCCGGAGTGGTCGTGACGGCGTCGCACAACCCGCCGCAGGACAACGGGTACAAGGTCTACCTGGGCGACGGGTCGCAGATCGTCCCGCCCGCGGACGCGGAGATCGCAGCCGCCATCGCGGCGGTCGGCCCGCTGGACTCGGTGCCGCGCGGCGACGACTGGCAGACGACCGGCGACGACCTCCTGAACGCCTATCTGGACCGGATCGCCGAGCTGGTGCCGGCGGACGCGCCGCGGGACCTGAGCGTCGCCTACACGCCGCTGCACGGGGTCGGCCGGCTGCTGGTCGAGGGCGCGGTCGCTCGCGCGGGGTTCGCCGTACCGGCGGTGGTGGCATCACAGGCGGACCCGGATCCGGACTTCCCGACCGTCTCCTTCCCGAACCCCGAGGAGCCGGGCGCGATCGACGCGGCGCTCGAGCTGGCCCGGTCGATGAACGCGGACATCGCCGTCGCGAACGACCCGGACGCCGACCGGTGTGCGGTCGCCATCCCCGATGCCTCGGCCGAAGCCGGCTGGCGGATGCTGCGCGGGGACGAGCTGGGCGCGCTGCTCGGTGAGTTCCTGCTGTCCGCACAGCCCGACGGGGTCGCCGCGTGCTCGATCGTCTCGTCGTCCCTGCTCGGCAAGATCGCGGCGTCGTACGGCGTGCGGTACGCCGAGACGCTGACCGGGTTCAAGTGGATCGGGCGGGTGCCGGACCTCGTCTTCGGGTATGAGGAAGCGCTCGGGTACTGCGTCGACCCGGCCGCGGTGAAGGACAAGGACGGGATCTCCACACTGGTCCGCGTCCTGCAGCTGGCCGCGCGGGCCAAGGCCGAGGGGCGCACGTTGCAGGATCTGCTGGACGACCTCGCGGTCAAGTACGGTCTGCACGCGACGGACCAGCTGTCCGCGCGAGTCGAGGACCTGTCGCTGATCAAGACCGCGATGGACCGGCTCCGCGCCACTCCGCCCGCGTCCCTGGGCGCTTACACGGTCGAGCGGATCGACGATCTCAGCCAGGGCTCGGAGTCACTGCCCCCGACCGACGGGCTGCGCTACACGCTGTCCGACGGCGCCCGGGTCGTTGTTCGGCCATCAGGCACCGAGCCCAAGTTGAAGTGCTACTTGGAAGTGGTCGTCCCAGTCACCACCGACATAGCCGCCGCCCGTACTGAGGCGACCGTCGCGCTGGCCGGCATCAAGGTCGACCTGGCTGCCGCGGCAGGTATCTAAAACGCGTGAAACGTCAGCCGCTGGCCGTCGTGGTCAGCGGCTGACGTTCGAAAGAACGAGAGCACCTGGCGGGTGGCTCCCGCGGCGGGTCAGCGGGCGGCGGCCGCCGCGGCCTCGGCCTCTTCGGTGCGCAGCGAGCTCTGCAGCGAGGAGTGCAGGATCCGCAGCGTGCTGGTCGACTGCATCAGCGCGTCCCGCTCGTCCGGGTTCCGGTTGGCGAGGTTGGAGATCTCGTTGATGCTCGCCTCGATCCGGGCGATCCGGTCCGCGACCGAACCCTCCTGGCTGCTGGCCTTGCGGATCGCATCGGACGTGACCGTCCAGACGTCCTCCTTGTCGTTGGTCCGCCGGGACATGTCGACCATCTGGGCCAGCGCGGCCAGGTCGTGGTCGACCTGGGTCCGCTCCACCGGAGCGATGATCCCGGCAGTCGCCTGGCGCAGGCGGGTGACGTGACCGGACAGCTCCGACCAGCTGCACCGACCGCTCTTGATCTTGTCCAGCACCTTCGCGTACTCGGTGTTGAACTCGTCGTAGTTCACTGTCCTTGACTCCTGCCGTTCGACGCTCGACTCGGAAACTCTACGGCGTGCGATCCCGAAACAAGTAACCACACAATCGCAGATCGTGCAGGTGTCTCCAAAACGCAACAGCCGCCCGGTACGCCAACGCGCACCGGGCGGCCGAGTTACGTTACTGCCGGACCTCGAGCGGGTGCTGAGGTCAGGCGACGTACGCCGACGAGGCGTTGAAGGTGTTGCAGTTGCCCGCGACGGTGTAGCTGTGCTTCGCGTTGAAGCCGGCGGTCGACCAGAACGCGTGGTTCTTCGTCGAGCCGTGGTCACGAACGCCACCCGGCTGGTCGCCCATGTGGCTGACCAGGTAGTTGAACTGCACCAGCAGGCCACCGCTCATCGGGTAGTACCGCTTGTTCGCGCCGATGTAGGCCGCGCCCAGGCAGGAGGCCTGCAGCTCGCGGCGACGGCTCTCCTCGAGCCGCGCGGCGTTGGTGCTGAAGGCGTTCTGACGCGTCCAGGACGCGTTCAGGATGCCGGTCAGGAACTGGACGTGGTGACCGTACTCGTGCGCCATCATCTGCGTCGCCCACGCCCGCGCGTAGGTCGGGTTCGACTTCCACTGCGCGATGATCTGGGACGCCGGGATGTAGATGACGCCGTTGTTGCCGCTGCAGTAGTAGCCGGTCGTGTTATTCACCGTGCCGCAGAGGGTGGCGATCTTGGTGGCGGTGGTGACGACCAGCTTCGGCTTCACCTTGTAGGCCGCGCCGGCCGCCTTCAGCGGGACGGCCCAGGCCGCGTACATGCAGGTCCACAGCTGGGTGTCGTAGGCCTGGACGCCCGCCAGGGTGCGGAGCGAGACGTTGACCTCCTTGCACTTCGACGGCGTGATCGCGGGGGTCTTGTAGAGGCGGTTGTAGCGGACGATGTTCGTCGTCGACGACTTGGTCGTCAGACCGTCACCGGCCGGCGGCGTGCCGACCACCTGGGCGGGCGTGTCGCCCGGAGCGGGCGTCGCGGCGGCGGCGGCCGGCGCAGCCTGCGCGTTCGGCAGCGCCAGAGCTGCGAAACCGGCCAGCGCTGCGACGCCGGCCAGGCCACGCACGGTGGTGCGGGAGAGGTTGAACATGAGCTCCACTCTCGATAATGAAGGGACTGTCAGAAGTCATCCTGGGGTGAACAGGGGTCCATTCCCGGGCTGGACAAGGGCTCTGACGCCGACCATCTCGCGCCAGTTCCCGTCACCCCGCAAGTTCCCCGCCGAGAAACCGCAATTGGTCAGGAAGCATGCGCCGCCAGTAACCAGCGGTGTGTGCTCCCGCCTGCTCTGCGCCCGCCGCCCGCAACTCCACCCGCAAGTCCTCAGCCGCCCCCGCGAACGGATCGTCCCGCCCACAATCGATGCGCACAGCAACATCCTTGAAGTCGTCCCGGCGACCCAGAACCTGGTTGTCGCCGAAGTCATCTGCCCCGTCGAACGCACCCGGAGCAGCGTCGCCGAAGTGACGCCAGAGCGCCGGACTCAGCGCCCCGACCGCGACCGCCGTCCGATCCACCGGGGCCTCTCGCTGCAAGAAGTCGCGCGCGGCGAACAGCAGGGCGCCGAAGCCGCCCATCGACCAGCCGAGCAGGCCGTATCGCTCGGTGCGCAGGCCACGCTTCGCCAGCAGCGGCAGCAACTCCTGGTCGAGCATGACGATCGGGTCGTCCCCGGTGAGCCGCGCATGCCAGTAGTTGTCCTGCCCACCGTCCAGAGTCGCCAGCGCGAACGGCCGAGCACCCGCCTGGACGGCGGCGGTCAGGTAGCGGTCGATGCCGAGGTCGTTGATTGCGGACGTGTGGTCGCCGCCACGACCGTGCAAGACAAGTACGACCGGCAACTCCGCCGACGGACTCTGGCCGTGCGGATAGATGACGCTGTAGCCGACCGTCGTACGGCGAGCAGAGGACGCGAACGTATCCGACACCACCGGTCCTGCCGGGACGTCGGGGACTGTGCCGTCGGGGCCGGTCAGGCCGAGGGTTCTGTGGATGCCGGCTCGGCCTGGGAGGACTCCTGTTTCCAGGGCGGTGACTGCTGCGGCGCTGGTGACGGCAGCGGCCGCTGCCGTGCGGAGGAGCGCACGGCGGGACAGCAGCGGCATCAGCGCAGCAGCGCCGCCACCACGGCGACGACCGCGAGGACTCCGATGGCGATCAACTCCGGGCGGGCCCAGCTGGTGACCACCTCGCCGCCGGCCTGTTCGCCGTACTGGTTCATGTGGGTCTCGATCCGGTCGACGACGAAGTCGGCGCGGGAGATCGAGCTGTCTTCCGGGAGCCTGGCGCCGCCGACCCGTTGCTTGCGAACGTCACGCATGACGAGTACGACGCCAGGAGCCCGGAACCTGTCGTCGCCGGCGTGCACCCGCAGGATGTCGGCGACGTCGACCCCGGTCACCTTCGACCAGGGGATCTCGTGGTCGCGCAGGTGGTTACGCAGCAGGATGTGCTGAGGGCTGAGGGTGACCGACGGGCGGATCAGGAAGACGTAGGCCAGCACCATCACGATGCCGATCACACAGGCGACCAGGAGACCGCTGGCACTCCGCCACTCCACCACGATGTCGATCAGCGCCAGTACGCCGATCCCGACCACCAGGAACCCGGTGATCCGGTTCGACGTCGACAGGTACCGCTCGGTGTCCGATGACTTCGACTTCACCAGCACAAAATAACCGGCATGGTGGAACGGCACTAGACTGCCCAGGGTGACCACTCTCGACAGCGGCGTCGACTCGTTGGCCGACGTGACCTCGTCCGAGGACCGGCTGCGCCGGTTCCTGCTCGGCCTGCCGGGCGTCGACCAGGTCGGCGCCGAGGCCAGGGCCGCCACGCTGAGCACCCGGTCGATCAAAACCACCGCCAAGGCGTACGCGCTCGACCTGGCGATCCGGATGATCGATCTGACCACGCTCGAGGGGCAGGACACCCCGGGCAAGGTGCGGGCTCTGTGCGCGAAGGCGAAACGGCCCGACCCGGCCGATCCGACCGCGCCACCGGTCGCCGCGGTCTGTGTGTACCCGGACCTGGTGGCCACGGCCAAGCACGAGCTGCGCGGCTCCGGGATCAACGTGGCAAGTGTCGCAACCGCCTTCCCCAGTGGGCGTTCCAGCCTCCCGATCAAGATCCAGGACACCAAGGACGCGGTCGCGGCGGGCGCCGACGAGGTGGACATGGTGATCGACCGCGGCGCGTTCCTGTCCGGGCGGTACGGCCTGGTCTTCGACGAGATCGCCGCGATCCGCGAGGCGGCCGGCGACGCGCACCTGAAGGTGATCCTCGAGACCGGTGAACTGGTCACCTACGACAACGTCCGGCGCGCGTCCTGGCTGGCTATGCTCGCCGGTGCGGACTTCATCAAGACCTCGACCGGCAAGGTGTCCCCCGCGGCGACGTTGCCGGTGACGCTGGTGATGCTGGAAGCGGTCCGCGACTACCACGAGTCCACCGGCCTGCACATCGGCGTCAAGCCGGCCGGCGGCATCCGGACCGCGAAGGACGCGATCAAGTACCTGGTCACGGTCAACGAGACGGCCGGACCGGACTGGCTCGATCCGGAGCTGTTCCGCTTCGGGGCGTCCAGCCTGCTGAACGACCTGCTGATGCAACGCACCAAGCTGGCCACCGGGCACTACCCCGGCCCCGACTACTTCACGCTGGACTGAGGCATGAGCAGATTCGAGTACGCACCGGCCCCGGAATCGCGGGCCATCGTCGACATCAAGTCGTCGTACGGGCTCTTCATCAACGGCCAGTTCGTCGACGCGACGGACGGGAAGCCGTTCAAGTCGATCAGTCCGTCCTCGGAGGAGGTGCTCGCGGAGATCAGCGAGGCCGGTCCGGCCGATGTCGACAAGGCGGTGAAGGCGGCCCGCAAGGCGTTCGAGAAGGTCTGGGGCCCGATGGCCGGGCGGGACCGGGCGAAGTACCTGTTCCGGATCGCGCGGCTGATCCAGGAGCGTGCGCGGGAACTGGCGGTCCTGGAGTCGCTGGACAACGGCAAGCCGATCCGCGAGTCGCGTGACGTCGACATCCCACTGGTGGCCGCGCACTTCTTCTACTACGCGGGCTGGGCGGACAAGCTCGAGTACGCCGGGGCCGGCGACGACCCGCAGCCGTGGGGTGTCGCGGGCCAGGTGATCCCGTGGAACTTCCCGATGCTGATGCTGGCCTGGAAGATCGCCCCGGCGCTGGCCGCGGGCAACACCGTCGTACTGAAGCCGGCCGAGACCACCCCACTGACCGCGCTGGCGTTCGCGGAGATCTGCCAGCAGGCGGACCTGCCGCCGGGCGTGGTGAACATCGTCACCGGCGCCGGCCGGACCGGTCAGGCCCTGGTCGAGCACGAGGGAGTCGACAAGGTCGCGTTCACCGGGTCGACCGAGGTCGGCCGGGCGATCGCCAAGGCGGTCGCGGGCTCGGACAAGGCGGTCACGCTCGAGCTCGGCGGCAAGGCGGCGAACATCGTCTTCGAGGACGCGCCGATCGACCAAACCATCGAGGGCATCGTCAACGGCATCTTCTTCAACCAGGGCCACGTCTGCTGCGCGGGCTCGCGGCTGCTGGTCCAGGAGAGCGTGTACGACGAGGTGCTGTCCCGGCTGAAGCGCCGGATGGGCACGCTGCGCGTCGGCGACCCGCTGGACAAGAACACCGACATCGGCGCGATCAACTCCTCGGCCCAGCTGGCCAAGATCCGCGAGCTGTCGCAGATCGGCGAGGACGAGGGCGCCGAGCGCTGGTCGCCGGAGTGCGAGCTGCCGCCGCAGGGCTACTGGTTCCCGCCGACCGTGTTCACCGGCGTGTCCCAGGCGCACCGGATCGCCCGGGAGGAGATCTTCGGCCCGGTGCTGTCCGTGCTGACCTTCCGCACGCCCCAGGAGGCGGTCGAGAAGGCGAACAACACGCCGTTCGGACTGTCCGCCGGGATCTGGACCGACAAGGGCTCCCGGATCCTGTGGATGGCCAACCAGCTGCGCGCCGGCGTGGTCTGGGCCAACACGTTCAACCGCTTCGACCCGACCTCGCCGTTCGGCGGCTACAAGGAGTCGGGCTACGGCCGCGAGGGCGGTCGCCACGGTCTGGAGGCCTACCTTGCCCACTAAGGACAATTCGAGGCTCGAGGTGCGCAAGACCTACAAGCTCTACGTCGGCGGCGCGTTCCCGCGCAGCGAGTCCGGCCGGTCGTACGTCGTGAACGATGCCAAGGGCAAGTTCCTGGCGAACGCGTCGCAGGCCTCCCGCAAGGACGCCCGGGACGCGGTGGTCGCGGCCCGCAAGGCGTTCGGCGGCTGGTCGGCACGCACGGCGTACAACCGCGGCCAGGTGCTCTACCGGATCGCCGAGGTGATGGAGGGCCGGCACGAGCAGTTCAGTGCCGAGGTGGCGTCGTCGGAGAGTCTGTCGATCAGCAAGGCCCGCGCGGTCGTGGACGCGTCGATCGACCGCTGGGTCTGGTACGCCGGCTGGGCCGACAAGCTGGCCCAGGTGGTCGGATCCAGCAACCCGGTGGCCGGCCCGTACTTCGACTTCTCGTTGCCCGAGGCAACCGGTGTGGTCGCGGTGCTGGCGCCGCAGGACTCCAGCCTGCTCGGCCTGACCAGCGTGATCGCGCCCGCGATCGTCTCCGGCAACACGGTCGTCGCGGTCTCGTCGTACGCGCGTCCGTTGCCGGCTGTGACGCTGGGCGAGGTGATGGCGACGTCCGACGTACCGGGCGGCGTGGTGAACATCCTCACCGGCTCCGCGTCCGAGGTCGGCCCGTGGCTGGCGTCGCACATGGACGTCAACGCCATCGACCTGTGCGGGATCGAGGAGCCGGACGAGGCCCGCGACCTGGAGGCCGCGGCCGCCGACAATCTCAAGCGGGTACGCCGGCCCGCCGAGGAGGACTGGACCGAGTCCCCGGGCCTGTCCCGACTCACGCAGTACCTGGAACTGAAGACGGTCTGGCACCCGATCGGCGTCTGAATCGATCCCGCCTGGACCGGAAGCGTCGTACAGTCGCGGCATGGTTCAGCCTGGTGACAAGGTCGCGATCGTCTCACCGTCCCGTGGGCTGCCGGAGATCTTTCCGGGGCCTTACGAGCTCGGCCTGCGGCGGTTGCGCGACGACTTCGGCCTGATCCCGGTCGAGTATCCGACGACCCGTGTGCTCGGGGCGTCCCCGCAGGCGCGGGCCGCCGACCTGCACGCGGCCTGGTCGGACCCGTCGATCCGCGCCGTGATCGCAACCATCGGCGGCGACGACCAGCTCACCGTGCTGAAGCACCTCGATCCCGGGGTGTTCCAAGCGAACCCGAAGCCGTTCTTCGGGTACAGCGACAACACGAACCTGCTCAACTTCCTGTACTCGTTGGGCTTGCCGGCCTTTCACGGCGGCAGCGTGATGGTCCAGTTCGGCCGCGGCGGCGCGATGCACCCCGACTCCGAGCGGTCGCTGCGGGCCGCGCTCTTCACGCCGGGCGAGTTCGAGCTGACGCCGGCCGCGGAGTGGACCGACCACGACCGCGACTGGGCCGATGCGGCCACCCTGGAGACCGAGCCGCCGATGTTCCCGGGCACCGGCTGGACCTGGCAGGGCACGGAGCCCGTCAGCGGGAAGCTCTGGGGCGGCAACCTGGAGATCCTCGACTGGCAACTGTCCGCCAACCGCTGGATGCTGCCGACGGACTCCTATGGCGGCGTGCTGTTCCTGGAGACCAGCGAGGAGATGCCCGGCTCGGAGATGGTCTACCGGATCCTGCGCAATCTCGGTGAACGCGGCCTGCTCGAGCGCTTCGACGCCGTCCTCTGGGGCCGTCCGAAGTCCTGGTCGCTGGAGAACCACTTCACGCCCGAGCAGTCCGTCGCCTACATCACCGGCCAGTACCTCGCGGTCGACCGTGCCCTCGCCGAGTACAATCCGGACGCGCTCGTGGTCAAAGGCCTCGACATCAGCCACACCGACCCACAACAGGTCCTCCCGTACGGCGGCGAGGTCCGCATCGACCCGTCCGCAGAACGGATCACGGTCACCTACTGATCGCAGCTCCAGTCACAGACGACCCCGGAACGCGTACCGCGGTCAAAGGGGCTGTGGGGTCGCGGCTCCGGGCTGCGTGATGGTGCTAGTCGTGGTGGTGTGGGTCAAGTGCGCCTTCGGCGTCCCTTCGGGATCTTCGACACTTGACCCACACCACCACGACCAGGGAAGGATCGCAGCTATGCCCGGAGCCGCTCACCCGAGTGGTCACACGAGCACGGTGATCCTCGAGCGACTGCGACGGCGGAACAGCGCCGCGGTAATCCGCCGAGTGGGGTTTGGGGAGGGTTTTACCCCCGTAGTGGGACAAAACCCTCCCCAGTCCATGCCAACCCCGGTCCCGCGACCGCCATCCGGCACACGGGGCCGAGGCCACGAGAGCCGCGGACTGAGAAGTCAACGGACGGTGGTGCGGGTGAGGGCCGGGTTGGGGTCGGGGTAGCAGGAGACTGGTGCGGTGGTGGTGAGGAACTTCCACTTGATCTTGGCCTGCAGCGTCAGACCGGGGTCGTCGTAGCTGGTGCCCTTGAGCCTGGTCTCGACGACGCTGCCCCGACGGCCCGACTTCAGCCGCACCGACAGGGTCGGCAACTCGTAACTGGCACCGCCGGCGATCGGACCGGCGACCCTGATGACGGCGACGTTTCCCTCCAGTCGCACGGTCGGTGTCGAGTTGAGCCCGGAGCCGCCGGTGAGGTTGGCACTGACGTACGACGAGTTCGCCGGGATCGGGACGCGGAGCGCGAGGTCGCGGACCTCCCGCAGCTTGAAGCCTTTGACTTCGCTGGGCAGCGATCCCGGCTTGAGGTCGACGGCGATCGTGAAGCGGGTGTTCGGATGAACGGTGGCCGGCGCCTTCGCATCCACACCTTGGCGCAACGACAGTGTGTGGCGCCCGAACTTGGTGTCCGCCCGGCAGGCGTAGCTGGCCACCGGCTGGGCGGCCTGGGCATCGGTGGCAACGAGGAGCGGAAGGACAGCAAGAACCACAAGACTGCGATAAGTAGCCACATGACTACTCTATGCAGCCAGCCATCGCCACGGCTCCTCTCGTCTCAGCGTCCGAACAGGAACCAGCCTCCGACGCTCGCCGCCACGAACACCACCGGCAGCGAGAGCAGGAACCAGGCCCGGTTGCGGCGCCGGCGGCGTACCGGCGGGTCGGTGGTGACGGTCGTCGGGGGGTCGTCGTCGGTGATGCTGGTCCGCTCCTCGGCGCGCAGCGGTGCCTCCTGCTCCAGCCGGTAGGCCTCCGCCTCGAACCGTTCGGCCAGCGTGTCGGCACGCTCCCAGCGGTCGGGGACCCGGTACGCCAGTGCTCGGGTGAGGATGTCGTCGAGCTGACCGACCGCGTCGTGCAGCATCGGCCGCAAGCTCGGCGGCGGCAGGTCCGGATCGCGGTTGAGCACTTCCCCGATCGAACCCGCGGAGTACGGCGGATGCCCGGTCAGCAGCGCGTACGTCACGGCGCCGACCGCGTAGATGTCCGCCCGCTCGTCGAATCCACCGTCACCGCGACCCTGCTCAGGAGCCATGTACGACGGCGTGCCGACGGCCTGGGTCAGTCCGGAGGCCTCCGCGGCGCGCTTGGCCAGGCCGAGATCGGCGAGCACTATGCGGTGCGTACCGCCGCCGGACTCGTCACCCTGGCTGGGCCGGAGCAGCAGGTTCGCGGGGGTGACATCACGGTGGACGACGCCCTCGCTGTGCAACGCGGCGACCGCCCGCGCCAGGTCCGCTCCCCACCACAACGCGTCCACGGCATCGAGTGGCCCATGCCGCAGGACGTCGCCCAGCGTGCCACCGCCGACGTAGTCCATCACGAAGTACGGACGCCCGTCCGGGAGCTTGCCCAGGTCGAACACCCGGACCACCCGGTCGCTGGCGATCCGGCGCATCAGCCGCGCCTCGGACAGGAAACGTTCCCGCACGTCGGCACGCGACGCCCAGTTGTCGGCGAGGATCTTGACGGCGACGTCCACGTCGAGGTCGTCGTCGTACCCACGCCAGACGGTCGCGAACGCGCCCGCGCCGATCTTGTCCTGCAGCCGGTACCTCCCGATGGCATCCATCCCGGCTATTGTCGTGCACAGTCGAGCTCAACGGCGAAACACCACCCTGAGGGAGCATGAACGAGGACCTGGAGGCGCTGGCGGCCCGCGCCGCGGCAGGGGACAAAGCCCTGCTTCCGCAGATCCTGCAGGCGATCCGGCCGCAGGTGCAGCGCCGGGTGGCCAAGTTCCTGCCGTACCGCGAGGACGCCGAGGAGGCGGTCCAGGACACCCTGCTCCAGGTGGCCAACAAGATCCACACCTTCAGAGGCACCGGCAGCTTCGCCGGCTGGGTCACGATCGTGGCCACCAACCAGGCCCGGCAGACCTACCGCTCGCTGAAGCGGCGCGCGGTCGAGCAGTCCGCCGAGGTCCTCCCGGAGTCCGTCGACCCCCGGACGACGTCGGTGATCGCGGGCTCCCGGCTGGACCTGCTGGAGGCGCTGGAGTCGCTCGAGTCCAGCCATCCCCAGCTGGTCCAGCCGCTGGTCCTGCGCGACCTGGGCGCGCTGTCGTACGCCGAGATCGCCGACGAGCTCGATGTCCCGCTCGGCACGGTCAAGGCCCGCATCCACCAGGCCCGCAAGGCCGTCGCCGAACACCTCACCGTCCGCTGACCGTCTAGCCGAAGGTACGGCGTACCTCCACCGCGCGCCGGAGATCGTCGAGGAAGTTCGCCGTCTGCCGGCGGATGCCCGGGACCACGCTCTCGTCCGCGATCAGCGCCTCGGCCGGCCCGATCAGCTCGGCGTCGATCGCGAACCGCGGCGCGATCCGGTGCACGGTCAGCGAGACCACCACGCCGGCCCGGATCTCCCCAGTCCGCGCGATGTCGGTGAAGAACCGCCGGACGTACGGCGCGGTGATCGCGGCCTGACCCGGATGCCAGAAGCCCTCGGCCGCGGCCAGCAGTTCCTTCACCCCGACCGACGCGTCGGTCATGATCCGCGTCCAGGCCGCTTCCTTGCCGTCGGGCAGAGCCGCCCGGCAGCGTGCGGCCTGGTTGACACCTTCGGTCGACTTGTCGCGCGCCAGCTCGGCATCGATGTCGTTCGCCCCGAGCGCGTTCAGCCGCACGAGTCGCAGGACGAGCGACCAGCGCAGATCCGCGTCGATCTCCAGACCGGCCGGGATGCCGGCACCGTCGAGCCACGACCTCAGCAACTCCGCGTCATCCGTGGTCGCGATGAATCCGCGGGCCGTGACCAGCTGCAGACTGCTGCCCGGTGCGGTGCTCGCCAGCTTGTTGCGCAGGGCATCGGCGACCGGACCGCGGTACTCGTCGTAGTCCAGGTAGCCGCCGAGGACCCGCTCCTCCAGCCAGCGCACGAGCGAGCCGACGGCGATGTCGCTGTCCTCGTGCTGGATGGTGGCGAGGAACAGGTCGAGCGCAAGCCGCGGATCGAGCTCGGCGTCCGCGGTCGTGTCGCGGATCGAGTTCCAGATCACGGCCCGCGTGGTGCCGTCGGCGATCTTCGGGAGCACCGCCGGGAGATTGGCCAGGCTGGTGGCGTCGAGCCGGATCTTCGCCCAGCTGTCGTCGTTGGCATCCGGCACGATCACGGCGCTGTCGTTGCTGAGGGCAACTTCGACGGTGTCCTGGTCGAGCACGACGTCGACCAGGGTCGCCGCACCGGTTTCGTCGTACCCTCCGACGCTCAGCTTGTGCAGGCGGCGCGAGGCGTCCGGGCTCGTGCGGTGCAGGACGACGCCACTCGCCGTACGTTCGACCGTGATGGTGTCGAGGCCGGACGTGCGCAACCACTGCTGGGACCAGTTGTCCAGGTCGTCGGCGCCGGCCTCGGTGAGCTTCTCGATGAACTCGTGCAGGTCGGCATTGCCGTACTCGTGCGCCTCCAGGTGCGCATTGACGCCCTTCAGGAACACGTCGTCGCCGAGGTACTCGGCCAGCTGCTTGAGGACGGCGGCACCCTTCGCGTACGAGATCCCGTCGAAGTCGTCGAGCGACTGGCGGGCGTCCTTCAGACTGTCCGGCGCGACCGGATGCGTCGAGCTGCTCTGGTCCGTCTGCAGGCCCCACCACTTGCGGACGAAGGCGAAGTCGGTCCAGTTACCGCCGTAGCTGGTCGCGTCCTCGGACACCCGGTGCGCCATGTACTCGGCGAACGACTCGTTCAGCCACGTGTCGTTCCACCACTTCATGGTGACCAGGTCGCCGAACCACATGTGCGCCATCTCGTGCACGATGATCCGCGCCCGCGTACTGCGTTCCGCCTCGGTCGCCTGGCTGCGGAAGACCAGGTGGTCGGCGAGCGTCACGCAGCCCGGGTTCTCCATCGCACCGAGGTTGAAGTCCGGCACGAATGCCTGCCAGTACTCGCCGAACGGGTACCGCTGCCGGAACATCCGGTGGTATTCGTCGAACGCCTCCCGGGTGCTCCGGAACAGGTCCTCGGCATCCCGGTCGAGGTACTCCTTCAGCGACTGCCGGCAGGCCAGCCCGAGCGGGATCGCGTCATGCTCACTCCGGATCAGGTGATACGGGCCCGCGACGATCGTGACGAAGTAGGTCGACAGCGGCTTGGTCTCCGCCAGCGTCCACTCCCCCGGCGCGACCAGCGTGGCGGCGCCGTTGCCCAGCACCACCCAGTCCTCGGGGCACTTCACAGTGATCATGCACGGCGCCTTGAGGTCAGGCTGGTCGAAACACGGGAAGTAGCGCGGCGCCGACTCGAGTGACGACATGCCGTAGGTGTAGACCCGCCCGTCGGCCGCGTCGATCGACCGCTGCAGCCCTTCGCCATCCGCGGAGTACTTCAGTTCGGCGGTCACCACGAGCTCGTTCTCCGCCTGCAGACCGCTCAGCGGAAACCGGCCGCCGTCCAGCAGACCGACGTCGAGCGAGGCGCCGTTCAGCTCGACCGCGTGCAGCCGTTCGGGTTTCACATCCACCCAACTGCCGTCACTCGCCGCCCCGAAGCGGATCCGGCTGGTCGTCACGAACGTGTCACCCGATCCGGTCAGGTCGAACTCCACCTGGTACGACCGCACGGTCAGATCCATCGCCCGTTGCCGGGCCTCGTCAACAGTCAAAGCGCGCATGCGGAGAACGCTATCTGTCCGACCAGATCACTTGGTGCGAACCGCGGCTGCCGCCAGTGTCGCCACCGCCCGGATCTGCTCGTCGTCAGTGCTTTCCAGCACCCTCGTGATCAGCTCCGCATCCTCCGGCTCCGCCACACTCGTCAACACATTCAGCGCACTCAGATGATCGAACCCGGCCCGGATCTCCTCGTCCGCTTCGACCGGTGGCCGGGACAGGATCTCCCGCGCAACCACCCGCACCTCACCACCGAGCGGCTCCAGCGGATTCCCACCGCTCAACCGCGTGTACGACGCCGCCACCTGGTACATGTTCAGTGCCCGGCACACAGTCGCCACGTTGTCGCTGTGCAACAACGCCGCAAACGCCTGCAGCAGAATATCCGGCCCACTCATCCCTGCACCGTATGCGACTGCTACCCCTGGAAGAACTTCAGCATCTGCTGCGCCGCGTCCGGTCCGCTCATCAGCCGCGCCACGGCAGCCGACCGCTTGGCGACCGCGGCGCAGCGGGTCTGCATGACCGGCTCGTACACGGCCACCGCCTTGTCCAGGTCGTCAGGGTTCGCGGCGACGGCGCGCCCGAGCTCGGCCGCGTCGAGCATTGCCTGGTTCGCCCCCTCTCCCACCGGTGGCATCAGGTGCGCGGCGTCGCCGAGCAGAGTGATCCCGGGCCGCGGCGGCCAGGTCATGTCGATCGGCAGCACGTGGGTCTGGCGGACCAAGAACGGCGGCTCACAGGCCTCGATGAGGCGGTGGAAGCGCGGATGCCAGCCGTCGAGCAGCGCGGCGATCGTCGCGGGGTCAGCGTCGAGCACCGGCTCCGGGCGATGCACCACCAGGCCGATCCGGATGGTGCCGTCGCCGTTGCGCTGGGCAGCCACGGTCTGGCTCGGACCAATGGCCCAGTAGTTGCCCCTTCCCACCATCGCCGCGAGCTCCGGCTGGGTCCGATCGGCATCGTGGATGGAACCCTCGATCGCCGTCGTACCGGCGTACGCGGGACGAACGTCGGTGAGCAGGGCGCGGACACCGGAGTTCGCCCCGTCGGCGCCGACGAGGAGATCGCACTCGGCGGACGTGCCGTCGGCGAACCGGACGACGTACCCACCGCCGGGTCGCGGGTCGGCGCCGGCGAAGCTTCGGCCCCAGCAGATCGCGCCGGCCGGAAGCGAGTCGAGCAGCAGGTCGCGCAAGTCGCTGCGATCGATCTCGGGCCGCGCCATCGGCGCATCGTCCGGAGTGTCCTCCTGCAGCAGCAACGTGCCGGTGTGATCCAGCAGGCGAAAGTCCTGGCCCTCCCGGCGGGCGACGGCGAGGAACTGCTCTTCCAGGCCGGCCTCGCGGAGCGCGAGCTGGCCGGTGTCCGTGTGCAGGTCGAGCATCCCGCCTTGCGTCCGTGCGGCCCGGGAGGCGTCGCGTTCGTACACCACCGCGTCGATGCCGTGGACGTACAGGGTCCGCGCGAGGGTGAGGCCGCCGGGACCGGCTCCGATGATCGCGATCATGCCTACTCCTTTCGATACACCGCATCTGAGTGATACACTGTATCGCACGATGCGATGTATCGTCTCCGGTGTGACGAATGAACCGGTGTGGGAGCGGCCCGAGCCGGCCGAGCGGCGCGCGCTGAGCCCGCTGAGCCGGGAGCGGATCGTGCGCGCCGCCCTGACCCTGGCCGACGCCGAGGGCTTGGAGGCGGTGTCGCTACGCAAGGTGGCCGCCGCCCTGGACGCCGGCCCGATGCGCCTCTACCGCTACGCCGGCACGAAGGAGGAGCTGCTCGAGCTCATGGCCGACGCGGTGTACGCCGAGATCCCGGCACCGACCGGTTCGACCTGGCGGGACATCTTCCGCTCCATCGCCCACAGCAGACGGCAGGCCGCCCTCCGGCACGAGTGGTTCGCGGACCTGCTCGGCGGCCGCCCGCAGCTCGGCCCCGCCGCCCTGGCCAGCCTGGAAGCGTCCCTCGCCGCCCTCCGCGCGACCCGGGCGTTTCCTGATGCGACCGCGGTCATGAATGCCCTCGAAGCCCTGTCCTGCTTCCTGGTCGGCGCCGTCCGGAAGGAGATCACCGCCCTGCGCGACGAACGCGCCACCGGCCTCGACGAACACGGCTGGCGGGTCTCGACCGGCCCCTACCTCACCCGAATGCTTGCCACCGGCAATTACCCGGCGCTGGCCGAGACGATCCGCGACGCCGGCCACCTCGACGCCGCCGCGGCCTTCGACCTCGGGCTCGACTACCTCCTCGACGGCATCGAGGCCAACCTTCCTTAGGTCGTCGCGGCCGCGTGCAGATGGGTTGCGAGGAGGTGGGCGGGCTGCGGAGTGTTCGCGGCGTAGCAGAGTAGGTGCTGGCGGGTGGACCAAGAGTCCTGGAGTGGACAGATGTCGAGTGCGGCGATCGCCGCGACGGCTCGGCGCGGGACGATGGCCAGGCCGGCGCCGGCCGTGGCCAGCGTGATCAGGGTGTGCAGATTCGGTACGACGGTGCGATAGCGGGGTGCCGGGGCGTGCGGGCCGAGGCGTTCGTCCATCCACTGAGTGAGTGGTGAGTTGCGGTCGAGACCGACCAGGGGATGTTCGGCGACTTCGGCGTACGCGATGGAAGTGCGGCCGGAGAGGGTGCCGCCGGCCTGGCCGATCACGACCAGAGAGTCGTCGGCGAGCGGTTCGGTGCGGAGGTCGGTGGGTTCGTCGTCGAGGATGACGCCGAGGTCGGCCTCTCCGGCGGCGAGGATGCGGACGCTGCGGACAGTGCGGCGCTCGCTGACGTTCACGTCGTACTCCGGATGGTCGCGGAGGAACGCGGCGAGCGCGACCGGGACGAGTTGATGCATGGCCGAGCCACCTGCGACCAGGCGGATCGGCGCGGACCGGGAGACGGCGTACGACGCGACGGCGCTGTCCAGGCGGGTGGTCTCGGCGAGCACCTCGCGGGCGTGCCGGGCCAGAGTGGCGCCCGCGGGAGTGAGCCGGACGCCACGGCGCTCGCGGACCAGCAGGGGTACGCCGGCCTGCGCTTCGAGCGCTCTGACCCGCGCACTGGCCGAAGGCAGACTGAGATGCATCACCCGCGCGCCGCCGGTGATCGAGCCCTCTGCCGCGACATGAGCGAAGAGCCGGAGGTAGTCCAGGTCGTACCGCATGGGATCAGCCTACGTCTCCGCCTTAGGCTGGCTACGGGGATCGCGCATTGTGAAGTGTCGGCCGAGCCGTGATGCTCGAAGGGTGCTGCTGATTCTCCTGGCCGGTGTCGCGGCCGGCGCGCTGAACGCCGTCGGCGGCGGCGGGAGCTTCGTGGCTCTGTCCGCCCTGGTCGCGGCCGGGATGCCGCCGGTCACCGCGAACGCGACCACCACGGTCGCGCTGCTGCCCGGGAACGCGACCAGCGCGTGAGTCTACCGGCGCGAGGTGGAGGGATTCGCCCGGCCGTCCCCACTCCGGCTGACGCTCGCGAGCGTGCTCGGCGCGGCGCCGGCTTGCTCTTGTTGTTGCCGTCGGCATCTTTCGAGGCGGCAGTGCCGTGGTTGCCGGCCGTCGCGATGACCGCGCTCTTCTTCGTCCGGGCGTTCCGATGAACCGGGCCCAGCTCGCGATGGCCTACCAGGCGTGCGAGGTGGCTGACCTGGCTCGGGGCGCCGTCATGCTTGGCGATCCCGCCGAGGCGATCGCCCAGGCGGAGCTTGTCCTCGCGGCCGCACAGCAGTTGTTGAGGGCTGCGACTCGGCTCGCCCAGTCCGGGCGTCCCACCGACGCCTTGCAGCTCTTCGCCTACGAGCACCCCGAGGAGGCGGCCGCCGACATCACCGACTGGCTCCGCCGCTCCCCGGCTCACGACCCGGCAGGCGGTCCCGCTCATGGCGGAGGTAGAGACCCGTCGCCGTCGACACACTCGTGAGCAGCCACACGGCCACACCTGCGTCGTCCGCCACCCCGAGGACGGGCAGCAGGTCCGGCAGGATGTCAATCGGCGAGACCAGGTACACCAGCGCCAGCACCCACAGGAACATCCGGCGCTGCGGCAACTCCCCATAGGTCCCCCGCCGCGCGGCACGGAGCAGCCGCGGCAACGCCTTGGCCCGGTCGACCACGTTCCCGACCGGCACCGGCTCGCCGCGCGCGATCTTCCGCCGCCGCACCTGCCGCCGCCGGACCACCCCCAGCGCGCCGACCACCAGGCCCAGCACCAGCAGGCCCACTCCGACCACGACAGCCGGCAGCCCGACGACATCGCCGTCCTCGAACACGAGAGTCAGGACCCCGATCAAGGCCAGCAGTCCACCGAAGTACGCCATCCACCAACTGTAGGGGTCGTCGGCCCTACAAGCCCGTCACGACGGAGCCAGAGGCTCAGGGGAGGCGGGAGAACCACAGGAGGGAGGCGAGGGCGGCCAAGAGGGCTGCGGCCAGGGCTGCTCCGGCGACCAGGTTGGTGATCTCGCGGGCTTCGGTGGTCCAGCCGATGGATGCCGCCCCGCCAGCAGATCGGGTCCGGTCATCACGCGGCCGACCCTTGCGCGTCGTCGGAGGGGACCACGTGTGGCTGCTCGATGGTGTGCAGGATCCGGGTGACGACTGCCCGCGGGTCGATCCCGTCGGCGAGGGCGTCGAACGTGAGGACCAGCCGGTGCGCCATCACATCGAGGGCTACGTCGTACACATCGGCCGGCAGCACGTAGTCCCGTCCGCGCAGCAACGCCAGCGCCCGCCCGGCCGCGACCAGGCCGAGGGTGGCCCGTGGGCTCGCACCGAACTCCAGTACGCCGGTCAGATCGTCGATGCCGTACTGCCGCGGCTCCCGGGTCGCGTGCACCAGGCGTACGACGTACTCCGCCACCGCGTTGTGGACGAAGACGTCATCCGTTGCCTCCTGCAACTGAACGACCTGCTCCGGGGACAGCACCGCTCCGGCGTGCGGCCGGTGCGCGCTCATCCGGTGCAGGATGGTCAGCTCCTCGAGCGGACTCGGGTAGTCGACCGTGATCTTCAACAGGAACCGGTCCCGCTGCGCTTCGGGCAGAGCGCAGACACCGTCGGACTCGATCGGGTTCTGCGTCGCGAGAACCAGGAACGGCTCAGGCAGCTGGTAGCTGGTGCCGCCGATGCTGACCGGCTGTTCGGCCATTGCCTCCAGCAGAGCGGACTGCACCTTGGCCGGCGCACGGTTGATCTCGTCCGCAAGGACCAGGTTGGCGAAGACCGGGCTCATCAAGAAGGGGCGAAAGCGACCGGAAAGGAGAGCGAAAGTCCGCCGAAAGAGCAGGCCTGACCTCGACGATCGCCCCGCTACCTTGGTTGCGTGCGACTACTGGTGGTGGAGGACGAGGAAGGCCTGGTCAGTGCGCTGCGCTCCGGACTCGGCCGGGCCGGATACGCCGTCGACGCGGCGACGACCGGGGCCGAGGCGATGGAGAAGCTCGCGACCACGGCGTACGACCTGGCGATCCTGGACATCACGCTGCCGGACACCAGCGGCCTGCACTCCGAACCAGGCGTCGGCAGCACCTTCGTCCTCTGGCTCCCCGAACGCTCCCTCACCAACACCACCCACCGGGCCCCCACCCCACCCCCCGAAGACCCCCTCGGCCCGCGCGCCTGAGGTAACGCCACCCCCCCCACCCGCGGGCCGCCCCGCCCGGCCGACGTCGTGGGG
>NZ_JBSXMZ010000002.1:89271-216072 GCF_054073265.1 Kribbella sp. CWNU-51
GACACGGTGCACAAAGTCGCCAGCAGAGGGGGCAGCCGCGGCGGTCGCGGGCGCCGCGGCCGGCCGTCGGGCGTGGGTGGTAACGCTCGAGTGCGGTGGGCCGATAACCGGGCAGACCGCCCGATCACCTGGAGACCGCGTGCCGAAGTTGAAGCTGGGTGCTGTGGTCTACGGGCTCGTCGCTGTCGGTTTGGCCGTGGGTGTCGTCCTGACCCTTCGGCACTACGGCGCGTATGTCGAGGTCCACGGCGCACCACTTGCCGCAACGGTTGTCGTGCTCGCGGCAACGGCTTTGCTGTTGGCGGTCGGCGCGGTGACCCGGCGGGGCCTCGTCGCCGATGACGGACCGTGGATCTGCCGGCACGGCTGGATAGTGCTGTTCGGGTTGACCGCCGCTGGTTGGGTCGTTGCGTTTCTCGGCAACCAGGACGTCCCGATGTGGCCAACAGGCCCTGCCGCGTTCCTGCCCCACTTCATCCGCAGGCTGCAGGAGTCGTACTACGACGGTGTCGCCGAGGCGGAGCGCGGACTCAGAGCAGAGCCTGACGAAGTGCGTGGGCCTGGGTCTTGAACCAGTGGTTGGTTCGGTCGGTGAGTTCGGCTTCGCCGGTGGTCCAGCGTTGGCGGAACCACGGGTGGCCGGTCTCGGCGCCGCGGCGGACGTAGTCCATGCACCAGACGTGGTTGTGGGCGGCCGCGTCGACCAGGCGGAGGCGGTCGGATTCGGTCAGCCCGTAAGCGTCGGCGAAGCGTCGGAGGCGGGTCAGCGTGCGGCCTCGTCGTACGTCGGCGATGTCGGAGTCGGGCCGCAGCGGAGCCCACAGCCGGACTGCCGTGGCGACGTCCCACAGCGGCGACCCCGGGCCGGCCAGGTCGAAGTCGATCAGCGCGACCGCGACGCCGTCCCGGAAGACGACGTTGTCGAGGTTCGGGTCGTTGTGGCTGATCAGGCCGGAGACGTACGCCGACGGCACCGGCTCGGCCCATTCCAGCCCGGACGGGGTGAAGTCCGCGACCGCCAGGTGATACGAGCGCAGCAGCACAGCGACACTGTCGAGCGCCTCATCCGTCATCGACCACGCCGGGTACGGCGGGGTGACCGTCTCACCGGGGAGATACGACAACACCTCACGCCCCCGGGAGTCGATGCCCAGGAACGTCGGCGCACCGGTGAATCCGACCTGCTCCAGGTGCTGGAGCAGCGCGTGCGTCGCGGTGCTGCTGGCGCGCAACGGCCGACGGACGGTATCGCCGACCCGCACGACCATCCCACGGTTCGCGGTACCGCCGAGCAGCAGAGTCTCGACCTCGGAAGCGGGCATAGCGCGTCAGTGTGTCTCGTCCAGGAGCGCCTTCGCCAGGGGTGAGTGGGTAACGATCCCGTTGACCAGGCCGCTGCGCACCGCGGCCCGGACCGCCTCGACCTTCGCAAGGCCGTACGGAATCGCGATCACCTCGTCGATCTTGTGCATCTGCTCGGAATTGATCGCGATCACCCGGTCGGTGACCCGGCTCTGCACCGGTGCGCCGGCCGCGTCCACGAACACCCCGGAGATGTCCGCGACCACGCCGCACTTCAGCAATTGATCACAGGCCTTCGCGTCCATCGCGTCGTACAGCGTGGACTGCCCGGCCGCCCACGACCCGAGCCCGACCACGGCCTTCGTCACCGAGTCGAAGTGGGTGATCGCCTCGGCCACCTCCGGCTGCTGACGCAGGGCGCGAGCGGTGGCCGCATCCGGCACGACGAGCGGCGCGTAGAAGAGGTACGCCGGTCCGCCGGACAGCCGAGCGGTGTGCCGAACGAGCTCGACCGAGTTCGCCTCGACATCCGGACGAGTCAGCGCGCCGGTCAACTGCACGACCGGAACGGGAGCCAGGGTGGTCAACTGCTCGGTCATCGCGGTGACCGCCCGGGCCCACGCGAGCCCGAGAACGTCTTCTGCCGTGACGATCTCGGACAGAAGGTCGGCGGCGGCCTTGCCCAACTGGGTGCGCAGCGCGGCCTCGTCAGCTTCGGGGGTGTCGACCACGATCGCGCGGCGGAGACCGAGCGACTCCTGCAGCCGCGCGGACAGATCGAGGTCGATGGCGCCTGGGTGGCTGATCTCGATCCGCACCAGCCCGCTGCTGCGGGCCTGGTCGAGCAACCGGGCCACCTTGAAGCGGCTCAGCCGAAACTCCTCGGCAATCTCCACCTTCGATCGCCCGTCGACGTAGTACCGCCGCGCGATCGACGCCGTCAGGACGAGCTGCGCCGGACCGAAGGTGTTGGTGCTCGGCTCCATGCTGCCTCCACGATGTCCAGGCCTGCTCATATGAGCACGCCCCCGCCCTAGTGTTGCACAGACTCTTGACAAGGCGCTCGGGTAACAGTTGACTCATGTATGAGCAGCGTGATGCTCATCTGAGCGAGGACGAGCGAGGGAGCACCATGCCCGAGACGCGCGAGGCCTTCGTGAGAGATCAACATCAGGTGGAGGTAGCTATGCGCAGCAGGTTCACGAAGTTGAGGACGATCGCCGTGGCCCTGCCGGCGGCTGCTGGGCTGGCGCTGGCCGGCTGCGCCGGTGCCGGTGGTGGTGGCGATAGCGGCGGTGGCGGTGGCGGCGGTGACAAGTCCATCAACGTCCTCATGGTCGGCAACCCGCAGATGGTGGACATCCAGAAGCTCACCGCGGACAGCTTCACCAAGGACACCGGCATCAAGGTCAACTACACCGTCCTGCCCGAGAACGAGCTGCGTGACAAGGTGACGCAGGACGTTGCGACCGGGGCCGGTCAGTACGACATCGCCACCGTGGGCGCCTACGAGGTACCGATCTGGGCGAAGAACAACTGGCTGCACGAGCTCGGGTCCTACGCGGACGGCGACGCCAACTTCGACAAGGCCGACCTGCTCAAGCCGATGGTGCAGTCCCTGTCCGGTCAGGACGGCAAGCTCTACGGCCTGCCCTTCTACGGAGAGTCCTCGTTCCTCATGTACCGCAAGGACATCTTCGCGAGCAAGGGCATCACGATGCCCGAGCGTCCCACCTGGCAGCAGGTCGCCGACATGGCCGCGAAGGTCGACGGTGCGGCGCCCGGCATGAAGGGCATCTGTCTGCGCGGTCTGCCTGGGTGGGGCGAGCAGGGCGCCGCGCTGACCACGGTGGTCAACACCTTCGGCGGCACGTGGTTCACCAAGGACTGGCAGGCACAGGTGAACGCCCCGGAGTTCACCGAAGCGACCAACTTCTACGTCAACCTGCTCAAGGCACATGGCGAGCCGGGTGCCTCGCAGGCGGGCTTCACCGAGTGCCTGAACGCGATGAGCCAGAGCAAGGTCGCGATGTGGTACGACGCGACCTCGGCCGCCGGCTCGCTCGAGGACCCCAACGTCAGCAAGGTCGCCGGCAAGGTCGGCTACGTCTTCGCCCCCGTGAACAAGACCAAGGTCTCCGGGTGGCTGTGGACCTGGGCGTGGGTGATGCCGAAGACCACGAAGAAGGCTGACGACGCCGCGAAGTTCATGCTGTGGGCGTCGGGCAAGGACTACGAGAAGCTGGTGGGCCAGAAGCTCGGGTGGTCCCGTGTTCCGGCCGGGAAGCGGGCCAGCACCTACGAGAATCCGGACTACAAGAAGGCCTCTGCCGCCTTCGGAGAGATGACGCTGAAGTCGATCGAGGAGGTCGACCCGACCAACCCCGGCGTGCAGCCCCGGCCCACGATCGGCATCCAGTTCGTCGACATCCCGGAGTTCCAGGACCTCGGCACCAAGGTGACGCAGGACATCTCGGCGGCCATCGCCGGACGAGGCACGGTCGAGCAAGCGCTCTCGAAAGGTCAGAAGCTCGCCGAGGAAGTGGCGGGCAAGCAGAAGTAGTAGACCTGCCCGGGGCGGACCGCGCCATCCGGTCCGCCCCTAGCCCGGGACCTCCGTCATCGGTGAGGTCTCGCACCTGGAGGAACCATGACTGCTCTGGCCACAGAGGCGGCTACCACCACCCCGCCCACGACCCAGCCTCCCACCGCGCGCGACAGGTGGCGCCGTAGGGGGCCGCTGCTTCCCGCACTGATCTTCACCATCATCATCACCCAGATCCCGTTCGTGCTGACGATCGCCATCTCGACGCTCCACTGGAACATCCTGCAACCCGGCGAGAAGAACTTCCTGGGGCTTGGCAGCTACCAGTCGTTCGCCGGTCTGCACAACTATGCGACCGTCTTCAGCGATGCCCGGCTGAGGAACGCAGTCGTCAACACCGTCGTCCTGACCGCGTCGGTGGTGGTCATCAGTGTGCTGATCGGGCTCGGGCTCGCGATCCTGCTGGACAAGCGTTTCCCGGGACGCGGACTGGCGAGGACCCTGCTCATCGCACCGTTCCTGGTGATGCCGGTGGCGGCGGCGCTGCTGTGGAAGCACGCGTTGTACAACCCCGACTATGGCCTGTTCAACGGTGTCCTCAACTGGATCTGGCAACTCTTCGGCGCCGAGCAGGGGCCGACGATCGACTACGTGTCGCGCTGGCCGATGCCCTCGGTGATCGCGGCGCTCGTGTGGCAGTGGACGCCGTTCATGATGCTGATCCTGCTGGCCGGGCTCCAGTCGCAACCCGGCGACGTGCTCGAGGCCGCCAAGATCGACCGTGCCGGCAGCTTCCAGACCTTCCGTTTCATCACGCTGCCGCACCTTCGGCAGTACATCGAACTGTCCGCCCTGCTCGGCTCGATCTACGTCCTGCAGACGTTCGACGCCATCTACACGATCACGCAGGGTGGGCCCGGCTCCGCCACGACCAACCTGCCGTACGAGATCTACCTGACCACGTTCCGCAAGTACGAGTACGGCGAGTCCGCGGCAGCCGGCGTGGTGACGGTGATTGCCACCATCATCGTGGCCACCTTCGCCCTTCGCACCATCTCGTCCCTGTTCAAGGAGGAGATCTCCCGATGACCACCGTGGTGGACAAGCCTCAGACGAGCGGCCCGAGGACCGGCCGGCGCAGCCGGCGACGCGGGCGCCAGGCGGAACCGAGGAGATCGGGGTTTCCCTGGTGGGCAGTGGGCACCTGGATCGTCACGGTGATCTTCTTCCTGCCCGTTGCCTGGATGGTGCTCACCTCGTTTCACCACGAGGCCGACGCGGCAACGAACCCGCCGTCCGTGTTCGCCCCGATCACGTTCTCCAACTACGCCGATCTCTTCGACCGTGATATCGCTCCATACCTGATCAACTCGGCGACAGCCAGCATCCTGTCGACGATCCTGGTGCTGGTCCTGGCTGTCCCGGCGGCGTACGCGTTGTCGATCAGGCCGATCGAGAAGTGGACCGACGTACTCTTCTTCTTCCTGTCGACCAAGTTCCTGCCGCTCATCGCCGCGCTGCTGCCGATCTACCTGATCGTGAAGTACCTCGGGATGCTCGACAACATCTATACGCTGGTCATCCTCTACACGTCGATGAACCTGCCCATCTCGGTGTGGATGATGCGCTCCTTCCTGGCCGAGGTGCCCTTCGAGATCCTCGAGGCCGCGCAGGTGGACGGCGCGGGCTTCGTCCGCACCCTGGTCTCGATCATCGCGCCCATCACGATGCCGGGGATCGCGGCCACGAGTCTGATCTGTTTCATCTTCAGCTGGAACGAGTTCATGTTCGCCGTGAACCTCACCGCGGTGCGTGCCGCAACCTCCCCGATCTTCCTGGTCGGGTTCATCTCCAGCCAGGGCCTGTTCCTCGCCAAGCTCTGCGCGGCCGCGACACTCGTGTCGCTCCCGGTCCTCATCGCCGGCTTCGCGGCGCAGGACAAACTCGTCCGCGGACTGTCGCTGGGAGCGGTAAAGTGACCCAGATGCTCTCCGTGACCACGCTAGGTGCCCTGAGCAACGAGGTGGATGTCCCCTCGTACGACCGTACGGCGGTCAGCCCCGGCATCGTGCACTTCGGGGTCGGCGGCTTCCACCGGGCCCACCAGGCGATGTACCTCGACCGGTTGATGAACGACGGCAAGGCGCTGGACTGGGGCATCGTCGGCGTCGGCGTACTCCCGCAGGACAAGCGGATGTACGACGTTCTGGAGGCGCAGGACCACCTGTACACACTGGTGATCAAGCACCCGGACGGGACCCTCGAGCCGCGGGTGATCGGGTCGATCGTCGACTACCTGTTCGCGCCGGACGACCCGTCCGCCGTCCTGGACCGGCTCGTCGACCCGGCCACCCGGATCGTGTCGCTGACGATCACCGAGGGCGGGTACAACGTGAACCAGGTGACCGGTGAGCTCGACACCTCCGATCCCGGGCTCACCGCCGATCTCGTCCCCGGCGCCCTGCCGGTCAGTGTCTTCGGGTTCATCGTCGAGGCGCTGACCCGGCGGCGGGCGGCCGGGATCCCGCCGTTCACGGTGATGTCCTGCGACAACATCCCCGGCAACGGTCACGTCGCGCGGAAGATGCTGGCCGGCTTCGCCCGGCTGAAGGACCCGGACATCGCCGACTTCCTCGAGACCGAGGTGCGGTTCCCGAACTGCATGGTCGACCGGATCACGCCGGTGACCACCGATGCCGACCGGTCCGCGCTGGCCGAGCGCTTCGGCGTGGAGGACGGCTGGCCGGTGGTGTGCGAGCCGTTCACGCAGTGGGTGCTGGAGGATGACTTCGGCGGTGATCGGCCTCCGTACGAGGATGTCGGCGTACAGATCGTCGGCGACGTCGAGCCGTACGAGCTGATGAAGCTGCGGCTGCTGAACGCGAGCCACCAGGCGCTGTGCTACCTCGGGTATCTGGCCGGCTACCGGTACGCGCACGACGTGTGCCAGGACAAGCTCTTCGTCGACTTCCTGATCGGTTACATGGATGACGAGGGGACGCCGACGCTGCCGCCGGTCCCCGGGGTGGACCTCGACCGCTACAAGCACCAGCTGATCGAGCGGTTCGCGAACCCCGAGGTCCGTGACACCCTCGCGCGACTGTGCGCCGAGAGCTCGGACCGGATCCCGAAGTGGCTGCTCCCGGTGGTCCGTGAGCAACTGGCGGCCGGGCGAGAGATCAAGCGCTCGGTCCTGGTGGTCGCGTCCTGGGCCCGGTACGCCGAAGCCGTCGACGAGGACGGGCAGTCGATCGAAGTGGTGGACCGGTTGCGCGACAGGCTGGTGGAGCGGGCGCAGCACAATCGCGAGGACCCGCTGATGTTCATCTCCGACCCGGATCTCTTCGGTGACCTCGCCTCCGACGATCGGTTCGTCACGCGGTACGAGGCCGCCCTCCGGTCGCTCCACGAGATCGGCGCCCGCGCCACTCTCGAAGCGATCCAGACACGGCCTTAGTCTGGGAGCCATGACTGAGCAGAGACTGGTGGCCGGTGTGGACTGCTCCACCCAGGCGACCAAGGTCGTCGTATGCGATGCCGAGACCGGAGCCGTACTGCGGGAAGGCCGGGCACCGCACCCGGACGGGACCCAGGTGGACCCGGCCGAGTGGTGGAAGGCGTGGGAGATCGCGTCCGACGGACTGCTCGACGGGGTCGAGGCGATCTCGGTCGGCGGCCAGCAGCACGGCATGGTCCTGCTGGACGAGGCCGGCGAGGTCGTCCACCCGGCGGTGCTGTGGAACGACACCAGCTCGGCGGACGCGACGGTCGAGCTCGTCGACGAGCTCGGTGGCCCGGGCGCGTGGGCCGAGGCGGTCGGTTCGGTGCCGGTGCCTTCGTTCACCGTGACCAAGTTGCGGTGGGTGCGTGACAAGGAGGCGGCTGCCCGCGCGGCGGCCGTCGTACTGCCGCACGACTGGATGACGCAGCGGCTGGCGGCCGATCGGCACGGCATCGAGGGCATCACCACCGACCGCGGCGACGCGTCCGGGACCGGCTGGTGGTCCCCGGCCACGAACAGCTACCGGCCCGACCTCCTCGAGCTCGCCTTCGGCCGGCAGCTCGCCCTGCCGCGCGTCGCCGGCCCGGCCGAGATCGTCGGCCGGACCGCTTTCGGTGCGGCCATCGCGGCGGGCACCGGAGACAACGCGGCCGCCGCACTCGGTCTCGATCTGCAGCCAGGTGATGTGGCCGTCTCCCTCGGCACCAGTGGTACGGCGTTCGCCCGGTCGGCGCACCCGACCGCCGACCCGACCGGCCTGGTGGCCGGCTTCGCCGACGCCACCGGCAAGTACCTGCCGCTGGTCTGCACCCTGAACGCCGCTCGGGTGCTGTCCGCCACCGCGGAGCTTCTCGGCCTCGACCTCGATGCCTTCAACGACGCCGCCCTGGCCTCTCCCGGGAGCGACGGTCTGGTCCTGCTGCCCTACCTCGACGGTGAGCGCACCCCCGACCTGCCCCACTCGACCGGCCTGCTCTACGGCCTCACCCGCGCCACGATGCAACCCGCGACGATGGCCCGCGCTGCCGTCGAAGGTCTGCTCTGCGGTCTGGCCGACGCCGTCGACGCGCTCCGGGCGCAGGGACTTCCCGTCCAGCGGGTCCTCCTGCTCGGCGGGGCAGCCAAGTCACGTGCTGTCCAGGCGCTCGCTCCGGCGCTGCTCGGGGCCGAGGTCACGCTCCCTGAGCCGGCCGAGTACGTCGCCTTGGGCGCCGCCCGGCAGGCCGCGTGGGCACTCTCCGGGGCGGACACCCCGCCGACCTGGCAGGTTCCGGTCGGCAAGCCCGAGCCCTCGGCCATGACGGACGCCGAGGCTGCCCGGGTCCGCGCCCTGTACGAGCAGGTCCTGACCAACACCCGGCCCTTGCTGTCGGCGCCGTACAACCAGTAGCCGGAGCGAGTGTCAGAATGCTCCGGTGAGTTCACGGGTGGTGTTGCTGGCCGGGCCGTCGGGGGCGGGGAAGTCCCGGCTGGCCGAGCAGGTGGCCCTGCCCGTGGTCCGGCTGGACGACTTCTACCGCGACGGCGACGACAAGGCGATGCCGCGCTCACCGCTCGGCATCGTGGACTGGGACGACCCGCGCTCGTGGGACGGTGACCGCGCCGTCGCCGCGCTCGAGCAGCTGTGTACGACGGGCACCGCGGAGCTGCCGATCTACGACATCGCCGCCGACGGCACGGTCGGTCACCGGCCGGTCACCACCGCGGGATCCCCACTGATCGTTGCTGAGGGCATCTTCGCCGACCAGATCGCCGGTGCGCTGCGCGAGCGCGGCCTGCTCGCCGCCGCCATCTGCGTCCGGCACCACCGCCTGGTCACCTTCGTCCGGCGGTTCCAGCGCGATCTGCGCGAACACCGCAAGCCGCCGCTGACGCTGCTCCGGCGCGGTCTGCTGCTGCTCCGCGACGATCCGCAGGTGGTCCGCCGCTGCGTCGAGGCCGGCTGCGAACCCCTGCACCCCAAGGCCGCCCGCCGCCGGATAGAGACGCTTCTCACGGAGGCTCGCTCGCACTAGTTTATCTGGTGTTCACCTTGCCCTGATGGCATCTGGCTCGGAATCATCTGATGCTCTCGGGGCGTAGCCGGACGGAGAGGACTCGTGACGCGGACCGCACCAGGTGTTGCCGCTGTAGTGACCGCGCTTTTGCTCGGCGTGACTGGGTGCGGGAATCATTCCAACTCCTCGACCGGTTCGCTGCAGAGTCCCGCCGCGAAGACGTCGGCCCTCGCGGCCCCGACGGACAAGAAGCCGAAGGGCACGCTGGCCGGCTTGGTCGTGCTTCCGCGCGGATACGTCGACGACACCCAGAACTCCACCGGCCCGTTCACCGCGACCGCCTTCCTGGCCAGCTGGTCCGCCGATCCCGCGACCGACCGGGCATTGTTGCTCAACGCCGCCTTCACCGACGGCTACCGCGCGACCCGGCTCAGCCCGGACAAGAAGAAGCGGTTCACCCTGCAACTGTTCAAGACTGGCTCCGCGGCCAAGGCGAGAGTCCTGCAGCGAGGCTTCTGGAGCCAGGAGACCCACGAGCGCTCGTTCGACGTACCGGATGCGCTCAGCGACGCCCGCGTCGCGTACGACGGCGGTCTCGACCAGTCCGTGGCCATCGCCGAGGTCAGCTTCGTCGCCGGCGCCCTGGTCGCCGAGCTCAGCGTCCAGCAGACCGGTGCCCTCGGCACCGACCTCCGGCCGGACACCGGCCTGCTCACGAGCCTCGCCAGGGAGCAGCGCGCCCGCCTCACGGCCACCTCGAGCTGAGCTCAGCCGATCCGCTCGATCACCAACGGCCCCTGCTCGTACGCCGTTGACACCTCGACGGCATCGGTCAACGCGTCGAGGGCTCGCTCGAAGCGGGCCGAGTCATCCGCGTGCAGAGTGAGCAACGGCTGCCCCTCCCGTACCTCGTCGCCCGGCTTGGCGTGCAACTCGACGCCCGCGACGGCGGACACCGGGTCCTCCTTACGAGCCCGGCCGGCGCCGAGGCGCCAGGCCGCGATACCGACCGCGAGCGCGTCCAGCTTCGAGAGCACTCCGGAGGCAGGGGCCGGTACGACGTGCTGCTCGGGGGCGACCGGGAGTTCGGCGGACGGGTCGCCGCCCTGGGCCGCGATCATCGTGCGCCAGACGTCCATCGCTGTACCGTCGCGAAGCTTCTCGGCCGGATCTACGTCGGTGACGCCCGCCGCGGCGAGCATCTCGGTGGCCAGGGCCAGGGTCAGCTCGACCACGTCGGCCGGACCGCCGCCGGCCAGAACCTCGACCGACTCGCGGACCTCCAGCGCGTTCCCGGCGGTCAGGCCGAGTGGAACTGACATGTCGGTGAGCAAGGCAACGGTCTTCACGCCAGCGTCGGTGCCCAGGGCAACCATGGTCTCGGCGAGCTCCCGCGCGTCGGCCAGATCCTTCATGAACGCGCCGGAGCCGACCTTCACGTCCAGCACCAACGCGCCCGTACCCTCGGCGATCTTCTTGCTCATGATCGAGCTGGCGATCAGTGGGATCGCCTCGACCGTCCCGGTCACGTCCCGGAGCGCGTAGAGCTTCTTGTCGGCGGGCGCGAGGCCGTCCCCGGCCGCGCAGATCACCGCGCCGACCTCGTCCAGCTGGCGCATCAGCTCGTCGTTCGAGAGCGCGGCCCGCCAGCCGGGGATCGACTCGAGCTTGTCCAGCGTGCCGCCGGTGTGACCGAGGCCGCGACCGGACAGCTGCGGCACCGCGACGCCGCACGCGGCGACCAAAGGGGCCAGCGGCAACGTGATCTTGTCGCCGACACCGCCGGTCGAGTGCTTGTCGGCGGTCGGCCGGGACAGCTTGCCGAAATCCATCCGCTCGCCGGACGCGATCATCGCCGCGGTCCAGCGGGCGATCTCGCGACGGTTCATCCCGTTCAGCAGGATCGCCATCGCCAGTGCCGACATCTGCTCGTCCGCGACGTCGCCGCGGGTGTACGCGTCGATCACCCAGTCGATCTGGCCGTCGCTCAGCTCGCCCCGGTCCCGCTTGGTGCGGATCACGTCGACAGCGTCGAAGCTCATCAGTTCTCCAGATCGTCCGGCCCGAACGCGTCGGGCAACAACTCACGCAGCGGCCGCGGTCCGGTCGGCGTCTCGAGCAGGAGGCCGGGCCCACCGTTCTCGTGCAGCAACTGCCGGCAGCGCCCGCACGGCGTCAGCAGATCACCGTGCCGATCCACACAGCTGAACGCGACCAGCCGCCCACCCCCGGAGCGGTGCAGCTCGGACACCAATCCGCATTCCGCACACAGGGTCAACCCGTACGACGCGTTCTCTACGTTGCACCCGGCAACGATTCGGCCGTCGTCGACCAGCGCCGCGGCCCCTACCGCGAACCCGGAGTACGGTGCGTAGGCGCAGCCCATCACCTCGACGGCGACGGCGCGCAACGCTTCCCAGTCGATCTCATTCGGTGACGTAGGGCTCACCATCCGCCTTCGGGGCTCTGACGCGGCCGACGAGGCCGGCGACCGCGATGATCGTCGCGAGGTACGGCGCCATCAGCAGCAGCTCGCCCGGGATCGGGGTCTGGATGATCTGCAGCTGGGACTGCAACTGCGTGGCGAAGCCGAAGAACAGCGCCGCGACCATCGCGCCGATCGGGTGCCAGCGGCCCATGATCAGCGCGGCCAGCGCGATGAACCCGTTGCCTGCGGTCATCTCCTTGCTGAACGAACCGGCGTACCCGACCGTGAAGAAGGCACCGCCGAGCCCGGCCAGCACGCCGCCCCAGAGGACCGCGGAGTACCGGACCCGCTTGACCTTGATGCCGACCGTGTCCGCGGCCTTCGGGTGCTCGCCGACCGCACGGACCCGCAGGCCCCATCGGGTCTGGAACAGCACGAAGGTGACCACCGCGACCGCGAGGTAGGTCAGGTAGACCAGTATGGTCTGGTTGAACAGGATCGGCCCGATGAACGGGATGTCGCCCAGACCGGGGATCTTGATCGCGGACAGCACGGTCGGCGTGTTCAGCTTCTCCGCGTTCGACTGCAGGAACTGGTCGAACAGATAGCCGGTGATACCGGTCGCGAACACCACCAGGACGACGCCGAGCACGACCTGGTTGACCAGGTACTTGATCGAGAACACCGCGAGCAGCCAGGCCATCACCACGCCGGTCACGGCCGCCGCGATCAACGCCAGCGCGGCGCTGTTCGTCGTACTCGAGACCACCGCGGCCGTGAACGCGCCGACCAGGAACTGGCCCTCGATGGCGATGTTGATGACACCGGAGCGCTCACACAGCACACCGCTGAGCGCGCCGAGGATCAGCGGGGTCGCGAAATTCAGCGTGCCCTGGAACTGGTTGGCCAGCGGGAACGTCTTGCCCGCGGCGGCCCAGCACAGGAACGAGCCGATGAAGCAGATCCCGAGCAGAGCGGCCAGGTACCCGGAGTACGACTGCGGGACGCGGCGCAGCAGGTACGCGCCGGCGGCGATCACACCGAGGATGCCGAGCACCAGCGCGGCGAACTGCGCGGGAATCCCGAGCAGGTTGTGCTGCAGGTCGCCGGAGGTCAGCTGGAACGTCGCCTTGCCGCCCTTGGTGAAGATCGCCAGGCCGAGCCCGATCAGCGCGAACACCACCATCAGGCCCCCGACGCGCAACCGCCGGGTTCGTTCGGCCGGCGCCTCGATGACCTGAGGCTTGGCCGGCGCCGCGGGTACGGCGTCGGGTGTGGTCTCGCTCATCCGTTCCAGCCTTTCGCGAGGACGGGACCTGTTCCGCGTTCCTTCGGCAGGAACCGGAAGATCGAGCGCACCAGCGCCGGAGCCGCGACGAACAGCACGATCACGGCCTGCAGCACCGTGGTCAGGGTCAGCGGGGTCTGCGTGATCAGCTGCATCTGCAGACCGCCCGCGTTCAGCGCGCCGAAGAGCAGACCCGCCAGCACGGTGCCGACCGGCGTACCGCGACCGAGCAGCGCGACCGTGATCGCGTCGAACCCGATCGACGCCGCGACGCCGTCGGTCAGCGGCAGGTCGGTGCCCAGCACCTGCTGGGTGCCGGCCAGACCGGCCAGCGCGCCGGCCACGACCATCGCGACGATGTACGCGCGGCCCACCGACATCCCCGCGGTCCGGGAGGCGTCCGGGTTCGAGCCCACGGCCCGCAGTTCGAAGCCGATGGTGGACCGGTTGAGCAGCCACCAGACGAAGACCGCGGCGAGCACCGACAGGATGAAGCCGCCGTGCAACCGGGTGTCGCCGAACTGCGGGTACTGCGCGTTGTGGTCGACGATCGGCGAGATCGGGTCGGTCCGTCCCGGCCGCCGGAAGGCCGTGGTGGTGAGCAGCCAGGCGAGCAGATAGATGGCGACGTAGTTGAGCATGATCGTCACGATCACCTCGTGCGCCCCGGTCCGGGCTTTCAGCAGGCCGACGACACCGCCCCAGAGCGCGCCGCCGAGGAGACCGGCGATGATCGCCACGATGAGGTGCAGGACGGGCGGCAGATGCCAGGCGAAACCGACGTACGCGGCGAGGATCGCGCCCATGATCAGCTGGCCCTGGGCACCGATGTTGAACAGGCCGGTGCGGAACGCCAGCGAGACCGCCAGGCCGCCGCAGATCAGTGGTGTTGCCTGGGTCAACGATTCGCTGATCGGGGTGATCCCACCCAGCGCGCCGAGGGCGAGGGCCTTGTAGGCCTCGCCGACCGCGGACGCGGCCGCGGTGACCGTGTCCATCGGCGCGGCACCGAAGTACCCGACGGCCGCCTTCACGCCCTCGTCACCGATGATGATCAGCACGGCGCCGACGATCAGCGCCAGCACGATCGCGCTCAGCGAGACCAGCGCCTGGACCGCCCAGTTGGGCAGGCCGGAGAGCCGCTCCTTCGTGGCGGGTGCCGGCGCCGGGGCCGGCTCGGTGGTGGTGTCAGTGCTCATCTAGATGGTTCCCAACGTGGTCGGGTTCTCGATCGCTACGTCGTGCGCCTCGGACCTGGAGGCGCCGGCCATCATCAGGCCGAGTTCGTCGCGCGGGGTGTCGGCCGGTACGACGCCGACCACCTTGCCGCGGTACATCACCGCGACCCGGTCGGTGAGCGAGGCGATCTCGTCCAGCTCGGTGGACACGATCAGGACCGCGGTGCCGTTGTCGCGCTCCTTGACGATCCGGGCGTGCAGGAACTCGATCGACCCCACGTCCACCCCACGGGTCGGCTGCGACGCGACCAGCAGCTTCACCGGCCGGGACAGCTCACGCGCCAGCACCACCTTCTGCTGGTTGCCGCCCGACAGCGACGAGACCGGCAGGTCGATGCCCTGGGTGCGGATGTCGAACTCCTCCACCCGGGCCTGCGCGTTGCTGGCGATCTCGTCGGTCCGCAGGGCCAGCCCGTTGCCGAACGGCGCCTTGCGGAACATGTCGAGGACCAGGTTCTCGGCGACCGTGAACGAGCCGACGAAGCCGTCGTGCGCGCGGTCCTCGGGCACGTAGCCGATCCCGGCGTCCAGCCGCTGTCTCGTCGTCCGCCCGGTCAGATCCACCCCGTCCAGCGAGATCTTGCCGGCCGCGATCTCGGTCAGCCCCAGCAGCGCCTCGGCGAGCTCGGTCTGGCCGTTGCCCTGGACGCCGGCCACGGCGAGGATCTCGCCGGCGCGCACCTCGAGGCTGACGTCGTCGACCGCGGTGAAGCCACGCTCGTCGATCACGGTCAGGCCCTCGACCCGCAGGACGACCTCCTGCGGCTGGGCCGGCGCCTTGTCGACCACCAGATCGACCGCGCGGCCGACCATCAGCTCGGCGAGTTGCTCCTCGGTCTCGGACGGCTCGGCCTGGCCGACCACCTTGCCGCGGCGGATCACGGTGATCTTGTCCGCGATCGCCTTCACCTCTTTGAGCTTGTGGGTGATGAAGACGATCGACGTGCCGTTCTCCTTGAGCTGGCGCATCACGCCGATCAGCTCGTCGATCTCGGCCGGAGTGAGCACCGCGGTCGGTTCGTCCAGGATCAGCACGCTGGCTTCGTTGGCGAGCGCCTTGATGATCTCCACCCGCTGCTGCACGCCGACCGGGATGTCCTCGACCAGCGCCTCGGGGTCGACCTCGAACCCGTACCGGTCGGACAGCTCGGTGACGAGCGCGTGCGCCTTCTTCCGGTCCAGGACGCCGCCGGCGTGGGTGTTCTCCCGGCCGAGCATGATGTTCTCGGCGACGGTGAACACCGGGACCAGCATGAAGTGCTGGTGCACCATGCCGATCCCGTGCTTGATCGCATCGCTCGGCGAGGTGATCCGGACCTTCTCGCCGTCGATCACGATCTCGCCCGAGTCGGGCTGCAGCAGCCCGTAGAGCATGTTCATCAGCGTGCTCTTGCCGGCACCGTTCTCACCGAGCAGACAATGGATCTCGCCCGGTTCGATGACGAGATCGATGTGGTCGTTGGCGACCAGCGAGCCGAAGCTCTTGGTCAGGCCGGACAGCTCCAGGTGCATGCGGGCAGCCTCCCCTTCAGACGGCGAGCCAGGCTCTTCGAACCGCGAGCCAGGCTCTTCGAACCGCGAGCCAGGAAGGCAGACCGTCGGTCTGTTGCCTTCCTGGCTCGCACCGTACTACGCGAATGCGCCGTGGTTCAGGACGCCTTGGGCTGTACCTTCGACTGAATCATGATCTTGCCGCTGATGATGTCGGCCTTGATCTGGTCCAGCTCGGACTTCACGTCCGCCGGGACCTTGCTGTCGAAGTCGTGGAACGGCGCGATCGCCGTACCGCCGTTCTGCAGCGTTCCGGTGAACTGGGTGTTGTCGAACTTGTTGTCGACGACCGAGATGACCGCGTCCTTGACCGCGACGTCCATGCCCTTCTCGACGCTGCTCATCAGCACCGGGCAGTACTCCTCCGCGCTCACGCAGCCGTCGGTGTCGACCCAGATCGCGTTCACCTTGCCGTTGCTGGCCTTGGCCGCCTGCAGACCGCCCAGACCGGACGGACCGGCCACCGGGAAGAGAACGTCGGCGCCCTGGGTGATCAGGTTCTGCGCGTTGTTCTGGCCCTTGGCCTTGTCCTCGAAGTCGCCGGTGAACAGGCCCTTCTGCTTGGCGTCGTCCCAGCCCAGCACCTGGACGTTCTTGCCCTTCTGCTGGTTGTAGTAGCGCACACCCTCGGCGAAGCCGTCCATGAAGATCGTCACGGTCGGGATGTTCAGACCGCCGAACGTGCCGACCTTGCCGGACTTCGTCATCGCGGCGGCCAGGTAGCCGGCCTGGAAGCTGGACTGCGCGGTGTTGAACAGCAGCGGCTTCAGGTTCGCGATCGGCGCCTTCGGTGCCGAGTCGACGATCGCGAACTTGATGTTCGGATTCGCCTTGGCGGCCGCCTCGGTGGCGTCCTCGAGCTTGAAGCCGACGGCGACGATGACGTTGCACTTGGCGTTGACCATCGCGGTCATGTTCGTCGTGTAGTCGTTGTCGGACTTCGACTCGGCCTTGACCTCAGTCAGGCCGCGCTCCTTGACGGCGTCCTGCAGACCCTTATACGAGGTCTGGTTGAACGACTTGTCGTCGAAGCCACCCGAGTCGGAGACCATGCAGGCCTTGAAGTCCTTGTTGGCGCTGCTGCCGCCAGAGCTGCTCTCGGTCGGCTTGCTGCCACACGCGGCGACGGCGAGCGTCAGTACGCCCACGATCGCCGTACCCCGCACGTACTTCTTCACCGGATGTCTCCTTCGTCAACCAGAGTTGTTCCCGGCACGCCTTCCCCCACGTGCCGCATCCGCAGACTATAGGGTGCGGTCCGACCTTCTTTGAACGTCAAGAGGGCCTCGATACCGGAAAGTGACCGGCACTTTCGTCACATTTCGACAACTCCTCCGGTCTGGTCACCGCCTGCTGAGCGCACGTCACGGTGCGCACGCTCCGTGCTTGCGTTCACGGTCCGTGGTCGTCACGATCGGTGACCGGCGTGGACACCTCCCGGAGTACGTCGTACCTGGATGTAACAATCGCGGGATGAGTCATCAGCTGCTGGTCGCCGACGTCCTCGCCCGCGTCGAGGCCGTGCGCGAGGAGATGGTCGAGGTACGGCGCGATTTGCACGCGCACCCCGAGCTCGGCTGGCGCGAGGTGCGGACGACGGAGATCCTCGAGCGAAGGCTGGTCGAGGCGGGGCTGTCGCCGCGGGTGCTGCCGACCGGGACCGGACTCATCTGCGACATCGGCTCCGGCGACAGCTGTGTCGCGCTGCGGGCCGACATCGACGCGCTGCCGGTGCCGGACGCGGTGGAGGCGCCGTGGCGGTCGACGATCGACGGAGTCGCACACGCGTGCGGTCACGACGTACACACCTCTGCTCTGCTGGGCGCGGGCCTGGTGCTGGCGGGGATGGCGCGTGACGGGCAGCTGGACCGGCGGGTGCGGCTGATCTTCCAGCCGGCCGAGGAAGTGATGCCGGGCGGAGCACTCGGCGTCATCGCGGCCGGCGGACTCGACGGGGTCCGCCGTATTTATGGGCTGCACTGCGATCCGCGCCTGCAGGTCGGCCAGATCGGCCTGCGTGTCGGCGCCCTGACCGCGGCGGCGGACCGGATCCTGGTCCGGCTGACCGGGCCCGGCGGTCACACGTCCCGCCCACATCTGACCGGCGATCTCGTCTACGCGCTCGCGACCCTGGTCACCGAACTTCCGGCCGCCCTCTCCCGGCGTGTCGACCCCCGCGCCGGCATGTCCCTCGTCTGGGGCCGCATCACCTCGGGCTCCGCCGCCAACGCGATCCCCGCCCGCGGCGAGGCCGAAGGCACCCTCCGCTGCCTCGACGCCAACGTCTGGCGCTTCGCCGCCGAGCTGATCCCCACACTGGCCGCCCAACTCGTCGCGCCGTACGGCGTCGAGGTCGACACCGAGGTCACCCACGGCGTCCCCCCGGTGATTAACGACGCCACCGCGATCGACGTCCTCCACAACGCCGTCCACCAGACCCTCGGCTCCGGCGCGATCGCCCCCACCGACCAGTCCCTCGGCGGCGAAGACTTCGCCTGGTACCTGGAAGACACCCCCGGCGCCATGGCCCGCCTAGGCGTCCGCCCACCCGCCCAGGAAACCGCCGCCGACCTCCACACCCCGGGCTTCGACCCCTCCGAAGAAGCCATCTCCCTCGGCACGACGATCCTCACCTCGGCCGCCCTGCTGGATTGACTAGAAGGTGTCGGCGGGGACGTAGCTGCCCCAGACGTCTCGGAGGGTGTTGCAGACTTCGCCTACGGTGGCTCGGGCTTTGAGGGCTTGTTTCATGGGGTAGAGGCAGTTGCCGGTGCCTTGGGCGGCCTTCTTCAGGGCGGCCAGGGCTTCGTCGACGGCCGACTGGTCGCGGTCGGCGCGGAGAGCGGCGAGGCGGTCGACCTGCTGGGCCTCGATGGCGGGGTCGACCCGGAGGGGTTCGTACGGCTCCTCCTCGGCGATCCGGAACTTGTTCATGCCGACGACGACCCGCTCGGCCGAGTCGATCTCCTGGGCGATGCGGTACGCCGACCGCTCGATCTCCTGCTTCTGGAAGCCCTTCTCGATCGCGGCGACGGCACCGCCGTACTCCTCGACCTGGTCCATCAGCTCGACCGCGGCCGCCTCGACCTCGTCGGTCAGCGACTCGACGACGTACGAACCGGCGAAGGGGTCGACGGTCGCGGTGATGTCGGTCTCGTACGCGAGCACCTGCTGGGTGCGCAGCGCGAGCCGGGCCGCCTTCTCGGTCGGCAGCGCGATCGCCTCGTCGTACGAGTTCGTGTGCAGGGATTGCGTGCCCCCGAGTACGGCGGCCAGCCCCTGGATCGCGACCCGGACGAGATTGATCTCGGGCTGCTGTGCGGTCAACTGCACGCCGGCGGTCTGGGTGTGGAACCGCAGCATCAGTGACTTGGGGTTCTTGGCACCGAAGGAATCCCGCATCACCCGCGCCCAGATCCGCCGCGCGGCGCGGAACTTCGCCACCTCCTCGAGCAGCGTGGTCCGGGCGACGAAGAAGAACGACAACCGCGGCGCGAACTCGTCCACGTCCAGCCCGGACGCGACCGCGGCCCGGACGTACTCGATCCCGTCGGCGAGCGTGAACGCGATCTCCTGCGCGGGCGTCGCCCCGGCCTCGGCCATGTGGTAGCCGGAGATCGAGATCGTGTTCCAGCGCGGCAGTTCCGCCTGGCAGTAGGCGAAGATGTCGCTGATCAGCCGCAGCGACTCCTTCGGCGGGTAGATGTAGGTGCCGCGGGCAATGTATTCCTTCAGGACGTCGTTCTGGATCGTGCCGGTGAGCTTGTCACCGGCCACCCCCTGCTCCTCGGCCACCAGTTGGTACAGCAGCAACAGCACCGAGCCGGGCGCGTTGATCGTCATCGAGGTGGACACCTGGTCCAGCGGGATCTTGTCGAACAGCGCCCGCATGTCGTCGATCGAGTCGATCGCCACCCCGACCTTGCCGACCTCACCGTGTGCGATCGGCGCGTCGGAGTCGTACCCCATCTGGGTGGGCAGGTCGAACGCGACCGACAGGCCCATGGTCCCGTGGTCGATCAGCTGGTGGTACCGCTGGTTCGACTCCGCCGCCGTCCCGAAGCCGGCGTACTGGCGCATGGTCCAGGGCCGCTGGGTGTACATCGTCGGGTACACCCCGCGGGTGTACGGGAACTTCCCCGGCTCGCCCAGCTTCTCGTCCGGCGCGAACCCGTCCAGCGCCTCGGGTCCGTACACCGGCGCGATCTCGAACCCCGACTCACTCCGATGACTCATCCTCCAACCGTAGGCCGAACCACACCACCACTGGTATGCAACAGCCTGGTGAGATCGAGCACGCCGTGTGACCGTCGTCTCCAGTTCGCACAGGACTAACCAAGTACCGCCCCGTGGTCACCTGACGGCCATCCCCCGGCCCCGGACCCGTCGACAGGGCATCGACGCCGTGTCACGAGAGTGTCGCCGAGGGTTCATGCGCGCTGGGGAACCTCCGAGGTGTGCGCATCGTGATGGTGGCTGAGACCTTCCTGCCGCAGATCAACGGCGTGGCGAACACGGCTCGCCACGTCGCCGATCGGCTGCGTGCCCGCGGGCACGAACTGCTGATCATTGCCCCCGGCCCCGGACCCGGCAGCTACGCGGACGTGCCCGTGATCCGGGCCCGCAGCTTCCGGACCCCGGGCTACAAGGAGTTCCCGGTCGGTCTGCCCGATCCCTCGATCGAGCGGGCGATGGCCGAGTTCAGGCCGGACCTCGTCCACCTCGCGTCGCCGTTCATCATCGGCGCGTACGGGCTGCGCAGTGCGCGCAAGCTCGGGCTGCCGACGGTCGCGATCTTCCAGACCGACATCGCCGGCTTCGCCCGCCAGTACCCCTGGTTCGCTGCCGCGGATCGCGGGATCTGGCGCTGGGTACGGCGTACGCACTCGCGGGCCGACCGCACGCTCGCACCGTCCACCGCGTCGGTCGAGGCGCTGGTCCAGGGCGGCGTACCCCGGGTCCATCTGTGGGGCCGTGGCGTGAATCTGGACCTCTTCGATCCCAAGCACCGCGACGAGAACTGGCGCCGGGAGATCTCCCCCGACGGCAAGCCGATCGTCGGGTACGTCGGCCGGCTGGCCGCCGAGAAGAAGGTCCGCCGGCTCGCCGAGCTGACCGACCTGGGCTGCCGGATCGTCATCGTCGGCGACGGCCCGGACCGCGCCTCCCTGGAGAACTCCTTGCCTGACGCAACTTTCCTGGGAATGCGCCGGGGCGCCGACCTGGCCGCGATCTTCGCCGGGCTGGACGTCTTCGTACACACCGGGGAACACGAGACGTTCTGCCAGACGATCCAGGAGGCGCAGGCGTCCGGTGTCGCGACCGTCGGCCCGGCCGCGGGTGGCCCGCTCGACCTGATCAAGCCCGGCGAGAACGGCCTGCTGTTCGAGCCGGGTCGGCCCGGATCGCTGCGGCAGGCGGTCAAAACCTTGCTCGACTACCCGACGGCCCGCGGCAGGATGGCGGCGAGCGGCCTGGAACGCGTGCAGTCCCGGACCTGGCCGGCGGTGGTCGACGATCTGGTCGACCGGCACTACGCCGAGGTCCTGCGCGAGGCCGCAGCCGTCCGGCGGGTCGCATGACTGGGTTGCGGATCGCCCAGCTGGCCAATTTCGTCGGGCCCACGTCCGGCGGGATGCGGACCGCGATCGAGCATGTCGGTCAGGGGTACGTCGAGGCCGGCGCCGAGCGGATCGTGATCACCCCGGGCGAACGGGACGTCGTGATCGAGACCGAGTTCGGCACCGTGGTCCGGATGAAGGCCCCGAAGGTCGGCGGCGGTTACCGCCTGATCACCGACCCCTGGAAGGTGATCGAGACCCTCGAACGCTTCCGGCCGACCACCGTGGAGATCTCGGACAAGTCGACGCTCCTGCCGGTGGCCCGCTGGGCCCGTCGCAACGACATCGGCTCGATCCTGTTCAGCCACGAACGCCTCGATGCGATGCTCTCGCTCCGCACCGGCCGCCAGCTCGGCGTCGCGGCCGGGGTCGGCGCGCTCTACAAACTCCTCAGCCGGACGTACGACGCGGTCGTGGTGACCTCGCGTTACGCCGCGGCCGAGTTCGACGAGGTGACCACCCCACTGGTCCGGATCCCGCTCGGGGTCGACCTCGACACGTTCCACCCGTCACTCGCCGAGCCGGTGGACGACGGCGTACTCAAGCTGGTCCACGCCGGACGGCTGTCGCGGGAGAAGAGCCCGCACCTCGCGGTCGCCACGGCCGCCGAGCTGTACCGCCGGGGCGTCAACCTGCGCATGGACGTCTTCGGCACCGGCCCGCATCTCGACGAGCTCCTCGAGATCGCCGGCTCCGCGCCAGTCACCTTCCACGGGTACGTCGACGGCCGCCGGACGCTGGCCACGCACCTGGCCGAAGCCGACATCGCCCTGTCGGTGTGCCCGGGCGAGACCTTCGGACTGGCCGTACTGGAAGCCCTCGCCGCAGGCACCCCGGTCGTCACCGCGAACACGGGCGGCGCGCGCGAACTCGTCGACGACACCTGCGGACGCTGGGCGCCGGCCAACCCGGCCGCCCTGGCGGAGGCCGTACTCCAACTGGCCGAACTCCCCGGCCGCAGAGCCGCCGCCCGCCGCCGCGCCGAGCTCTACGACTGGAACTCCTGCATCCACCACATGCTCGCCCTCCACACCCGCCTCGCCGAGGGCCGCCTCGCGGCCTGAGTGTGCAGCTCGACAGGACGTATATGCCCACTCAGGCTCCTCGGCAGCACCTCCTGAGCGTGCCCAGCCGGTCCAGTGGGCGTATACGTCCTGTCCTTGTGCACCAATCAGGTCAGGTGGTCGTAGTCGCCGCGGACCCAGGCGGCGTGGCGGTCGGCGGAGCGGCGTACGACGGCCTTGGCGTCGACGGGGATGGTCGAGCCGAAGTTGTTGTAGAGGCGGTCGTAGGCGAACGGGTCGAGTGACTTCGCGACCCGGTCGACGACCGCGCCGGACAGTGGGATGCGGTTCGGGTAGCTGCGCATGAAGCTGACCGAGGTGCGGTCCGGGTTGGCGAAGATGGTGTCGCCGGACAGGATCACACCTTTGCCCTCGGCACCGTTCGCCCAGTGCACCACCGCGCTGCCCGGGAAGTGCCCGCCCGGCTGGATCACGGTCACGCCGGGCAGCGGGGTGAGCTTGCCCGACCAGGTCCGGATCACCGGGTCCTGCCGGGCCACCCACTCGGCATCCGCCTCGGACACGTACACCGGTACGTCGCCGAGCCGGTGGCTCCACTCGACCTGAACGCCGTACATGTGCGGGTGGCTGGCGATGATCGCGACCACGTCGCCCAGCTCGCGGACCCGCCGTACGGCGGCATCGTCGACGTACCCGATCGGGTCCCACAGCAGGTTGCCCTCGGCGGTCCGCAGCAGCATCGACTGCTGGCCGATCCCGACCGGCGGCTTCGAGCGAACGCCGTACAGGTCCGGCTCGACCTCCTCGATGGTGACCTCGGTGCCGGCCTCGGCCAGCTCCTCGAGCGTGGTCCAGTGCTGGCCGTCGGCCGGCACCCACTGCCGCTCGTCGGCGCAGATCGCGCAGACCTCGACCTGCTCGGAGTGCTCGACCGCACAGGTCGCACAGATCCAGAAACTCACCGTGTTCTCCCCTTCGTCGGACACCGACGCGACCGATCTCACACGCATCGCGATCGATGTCACATCTGTCAGGACATTTCACCTCACGCAGCAGGTCTAGCATCGAGACGATCTGGCGTTCTCGACAAGGAGGATCTGGTGCCCAGCAAACCAGCCGGTACGCTCTACCGCGGCCGGGAGGGCATGTGGTCATGGGTCGCGCACCGGATCACCGGCGTGGGGATCTTCTTCTTCCTGCTGGTGCACGTGCTGGACACCGCGCTGGTCCGGGTCTCCCCGGAGGCCTACAACGAGGTCATCGGCACCTACAAGAACCCGATCGTCGGCCTCCTCGAGGTGGGGCTGGTGGCAGCGGTCCTGTTCCACGCGTTCAACGGCATCCGGCTCATCCTGGTGGACTTCTGGGCCAAGGGCCCGCGCTACCAGCGGCAGCTAATGATCGGTGTCGGGGTGATCTGGGTGGTGCTGTTCGTGCCGTTCGTCATCCGGCATCTGACCCACGTGTTCGGAGGCTGAGATGAGCGACATTGCCGCGCCCCGGTCCAGCTCCCGCTCGCGCTCGCTGAAGGGCGGCGGCCGGAACCGGTCCGGCCAGACCAACTTCGAGCTGTACAGCTGGCTGTTCATGCGGCTGTCCGGGCTCGCCCTCGTGATCCTGGTGCTCGGTCACCTGTTCGTGAACCTGATGCTCGGCGGCGGGATCACCGCGCTGGACTTCGGCTTCGTGGCCGGCAAGTGGGCCAACCCGCTCTGGCAGGTCTGGGATCTGCTGATGCTGTGGCTGGCGATGCTGCACGGCAGCAACGGGCTGCGGACGATCATCAACGACTACGCGGAGAAGGACCAGACCCGGTTCTGGCTGAAGGCGCTCCTGATCACGGCGGCGCTCGTGATCATCGTCCTCGGCACCCTGGTCATCTTCACCTTCGACCCCTGCCTCGACCCGAACAGCACGCTCTCGGTCTGTAAGTAAGGAAGTCATGCAACAGCACCAGTACGACGTCATCATCGTCGGCGCGGGTGGTGCCGGGATGCGCGCGGCTCTCGAGTCCAGCAAGCGCACCCGGACCGCCGTCCTCACCAAGCTCTACCCGACCCGGTCGCACACCGGCGCGGCCCAGGGCGGCATGTGCGCCGCGCTGGCCAACGTCGAGGAGGACAACTGGGAGTGGCACACCTTCGACACGGTCAAGGGTGGTGACTTCCTGGTCGACCAGGACGCGGCCGAGGTGATGTGCCGCGAGGCAGTCGACGCGGTCCTCGATCTGGAGAAGATGGGCCTGCCGTTCAACCGGACCGCCGAGGGCAAGATCGACCAGCGGTTCTTCGGCGGCCACACCCGCAACCACGGCGAGGCCGTCGTACGGCGTTCCTGCTTCGCGGCGGACCGCACCGGCCACATGATCCTGCAGACGCTGTACCAGCAGTGCATCAAGCAGAACGTCGAGTTCTTCAACGAGTACTACGTCCTCGACCTGCTGATGACCGACGGCAAGGCGAGCGGCGTGGTCGCCTACGAGCTGGCCACCGGCGAGCTGCACGTGTTCTCGGCCAAGTCGGTCATCTTCGCGTCCGGCGGGTTCGGCAAGGTGTTCCGGACCACGTCCAACGCGCACACGCTGACCGGCGACGGGATGGGCATCGTCTGGCGCAAGGGCCTGCCGCTGGAGGACATGGAGTTCTTCCAGTTCCACCCGACCGGCCTGGCGGGTCTCGGCGTACTGCTGTCCGAGGCCGCGCGTGGTGAGGGCGGCATCCTGCGGAACAAGGACAACGAGCGGTTCATGGAGCGGTACGCCCCGACCGTGAAGGACCTGGCGCCGCGGGACATGGTCGCCCGCGCGATGGCCAACGAGGTCCGGGAGGGCCGCGGCTGCGGTCCGGACGGCGCGTACGTGATGCTCGACCTGACCCACCTGGAGCCGGCGCACATCGACGCGAAGCTGCCGGACATCACGGAGTTCGCGCGGACCTACCTGGGCGTGGAGCCGTACACCGAGCAGATCCCGGTGTTCCCGACCGCGCACTACGCGATGGGCGGCATTCCGACCAATATCAAGGGCGAGGCGCTGGCCGACAACGACACCGTGATCCCCGGCCTGTACGCCGCGGGGGAGGTCGCCTGCGTGTCCGTGCACGGCGCGAACCGCCTGGGCACGAACTCGCTGCTCGACATCAACGTGTTCGGCCGGCGGGCCGGGATCGCCGCCGCCGAGTACGCCGACACCGCGGTCTTCGAGGAACTGCCGGACGACCCGTCGGCGTACGTCGTCGACCTGGTCGAGGGACTGCGCAACTCCACCGGGGGCGAGCGGATCGCGGCGATCCGGGCCGACCTGCAGGCGACGATGGACCTGAACGCCCAGGTGTACCGGACCGAGGGCTCGCTGAAGCAGGCGCTGGTCGACATCGAGGCGCTCAAGCTGCGGTTCACCCAGGTCGGCGTCCAGGACAAGGGCAAGCGGTTCAACACCGACCTGCTGGAGGCGGTCGAGCTCGGCTTCCTGCTCGACCTGGCCGAGGTGCTGGTGGTGTCCGCGCTGGCCCGCAAGGAGTCCCGCGGCGGTCACTTCCGGGAGGACTACGCGACCCGCGACGACGTGAACTTCATGCGGCACACGATGGCGTACCGCGAGCTCGATGCCGAGGGCAACGAGAACATCCGGCTCGACTACAAACCGGTCATCCAGACCCGTTACAAGCCGATGGAGCGGAAGTACTGATGGACGTCAAGGTCAAGATCCTCCGCTACAACCCCGAGGTCGTCGACGAGGCCGAGTGGAAGACGTACGCCGTCACCCTGCAGCCGACCGACCGGGTGCTGGACGCGCTGCACAAGATCAAGTGGGAGCAGGACGGCACGCTCACCTTCCGGCGGTCCTGCGGGCACGGTGTCTGCGGCTCGGACGCGATGCGGATCAACGGCCGCAACCGGCTGGCCTGCAAGACGCTGATCAAGGACCTGAACCCGGACAAGGAGATCACCGTCGAGCCGATCAAGGGCCTGCCGGTGCTCAAGGACCTGGTCGTCGACATGGAGCCGTTCTTCGACGCGTACCGCGCGGTGATGCCGTTCCTGGTCACCAGCGGCCACGAGCCGACCCGGGAGCGGATCCAGTCGCAGGCCGACCGGGACCGCTTCGACGACACCACCAAGTGCATCCTGTGCGCCGCCTGTACGACGTCCTGCCCGGTGTTCTGGTCCGACGGCCAGTACTTCGGCCCGCAGGCGATCGTCGGCGCCCACCGGTTCATCTTCGACAGCCGCGACGAGGGCACCGAGCAGCGGCTGGAGATCCTGAACGACAAAGAAGGCGTCTGGCGCTGCCGGACCACCTTCAACTGCACGGACGCCTGCCCCCGCGGCATCGAGGTCACCAAGGCCATCCAGGAAGTGAAGCGAGCGCTCATTTTCCGGCGCGTCTGACGTGATCTAAACTTCTCTGCGCAACCAGCCTCTGCCCCGGCACGTCGAATGGGTCAGAGGCTGATCGCTACTCCAGGGGTGACTTTGCTGCGTCTGCGCGCGTACTTCGACCGCTCCTACCCTCGCTTGATCGAGCGGTTGGAGCGTCTCGGCGTACCTCGGCGCTGGCCGCCGTTGCTCATCGTGGGCGTCGTGGCGGCCACGATGTCCGTCGTCCTCGCGGCCGTGGTCTGGATCACAGGCCCGAGCGGGCCCAGCGATCTACCGATCGCCATCCTGCCCGCGGCCGCACTGAAGGACGGGAACTCCGTGGTGACCGCGGGGACGGCACAGCTGCGTTCGGTCGCGATGGTGACGCGGAACCGCTGGGCGGCCGGCTGGGCCGAGTGCGCGGCGGGTCCGCAGTGCCGGTACTCGGCGGTGATCGACCGGGACGGCGTGAAGGCCACCGCGCCGGAGTGGCCGGTGCCGTACGCGACGCTGCGGACCGGGGACGAGGCGATCGCGGTCGCCCCGCCCGCGGAGGGCACCCTGACCGGGGATGCGACCTTGCTGTTCCGGTTGACGTACGACGGTCCGGTGACGTCGAGACTGCAGTACGTCCTGCCCACCCGGACCTTCCGCAGCGGCGAGATCCTCACCGACCGGATCGTGCCGGGCCGGATCGTCGTGGTGAACCTCGAGGACTCGACCGTCCGGATGCTGGAGACCTCGGCGACGAGGTCGCCGGTCTGTGACACCGGCGGACGGTGCTGGGCGCTGACCGGGATCGGCCGGACGGACATCGTCTGGACCGACGACGGCGGCGCGACCTGGGGATCGGCGCCGCTGGACACGAAGAACCAGCGCGGACGGCTCGCGGTCAGCCCGGACGGCAAGACCCTCGTGGCGACCGCGGTCACCATCGGCAGTCTGTCCGAGACGGTCTCGACGATGCGGATCTCGACCGATCGGGGCGCCCACTGGACGACGGTACGGAAGACTCCGTGGAGCCTGAACGCCGGCCCCGTCGTCTTGAACGACGGCACCGCCATGGTGCTCGGAGGCCGCTCCGGCGACCCGACACCGCACCTGTACCGCATCAGCGACGGCCAGGCCCGCCCCGACCGCGGATCCCCCGGCGTCCTCGCCCAGCTGGCCGGCGACGCCCACCTCCTCTACGGCCCCGAGGTCTCCAAGCGCCACACCACCCGCCTCGCCCTCAGCACGGATGGCGGCACCACCTGGGAGTACGTCGTACCCCGCTAGGGCTCGTCCTGCTCAAGGGTGTTTGGTGGCACCCTTGAGGACCTTGTCGACGGCGTTCTTCGGGCCGTAGACGGCGATCCCGACCAGGTCGAGCTCACCGGTGGACACTGCCTTCACGGCGGCGCGGTTGTCTCGGTCGTTGCCGGTAGCAAACAAGTCCTGGGTGAACACCGAGTGCTCGATCTCCCGCTGGAGCGCCCGCTGATGCGCGGTCGCCATGAACTCCTTGCTGCCCTCGAACACCATCACCGGCTGCCGGAACATCGGCAGATACCGGGTCCCGTCGGCGTCCTCGTACGGCTCCCCGACCACCTCGGGACGAGTCCCGGCGATACCGCTCACCAGGAACGCGGCGACATTGAGGCGCTGCCACACCGCCAGGTCGTCACGCAGCAGCACAGCGATCTTCGTGTCGAACCGGATCGGCTCAGCTCCATCAGTCATGACCCCAGCCTGGCCCGCCACCCCACCGCTCGGCTTGTACGTTCTTGACCAATGTCCCTTACCCGGACGCCTTCCGCAGGAGCTTGAGCAGCGCAACTCGCTCTGCCGGCGACAATCCGCCGACCGAAGCGGTCAGGACAGTGTCGAGGATCCGGTCGCCCGCCTTGCGGATCCGTTCACCGTCCGGGGTGAGCCGATGCCGCACCGCCCGGCCGGATCCCTCCAGGCGCTCGATCAGGCCGCGCGCCACCATCCGGGCGGCCAGCGAACCCATCGACTGATCGGTCTGGAAGGTCAGCTGGGCGAGCTCGTGCAGCGAGGCATCGGGACGTTCGTGCAGCCGGCGGAGCACGTCCCACTGCGGCAGCGAGACACCAAGCTCGGCCAGACCTTTGCTCGCCTCGGTGTGATGCCGCCACTGCAGCCGCTTCACCGCGATCCCGACGTCCTGTACGGAGGGTTCCACCCGCGCACCCTACCATTGCTTATATAAGGTTCCTGATCTAAGGTTCCTTATATGACACCTTCGATCGTTCAGTACGGCACCGGCCGGCCAGTCCTTCTGCTCCACGGTGGAGGCGGGCCGCAGACCGTCAGCGAGTTCGGCGCCCGGCTCGCCGCGGAGCTTCCGGTGCACGTCGTCGTACCCACTCACCCAGGGTTCGGCGGGACACCCAGGCCGGACGAGCTGACGACCATCTCCGGACTCGCGAAGGTGTACGCCGAACTGCTCGACGAGCTCGATCTCGACGACGTGACGGTGATCGGCAACTCGATCGGCGGGTGGATCGCGGCCGAGCTGGCGTTGCTGGGGTCACCACGGGTCGGGTCCGTGGTGCTGGTGGATCCGGTCGGCATCGTCGTACCGGACCACCCGGTCGTGGACTTCTTCGCCCTGACGTTCCCCGAGATCGCCGAGCTCAGCTACTACAACCCCGACGGCTTCCGGATCGATCCGGCGGCGCTGCCACCGGCGGCCCAGGAGCAACTGGCGGCCAACCGCGCCGCGCTCGCCGTCTATGCGGGCGAGATGGTGGATCCCGACCTGCGCGACCGGCTGGCCGCGATCACGCTCCCGACGCTGGTGATCTGGGGCGACAGCGACCGGATCGCCGACACCGGCTACGGACAGGCGTACGCGGATGCGATCCCGGGCGCCGGCTTCGAGGTGCTCCCGCAGACCGGCCATCTCCCACAGTTGGAGAGCCCAGACCTGCTGCTCTCAGCCGTGCGGAAGTTCAGCAGTACGGCGGGTTCGAGGTGATGGCGGTCGCGACGCGGAGGAAGAGGTTGAAGAGGCGGTAGAGGTGGAGCATGTCGCCCTCGACGGAGACCGTGCGGTCGTCGCGGCGGGTGACGCCGGGGATGGCGGTCAAGTGGGAGGCGACAGAGGCCGACTGCCAGCGGACCGCCAGGTGACGGGTCGTGGTCGAGTCGGTGGTGATGCCCGGGAGGTTGCGGAGGGCTTCGGTGGTGGTGGCTTCGATCGCGGCGCGGGCCTCGGCGACGGGGACCAACTGGGCGGCGAAGCGATCCTTGGCGAACTTGACCGGGACGGTGGCGACCGCTGGGTCCCACGCCTTCATCTCGGCGCAGGCGGTGTCGTCGCCGGTGAGGAGGGCGACCGGTACGCCGTACGCGGACGAGGCAGCGTGGAGGAGGCCGATCTCGCCGGTGGGGTCGTCGTCCAGCCAGATGTCCTCGATCTCGTGGCCCATGAAGCTGTGGCTGAGTACGCCGAGGACGCCGGCGCGGGCGTGGAAACCGACGCAGAGGACGGCGTCGTACTCGCCGGTCAGGCCCTCGATCATGCCCATCGGCTTCGGCCGGCCCTTGATCAGCGTGGCGCGCGGGTCGAGCAGGTCCGGGAGGATGTTGCGCATCGGGCCGTGGGCGTCGTTCACCAGGACGGCGGTCGCGCCCGCGTCGTACGCGCCCCGGACGGCGGCGTTCACGTCCTCGGTCATCAGCACGCGGCCGCGTTCGTAGTCCCGGCCGGGCGGCTGGACGTCCTCCGCGTCGACGAGTCCGGTGATGCCTTCCATGTCCGCGCTCAGGTAAACCTTCACGGGACGCAAGCGTATGTTCTTAGGTATGAGCGGCGGCGCTGAGGTCCGGGCGTGGCGGCCCGGGTTGAGCGGGGTCGTCGAGGTCCTGCACGCGCATTTCCCGTCGCATGCGTACCCGAGCCACACCCATGACGCGTGGACCGTGCTGATCGTCGACGAGGGTGTCGTCCGCTACGACCTGGACCACCGCGAGCACGGCTTGGCGCAGGCGCAGGTCTCACTGCTACCACCGCATGTGCCGCACGACGGGCGGTCGGTCCGGCCGGAGGGGTTCCGCAAGCGGGTGCTGTACCTGGAGCCCGATCGGCTCGGCGACAACCTGATCGGCGCGGCCGTCGACCAGCCCGAGTACGTCGATCCGCTGCTCAGGCACCGGATTCACCAGTTGCACGGCGTACTGCTCGACGGCAAGGAGGACCTGGAGGCGCAGAGCCGGCTGACGCTGATCGAGGAGCGGCTCACCCAGCACCTCCGCCGGAACGTGCTCGATCCACCTGATCGGAGTGATCCCACGGTCGCCTCGCGGCTGCGCGACGTACTGGACGCCAACGTGCCGGCCGGTATCACGCTGGACGACGCGGCCAAGTTGGTGCACGCCCATCCGGCCCATCTGGTCCGGGCGTTCAGCCGGGAGTTCGGGATGCCACCGCATCGGTATCTGACCGGGCGGCGGGTCGATCTGGCCCGGCGATACCTACTCGACGGCTGTCCGGCCGCCGAGGTCGCCGCGCTGGCCGGCTTCTACGACCAGTCCCACCTGAACCGGCACTTCCGGAAGATGCTCGGGGTCACACCGTCGAGTTTTGTGAAGCGTTGACCCGTGCCGCCTTGTAGGCCCGGACGCCCCACGTGCCGAGCAGGGCGGCGATCAGCAGGTTGACGATGATCAGGATGGTGTGGGCCACGTAGTACCCGGTCGGACGGCCCTCGGTGTCGGCCAGCGCCTTGATAAAGCGCAGGTAGGTGACCACGTTCCAGACCGCGATGCCGAGCAGGATCAGTGCGTGCTTGCGTTCGAGTTTCACCCACTCATTGTCCCCGAGCGTGAGAACGGGGCGGCCGCGCCTCACTCGGTCGCCCCGCCGGAGCGGAGATCTCACCCCACCGACCCTCGTCGATGGCTCGTCGAGCAGCAAGACATCACAAGCTACTCACGGGTCGCCACAAGGGTTCCCCTGCGGACTCAGGGGTTGGGGCGGTCGACCATCCGGAGGAGCTGGGTGCGGTTGGCGACACCGAAGCGGCGGTAGAGGCGGGTGAGCTGGGACTCGACCGCCTTCACCGACAGGTAGAGCGCGGCGGCGATCTCGCGGTTCGTGGAGCCGTCACGGACCATCGCGACGATCTGCTGCTCGTTGTCGGTCAGCTCCGACGGCTGCCGGCTGCGGCTCGGTACGTCGAGACGGGCGAGCTCGGTCTCGGCGACCTCGCGCCAGGCGGGAGCGCCGTACGCCTCGAACTGCTCGATCGCGTCCAGGAACGCCGTCCGCGCGACCGAACGGCGGCGGGCCTGCCGGGCGACCCGCCCGCGGGTGAGCTCACAGCGGGCCAGGTCGAGCGGGTAGACGCGGTCGCCCGCCGTACTGATCGTTTCCTCCAGCAGGTCCAGGGCCGCGGCCGGATCGCCCTGCTTGGCGATCAGCAGCGCCTGGGACCGGGCCAGCCCGACCCGCACGACCGCGCGATCCAGGTTGTCCGCGCGGGTCCGGATGTCGGCGATCAACGCGGCGGCGTCCTCCAGCCGGCCGGCCGCGACGAGCGCCTCCGCGTAGTCCGCGTGCCACGGGATCACCGCCGGGTCGAACGGCATCGCCGCCTCCCCCGACTCCGCGATCGCGTCGAACGACTCCACCGCGCGCTGCGGATCCCCGGTCAGTACGGCGATCAGCCCGAGGCTTGCCAGCGCCGGGCCGGTCCATTCGTCGTTCCCGACCAGTCGGACACCCTCGAGCGCCGCCTCCGCCAGTTGCCGACCCATCGCCGCCGAACCACCGGCCCACTCGGCGCGGCTCGCGATGATCATGCCGACCTCGGCCTCTTCGCCGATGTCCTGCATCAGCTGGTAGCACTCGTGCCCGGCGGCCAACGCATCCGCGCCGCGCCCGCTGCGCTCGTAGATCGCGGTCGCGGAGATCAGGACGGACGCCAGCCACCGCATCGCGCCGTTGTCGCGGACCTCGTCGACCAGTGCGGTGATCGCGGCGATCGCCTCGTCCGTGCGGCCGCGGAACAGTTCACGCATCGCCGCCATCTGCCGCGCGTTCACCACGGTCTTGGTCAGCGGCAGCTCACCGGCCAGCTCGGCGGCCTGCTGCAGCAACGCGTCCGCGGTCTGCTCGGCGTCGCGCGCGATCTGCACCGAGCTCGCGGCGCTCAGCGCGTCCACCAGCGCCTCGGTGTCATCGGACGCGCGGGCCAGAGCCTCGGCGACGCGCGCGTCCTCCTGCGCCTCGTCGAGCCGGCGATCGAAGTACTCGCTGTGGCTGCGCATGATCCGCACCCGCGCCTCGAGCCGCTGGTCGCTGAGTGACGCCTGGAAGGCCTCGTCCAGCAGTTCCACGCGACGGTCCCGGTCGGGCCAGGCCGCGTCCGCCAGCAGCAACAGCGCGAGCACCTTGTTCTCCGGCGTGGTCGCCGCCTGGACGGCGAGCCGCGCCATGTCGGCCGACTCGGCGAGATGGCCGGCGGCCGCGGCGTCGTCAGCGGCCCGGGTCAGTCGTCGGGCCCTCTCGTCCGGCAGGTTGCTCGGCGTACGCTCCGCCGCCAGGCGCCACAGCGTCGCCGCAGCACCGGGTGCACCCCGGCCGGCTGCGACGGTCGCGGCCTCTTCGATCGTGGCGGCGAGCTCCGGGTCGGCCTCCTGTGTGGCGAGCGCGCGGTGGGTCGCGTTCTCCACGGGCTCGTCGACCACGGCCGCCAGCTGGGCGTGGGCCTGACGACGGGCGGCTGACGTGGCTTCGGCGTACACGAACTCCCGGAGCAGCGGGTGGGAGAACCGCAACCGCTCGGAGGAGACGTCGATCAGTCCGAGCGCCTCCGCCTCCGCGAGCTCGGTGTCGATCGGCCGGTCCAAGGACTGCGCGAGCTGAGTCGTGGTCGGGCGTGGTGACGACGCTGCGTGCAGGAGGAGCTCGTGCGTGGCGGTGCTGAGGTCGGACAGGCGGTCGCCGAGCAGGGTCTTCAGCCGGCTCGACACCGGCAGCGGGTCGTTGGGCGAGACGCCTTCCGGATGACGCAGTACGGCGCGACCGAGCTCGAGCGCCATGAACGGGTTGCCGGCGCTCGCGGTGAAGATGCGCCGCGCCGTACGCACCGGGAGCGGGCTGGACAGGCGCTGCCTGAGCAGGCCGAGCACGTCGGGCTCGGTGAGCGGTGGGACCTCCAACTGAAGAACCGGCTCGGGGCAGGCCTCGGCCATCATCGGGAGGTCGCCGTCAGCCACCTGCTCGGTGGCGAGCATATGCACGCCCTCGGACAGTCGCCGGGCACAGAACGTCAGCACTTCCAGGCTCGACGGGTCCACCCACTGGATGTCGTCCACGACGAGCAGGACCGGTCCGCCCGCGGCCAGACGGCGGAGGACATGCAGTACGGCGAGGCGCACGGCCAGCTCGTCACGGACGGTGTCGGGCGCGCTGGCCTTGAGCAGGGCGACCTCGAGCGGCTGGCGGAGGTGGTCGGGCAGCACCTGCCAGGCGAGCTCGAGCTGGTTGGAGAGGAGGTCGAGGAGGGTGACGTACGGGAGGCCGGCTTCGGACTGGGACGGCGCGGCGCTGAGAATCCGGCAGCCGGCCCGGGTCCGGTCCGCGACGAGGGCGCGGCCGAGGGCCGACTTGCCGATCCCGGTCGGGCCGTAGAGCAGCACACTGCCGCTGGTCTCGAGCTGCTTGTTCGCACGCTCGACCAGCCCGGCGCGCCCGACCAGCTCGTCGTCAGTCATCGATCACTAAATCCCCTCGAAGGCCGCTCGACCTTTTTGTTGGCCCTCGCCGATTATCACAGTCAACGACCTTCCGACACGGCGAGTGTCACATGAGGAAACCATCCCGTCACCATCCTGTCACCCGTCGCTGCCCAGATCAGAGCAGTCAGGGCGGCACGATCGTGCCGGGGCACTGATGGCCCACGAGGTTGCGACAAAGTTCAACCGCCCGCCGCGCAAGACCACGACAAGCGACTGAAAGTTGCTGAATTCCGCTGGATTCGAGCCCGCGAACCTCGCACCCGACCCACCCCGGCCGAGGCCGAGCTGGGCGGGGCCGGGCTGGGATGGGCGCCCGGCCGACGGCGGGATCGCTGCGACCTCGGACAGGTACCAGGGACCGCGGACACGGCACAACCTGTCCGACGACCCCAGATGGTGTCCCCGGCCCCGCAGATCCACACCGATCCCACCGCCAACACCACGAACCCGCCCCGCCTCCGCCGCCCTGCCCCGCTTCCGCTCCGCCCTGCCCCGCAGTGCGGTCGGTTCGGTGCGGTCGGAGGCTGATGGGCGCAACTGGAGGCCGGGACGTGCAAGGTCAACAGGAGGTGTCGGCCCCAGCCCCGGCCGGGCCAGCCGATCTCAGACGTGAATGCCTCGCCCGAGCAGCACCCCTGCACCGGCACTTCCTGTCGAACTGCACATCCCGGCCGACCCACACTCGTATCACCACATCCAGCAGAAGAGCCGTCCTGTCTCGGGCCTCGTTGTCTTGGCCCAGGTCCCCGGAGCCGGCCGGCGGGAAACAGCAAACAGCCGCGCGCGAGGAAAGTCGGAGGGGCTGTCAAGGAATCAGGCGAGGAAGGCTCTCAGCAGGGCGGCCGTCCCGGACAGGTGCTCCTGCATCGCGCGCCGTGCTGCCTCGGGATCGTCGGCGAGGACGGCGTCGACGATCGCCTGATGCTGGTCGTTCGAGTGCTGGATATTCCTTTCCAGCAAGGGGATCGCGTCCAGGAGTTCGTTCAGGCGCATGCGGACGTCGGCGGTCGCGGACGTCAGCGACGGAGAGCCGGTCACCTCCGCGACGGCCAGGTGCAGCCGGGAGTCGAGCCGGCGGTAGTCGGCCAGTGTCGCAGCGGACGTCTCTGCCAGACAGCGGCACAAGTGCTCCCGCTCGGCATCCGACAACGCGCGCGCGGCGGCGGCTTCGGCGGCACCGGTTTCGAGCGCGGAACGCAGTACGAGCGCGTCCTCCAGCCCATCGACCAGCTCTCGGGCCAGACGTTTCGCCGGCGTACGACGGGGCTTCGGCAACCGCTCGTTGACGAAGGTGCCGCCGTACCGGCCGCGCCGGGACTCGACGTACCCGGCCTCGGCGAGCGCGTGGATCGCCTCGCGGAGGGTGACCCGGCTGACGTTCAGGCGGGCGGACAGGTCGCGTTCGGACGGCAGCCGGTCGCCCGGGACGACGACGCCGAGTTTGATGGCCTGCAGCAACCGCTCGACCGCCTCCTCGAACGGGTTTCCGGTCCGCACCGGCCGGAACACCGCGTCGTCTGCCTGGCCAACCATGAGGACAGACTAGAGCGGAGTCACATAGGCGCCCGAGATTCCCCCGTCGACGAGGAACGTGTTGGCGGTGATGAAGGAGGCGTCGTCGCTGGCCAGGAAGGCGACCGCGGCCGCGATCTCCTCCGGCTCGCCGAACCGGCCCATCGGGACGTGCACCAGCCGGCGCTGCGCCCGCTCCGGGTCCTTCGCGAACAGCTCGGTCAGCAGCGGCGTGTTCACCGGTCCCGGGCAGAGCGCGTTGACCCGGATCCCCTGCCGGGCGAACTCGACCCCGAGCTCGCGGCTCATCGCCAGTACGCCGCCCTTGGACGCGGAGTACGAGATCTGCGACGTGGCCGCGCCCATCACCGCGACGAACGACGCGGTGTTGATGATCGAGCCCTTGCCCTGCCGTTGCATGTAGGGGATCGCGGCCTTGCAGCACAGGTACACCGAGGTCAGGTTGACCTCCTGCACCTTCCGCCACGCCTCCAGGCCGGTGTCCAGGATCGAGGCGTCGTCGGGCGGCGAGATGCCCGCGTTGTTGAACGCGATGTCCACGCTTCCATAGGTGTCGAAGGCCTGCTTGAACAAGTTGTCCACCGCAGCCGCGTCGGTGACGTCGGTCGCGACGAACAGCCCGCCGGCCTCGTCCGCGGCGGCCTTGCCGGCGGCCGGGTCGAGGTCGCCGATCACGACCTTGGCTCCCTCGGCGGCGAGCCGCCGTACGGTGGCCAGGCCGATCCCGCTCGCGCCGCCGGTCACCACCGCGACGCGCCCCTCGAGCCGGCTCGCCTTCACGTCTCTCATTCAGTCCTCCGTGCTGATGAAGATGTTCTTGGTCTCGGTGAACGCGGCCAGCGCGTCCGGACCGAGCTCGCGGCCGAGCCCGGACTGCTTGTAGCCGCCGAACGGCGTCGAGTACCGGACCGACGAGTTCGAGTTGACCGAGAGGTTGCCGGCCTCGACGCCGCGGCTCACCCGCAGCGCACGGCCGACGTCCCGGGTCCAGATCGAGCCGGACAGCCCGTACTCGCTGTCGTTCGCGATCCGCACCGCGTCCGCCTCGTCCGTGAACGGGATCACCGCGACCACCGGCCCGAAGATCTCCTCCCTGATCGCCCGGTCGCCGGCAGGTGCGAGGACGGTCGGCGGGAACCAGAACCCCGGGCCAGTCGGCGCCGTCCCTTGGATCGCAGGATTGTCGACAAAGGACGCGACCCGCTCGAGCTGACCTCGGGAGATCAACGGCCCCATCTCCGTCAGCGGATCACTCGGGTCCCCGACCTTGAAGTTCTTCACCGCGGGCTCGAGCAACTCCATGAACCGGTCGTACGCCGACCGCTCGACCAGGATCCGCGACCGCGCGCAGCAGTCCTGCCCGGCGTTGTCGAACACGCCGTACGGCGCCTGAGCCGCGGCCTTCTCGAGATCCGCGTCGGCGAAGACGATGTTGGCCGACTTCCCCCCGAGCTCCAGCGTCACCCGCTTCACCTGGTCGGCACAGCCCGCCATGATCTGCTTCCCGACCACGGTCGACCCGGTGAAAACCACCTTGCGCACGGCGGGATGCGTGACGAACCGTTGCCCGACCACCGTCCCCTTCCCCGGCACGACCTCGAACACACCCGGCGGGAGTCCGGCCTCCACCGCGAGTTCCCCAAGACGGATCGCGGTTAACGGCGTGAGCTCGGCGGGCTTGAGGACAACAGTGTTGCCGGCGGCAAGCGCCGGGGCGAAACCCCAGCCGGCGATGGGCATCGGGAAGTTCCACGGCACGATCACGCCGACCACGCCGAGCGGCTCCTGGAAGGTGATATCGATGCCCTCGGCAACGGGTATTTGCTTGCCGAACAGGCGTTCCGGCGCGGCCGAGTAATACGTCAGCACGTCGCGGACGTTGCCTGCTTCCCAACGGGCGTTGCCGATGGTGTGGCCGTCGTTCTCGACCTCCAGCGCGGCGAGGTTCTCCAGGTCGGCGTCGACCGCCTCGGCGAATCGGCGGAGCAGCCGGCCACGATCCGCCGGGGTGACGTCCCGCCAGGTTTCGAAGGCCTTGGCGGCACGGGCGATCGCCTCGTCCGTCTCCTGCTCGGTGGCCAGGGCGATCGTGCGGACCACTTTCTCGGTGGCCGGGTTGATCACGTCGTACGTCATGCTGTGCTCCTGGTTGCGGCGATCAATGCGGTGAACAGCCGCAGATCATCGGGGTTCTCCTCCGGATGCCACTGCACTCCGAGCGCGAAGGCGTGGCCGTCCACCTCGACCGCCTCGACGGTCCCGTCACCGGCCCGGGCGGTGACGGTCAGGCCCGGCGCGAGTACGTCGATGGCCTGGTGGTGGTAGCAGCGCACGCCGGCGCGGTCGCCGAGGATCCGGCCTGCGAGCGAGTCGGGCTCGAGCTTGACCTCGGTCGTGCCGAAGACCGCGGGCGAAGGGCGGTGCTCGTCGTGCGTGATCACGTCGGGCAGGTGCTGGTGCAGCGTCCCGCCGAGCGTGACGTTGAGCATCTGCAGGCCGCGGCAGATCGCGAGGAGCGGGAGATCCCGGTCGAGTGCGCCCTGGATCAGCGTGCGCTCATGCTCGTCCCGGCCGGGCCTGGTGTCGACCGTTTCCGGATGCGGCGTCGCGTGGTACGACGCTGGATCGACGTCGCACCCGCCGGCGATGATCAGGCCGTCCAGGAGATCCAGGACGGTCGGATCGGTCCCGACCGGCGGCAATAGCAGCGGCACCCCTCCGGCCGCGGCCACCGCATCCAGGTAGACGCGCGGCAGCAGCGCGGCGTCACGCTCCCAGATCCCCCAGATCGTCGGCTCCAGGTACGTCGTGATGCCGATCCTCGGATTGCCGATGGTCCTGTTGTCGACGGGTTGATTGTCGACAACAGGACGATCAGAGTCGTTCGAAGCCACGGATCCGCTCCCAGTCGGTGACGGCGGCGTCGTACGCGTCGAGCTCGACCCGCGCGGTGTTGGTGTAATGGTCGACCATCTCGTCGCCGAACGCCTCCCGGGCGAGCTTCGAACCGGTGAACAGCGCGGCCGCCTCGCGCAGCGTGGACGGGACGTGGTCCTTGTCGGACTCGTAGGCGTTGCCCGCCAGCAGCGGCTCGAGCTCCAGCTCGTTCTCGATGCCGTGCAGGCCGGAGGCGATGATCGCGGCGACCGCGAGGTACGGGTTCACGTCGCCGCCGGGCAGGCGGTTCTCCACCCGGAGCGAGTCGCCGTGACCGACCACGCGGAGCGAGCAGGTCCGGTTGTCCAGCCCCCAGGCGACCGCGGTCGGCGCGAAGCTGCCGCGGACGAATCGCTTGTAGGAGTTGATGTTCGGCGCGAGCAGATAGGTGAACTCGGGCAGGCACGCCAGCTGGCCGGCGATGAACCGCTCCATCAGCTCGGAGAACCCGTGGTCCCGGTCGCCCGCGAGAACGGCATCACCGTCGGTGGAGCGGAAGCTCAGGTGGATGTGACACGAGTTGCCCTCGCGTTCGTCGTACTTCGCCATGAAGGTCAGGCTCTTGCCGTGCTTCGCGGCGATCTCCTTCGCACCGGTCTTGTAGATCGAGTGGTTGTCGCAGGTCACCAGGGCCTCGTCGTACCGGAAGGCGATCTCGTGCTGGCCGAGGTTGCACTCCCCCTTCGCGGACTCGACGTACAGGCCGGCGCCGGTCATGCCTTTGCGGATGTCTCGCAGCAGTGGTTCGATCCGCGCGGTGCCGAGGAGGGAGTAGTCGACGTTGTACTGATTCGCCGGGGTGAGGTCGCGGTAGCGCTTGTCCCAGGCCGACTCGAACGTGTCGTCGAAGACGATGAACTCCAGCTCGGTCCCGACGTACGCCCTCAGGTTCTTCTCGGCCAGGCGCTCCAGTTGCTTCCGCAGCACCTGCCGGGGCGAGGCCACCACGGGCGTCCCATCCAGCCACTGCACGTCACACAGCACCATCGCCGTACCTTCGAGCCACGGCATCAGCCGGAGCGTGTCGAGATCAGGCGCCATCACCATGCCGCCGTACCCCCGCTCCCACGAGGACATCGCGTAACCGCCCACGGTGCTCATGTCCACGTCGACCGCGAGCAGGTAGTTGCACCCCTCGGTCCCGTGCTTCAGCACCTCCTCCAGGAAGTACCGCCCACCACATCGCTTCCCCTGCAACCGCCCCTGCATATCGGTAATGGCCACCAGCACGGTGTCGATCCGGCCGGTGCCGACCAGATCCCGCAACTCCTGCACAGTCAGCTTCCCAGTCGCCACGACCACTCCCAGATCTATTGGTCTACACCCAGCCCATTGACTCAAAGCCTAGGTATCACTGTCAACAGCCTCACCCGAGCCAGGCAGCCACCGCCACCGGCCCCTCGCTCCGAACAAGCCGCTCCTCCCACAGTGCACGCGCAGCCGACATCCTGCTCCCCATCCCGCCACCTCGCAGCCACCACAAGCCCCGCCGCGATACCGACCGTCGCCCAACGAACACGCGGTCCGGCGGCACAACGAACCATCGTCGGGGTGGCGGCGTGGTGGTGCCTTGGCACTGGGCGGACAGTGAATCGGTAGGCACTGTGCGGGATCGTGGGGAAAATCTCGGGATTCGGCCGCACCGCCCAAGCGGCCCGATTCTCGGAGGACGCGTCATGCGATCTTCACTTCCTTTCCCGTCCCACCGCCCCGGTCGTTTCATCACCCGCCCCCGCGCCCTGGCTGTGTTGCTGGCTGGTACGGCGCTCACGTTCAGTCCACTCGGAGGTCAGGCGAACGCGCAGTTGCCGGCCGACCAGACCGGGAACCCATGCTTGACCACAGCCGAGGGACCCTCGGCTCGTGGTGGGTTCGGCGCCGACCACCGGGAGTTGTCGGCGGCCGAGCAGAAGGCGATCGATGCCAGGACGGCGGAGATCCTCAAGGCCAAGTCGGCGCGTGGGCTGGCTCCCAAGGCCGGAAAGCTGGCCGCGGCGAGCGTTCCGGTCTACATCCACGTGATGCGGAGCAGCTCGGGCGCCGGTGACGTGACCGCGACCCAGATCAACCAGCAGATCGCCGAGCTGAACCAGGACTTCGCCGGCGGCGAGTCGTCGCAGGCCGCGAACACCGGCTTCACGTTCTACCTGGCCGGCACCGACCGGTTCAACAACAACACCTGGCACCGCGACGGCCAGAGCACGACGTACCGGTCACAAACGCGCAAGGGTGGCAAGAACGCCCTGAACATCTGGCTGGTCGACTTCTCCTACCTCGGCATCGCGACGTTCCCGTGGGACTACGCGAGCAACCCGTCGATCGACGGCATCCGGGTGCAGTACAGCTCGCTGCCCGGCGGTTCGGCGACCAACTTCAACCTCGGGAAGACCGCGTCCCACGAGGCCGGTCACTGGTTCGGGCTCTACCACACCTTCCAGGGCGGTTGCACGAGCACGAACGACTCCGTGTCCGACACGCCGGCCCAGAGCAGCGCCAGCAGCGGCTGCCCGACCGGCCGGGACTCCTGCTCGCTGCCGGGCGTGGACCCCATCCACAACTACATGGACTACTCCTACGACTCCTGCTACAACCAGTTCACTCCGGGCCAGAGCACCCGCATCAGCAACATGTGGACTGCCTATCGGGCATGAGACCCGACTGTGACATCTACCCCGCGAGGCAACTAGAGTGCGGCCGATGCGTTTGCTTCTGACGGGCTGCGCGGCCGCCGCACTGGTGGTCACCGGACCTCTGACAGCGACCGCCGCCGACCAGGGCTCACAAGGCCCGGTCGGCGGCGACCTGCTGACCGCGAAGCCGACGGTCGTCGCCGACGGGGCGGCACCGCCGGCCGTCCAGGCGTCGGCGTACGTCGTCGCCGACCTCGACACCGGCGCCGTACTGGCCGCCAAAGCACCGCACGCCAAGCTGCGGCCCGCCAGCACGCTCAAGACCCTGACGGCCCTGGTCTTGCTGCCACGCCTCAAGAAGACCGACCAAGTAGTCGGTACAGATGCCGACGCCGGGATCATCGGTAGCAAGGTCGGTGTCTACCCGGGACTGACCTACACGGTCGACCTGCTCTTCCAGGGCATGTTCCTGGCCTCCGGGAACGACGCGGTGCACGCGCTGTGTGCGCACGACCAGGGCGGCATACCGGCGACCATCCAGCGGATGAACCAGAAGGCCGCCGAGATCGGGGCACTCGACACCCACGTGACCGACCCGACCGGCCTCGACGCCGACGGGCAGTACTCCAGCGCCTACGACCTGGCCCTGTTCGCACAGACCGGCCTGGGCCGCCCGGACTTCGCGAAGTACGCGTCGACGAAGTACACGGCCTTCCCGAACGCAGGCAGGGGCAAGGGCACCTACCAGGTCGCGAACCAGAACAAGCTGCTGTTCAGCTACGACGGCGCACTGGGCGTCAAGACCGGCTACACCACCCTGGCCCGCAACACGTTCGTCGGAGCGGCCCGACGCAACGGGCACACGCTGGTGGTCACCATGATGAACGCGCCACACGGCATCACCGAGGACGCCAGCAACTTGCTCACCTGGACGTTCGACAACTACGGCAAGCTCAGCCCCGTCGGCAGCCTGGTCAAGCCCGCGGTGAAGCCCAAGTCCGCACCCGAGCCCGCCGACGGCAAGAAGACCCAGTCCTCCGGCACGAGGCACCCGGCGCGCAGCCGCACAGTCCTGAACCCTGGCCAGGCCGTGCAGTCCCTGGCCTTCCGCGTCCCCGCCTGGGCGTACGCGGGCCCGCCCGTACTGCTCCTGGGCCTCTTCCTCCGCCGCCCACGCACCCTGCGCCGGCGCCGTCACTGAGGCCTAACGCCGAAGCGAGCGAGCGGCCCTGCCGACCTGTGCGGCCAGGATGGACACAGTGACGCCCAGCACTGCACCGGCGGCGACCGCCACGGTGTCGGCCTTCCGCTGCGGCACCGGCACCACCTTGTAGCGCTTCCCAGGCGGCCCCAGCAGCAGCGGCTCCTCCACCGGCTCTGGCTCCGCTGGCTCCGGCTCGGGCTCGGCCTCGCCCGGAGCGCGGGCGTCCAGGGTCGCCTCCTTGGTCCACGCCGCGATGACCATGATCGCGCGCGTCAGCAGGTAGATCCACACCAACAACGCCAGCGGCAGGGCCAGAGTGCCGTACGCCGCGTTCGTCCCGATGACGTGGGTCACATACAGACTGCCGAGCTTCTGCGCGAGGTAGTACAGGATGCCGCCGGCCAGTGCTGCGATCAGCGCTACCTTCCCCGGCAGGATGATCCCCGGCAGGGCCGTCTGCAGGTAGAGGACCAGGATGGCACCTGTCACGATGCCTAACACAACGCTGCAGACGGTCAGAAAGCTCCCGTCCAGATTCGTCCGGTCGACGATCCGCTGTGTCAGCGCGGACAGGACCGCCGAGGCGCCGGTGGAGATCAGGGCGATCAAGCCCAGCCCGACGAGCGCAGCGAAGTCCCAGAGCTTCACCACCACGAAGTTGCCGGGCTGGTCGTCCAACTCGTGCATCGACCGGATCGAGGCACGCATCGAGTCGATCCAGCCGAGCCCGGTGAACAGCAGCGTGACAGCGGAGATCAGTCCGATCGTGCCGGCGTGGGCGATCAGCGAGTCGATGTCGATCTGGTTGTCGATGCCGGGAAGGTTCTGGTGCAGAGTGTCCTTCAGCGTGTCGACCGCTTCGTCGCCGAGCAGCAGACCGGTGATTGCCGCGGCCAGCACGATCAGCGGGAACATCGACAGGAACCCGAAGAAGGTCGTTGCCCCGGCCAACCGGTTGCCCCGGAAGTTGCCGTACCGCTGCCAGGCCCGCCACACCTGGGTCTTGCCGAACCAGTGCCACGCCGCCTTGATGATCCCCATACCGCTCCTGTACCCGAGAGTGCCGGGCCTAGCCTGCCAGTGGACTAGGTTGCCAGTGGACTAGGTTGCCAGCGGGAAGGCGCGCTGCGGCCGCCACACGCCGTCGGCGCCGTGCTCGTAGCGGCTGAAGAACTCGACGTCGAACGAGCAGTCGTACTCGGCCAGGGCGTCGTACGCGCGGTCCAGCGCATCCTTGTCCAGGTCATGGGCGACCGTGACGTGGGGGTGGTACGGGAACCGCAGCTCGACCTCGAGCGGGCCGGACCGGACCTGGGACTGCAGCACCTCGCAGGACGAGATGCCCTCGGCCAGCGGGACGAACACGACCGGCGAGATCGGCCGGAAGGTCGCCGTACCGCGCAGGCGGATCCGGAAGCTCGGGAACCGGGCCGCCACCGCGAGCAGATGCTCGTCGATCCGGCCCAGGTCGGCGTCGTCGATCTCGGTCGGCGGCAGCAGGGTCACGTGGGTGGGGATCGACGCGGCCATCGGATCGCCGAACTCGGCCCGGTACTTCTGCAGCTCCGAGCCGTAGGGTTCCGCGATCGGGATCGCGACACCGATCGTCGCCATCCGGGGCCTACCGGCCCACTGCCGGACCGGGCACGAAGCCCAGCCGGTCGTAGACCCGTTGCAGGGTCGGCTCGGTGACCGCGCGGGCACGCTCGGCGCCGGCGGCCAGGATCCCGTCCAGCTGCGCCGTGTCGTCGAGATAGCCCAGCGTCTTCTCCCGGAACGGCGTGACGAACTCGACCACGACCTCGGCCAGGTCCTTCTTGAAGTCGCCGTACCCGCGGCCGGCGTACTCGTCCTCGAGCTCGCTGATCTTGCGGCCGGTCAGGGCCGAGTAGATGGTCAGCAGGTTGGCCACGCCGGCCTTGTTCTCCGGGTCGAAGACGACGTCGCGGCCGGAGTCGGTGACGGCGGAGCGGATCTTCTTCGCGCTCACCTTCGGGTCGTCCAGCAGGTCGATGATCCCGGCCGCGGACGAGCTCGACTTGCTCATCTTGGCGCTCGGATCCTGCAGGTCCGCAATCTTCGCGGTCTCCTTCACGATGTACGGCTCCGGCAGCCGGAACGTCTTGCCGAACCGGTGGTTGAACCGCTGGGCCAGGTCGCGGGTCAGCTCCAGGTGCTGGCGCTGGTCCTCGCCGACCGGGACGCGGTCGGCCTGGTAGATCAGGATGTCCGCGGCCTGCAGGATCGGGTACGTGAACAGGCCTACGGTGGCGCGGTCGGCGCCGCCCTTGGCGGACTTGTCCTTGAACTGCGTCATCCGGCTGGCCTCGCCGAATCCGGTCAGGCAGCCGAGCACCCAGGCCAGCTGGGCGTGCTCGGGCACATGCGACTGGACGAACAGGGTCGACCGCTCCGGATCGATGCCGGCCGCGAGCAACTGCGCCACCGAGCGACGGGTCCGCTCCCGCAGTTGCTTCGGCTCGTACTCCACCGTGATCGCGTGCAGGTCGACGACGCAATAGAACGCGTCGTGGTCGTCCTGCAGGGCCACCCACTGCCGCAACGCGCCGAGGTAGTTGCCGAAGTGGAAGGAGTCCGCCGTCGGCTGGATCCCGGACAGCACCCGAGGGCGACGCTGGGAACCGGCTGCGGAGGGGTCAGGCGCAGCTAGGGACATGCCCCCGATTCTGCCAGCGCCCCCGGTCCACGCCACACCGGGGCGGTCCCCTCGCCTCATAGACTCGGCCCTATGACTTCGCGTACAGCCGTCGTCCTGCCCGGCGGGCAGAACGGCCCGGCCGCTCCGCTGCCGATGTTCGCCTCCGACGCGGCCGAACAGCGTGGTGCCCGCGTCCTGCCGGTGTGGTGGGACGAGCCCGACCGCCCGCCCAGCCTGAGGGAGGAGGAGCGCGGCCCCTGGGTCCTGCCACAGGCCGCCAAGGCCCTCGACGGTGTCACCGGCGACGTGGTGCTGATCGGGAAGTCACTCGGCGCTTATGCCGCTCACCTCGCCGCCGACCGCAGGCTGCCGGCGATCTGGCTGACGCCGAATCTGACGAGTCCATGGGTACTCGACGGGCTGCGGAGATCCACCATGCCGTTCTTGCTGGTCGGCGGTACGGCGGACGGCGTCTGGGATTCCGCGCTCGCTCGTGAGCTCACGCCGTACGTGCTGGAGGTGCCGGAGGCGGACCACGGGATGTATGTGCCGGGCCGGCTCGCGGAGTCGGCGGCCGTGCTGGGCCAGGTGGCGACTGCCGTGGAGGACTTTCTCGACCAGGTCGTCTGGCCCTAGCTCACCAGGACCAGCCGCGGGACGCCAGCTCCTGTTCCTCGAGCCAGCGTTTCGCTTCGCCGCGCTTCAGGTCGGCCTCCTCGGAGACGCCGGCCATCCGGCAGGCTTCGTCGAGGAGGTCGTCGTACGCGGCCTCGAGGGCCATCAGCTTGTGAGCTTTCGCGTACATCCGGGTGGCCTCGACCCGGCGGATCTCCCCGGCGAGATGACCGAGCCTGGTCTGCAGACGCAGGGTGTCGAACGGATCGGGTTGAGGGGCGGGCCGAGGGTGGATCCGCCCCGCGAGACCGGCCACCGACCGCTGCAGACGGCGGCGCCAGCGCGCGGGCGGCGGCTGCGGCAGCAGGAGGTTGAGCAGCACGCAGAGCCCGAGGAACACGAGCAACAGCACTACCCACTCCATCGATCTCACCTACCCTCTTCGAGGGTAGTTCGACTCGCCGCCGACGGCGAGATCTTTTGCCTGGTCAGGCGCAGGTTCGAGGGGTTCCGTCGCTCGCCGTGTCGGAGCCTTACGGGCTCGTAGTCAGATTGCCCTGAGCCCTTCAGTCCCGGTGGTACTTGGTGACTCTTTTGTCCTGTTTGGTCTGGTCGGCGGCGGACTGAATGCGGGCGGTCCACTCGGACAGTTGCAGGCCGCCGGCGAGGAACTGGCCGGTGGCCTGGGCGGCGGTTTCGGCGAAGGCCGGGTACCAGGTGTCGAAGTACCAGGTGATGACCTGGTCGCCGGCTGCGGTGAGCAGGTCGCGGGCCGAGCGGAGCGCCGTACCGACCTCCAGGCCGTCGGCCGCGCCGCGGACGATCGTGAGCTGGTTGGACTCCGAGGTGACCTGGGCCGCGACGTCCTTCGAGAGCGAGGCCCGCAGGTACTCGAGGCCGCCGGCCTTGTTCTTCGCCTGCTCCGGCACCAGGTACGGCGCGGTCGCCGCGACGTGGAGACCCCGGCCCAGCGCCGACGACCCGTCCAGCGCCGGTACGCCGATCATGGTCAGCCCGAAGTTCTGCGGGATCAGCGCCTTCATCTCGTTCTCGAGCCAGTTGCCGCAGGGCAGCATGCCGGCCTTCGAGGCCAGGAAGCGCTTCTGGGAGCCGATGTGGTCGTAGTCGGTGCTGCCCGGCGCGATCAGCCCACGCTTCGCGAGCTCGCCGACCGCGGTGATCGCGCGGGTGACACTTTCGTCCTTCCAGGCGCCGTCGTCGAGGTTGTCGATCCGCTTCACCACGTCGTGGCCGCCGGCCTTGGCGGCGAGGGTGAGCACCATTTCGAGCACGTAGTACGGATGCGCGCCCGCGTAGACGAACGGGCCGAGGCCGGCCGCCTTCATATCGGTGCCGAGGGCAAGCAGTTCCGGCCAGGTGCGGGGCACGTCCCAGCCGTTGCGCTGGAACAGACTGGCCGAGTACCACAGGCCGTACACGGTGGCGACGTAGTTGACGGTCCGCTGGGTCCCGTCGTACTGTCCGGCGTCCAGCATCCCCGGGAGCAGTCCGTCCTCGACCTTCGCGTTCGCGTTGTCCCAGGCCGGTGCGTTGAGCAACGATCGCAGATCCGCCAGCTGGTTCTCCTTCACCAGCCGGCCGAGCTCCAGCGCCTGGTCCCCGGTGCTCAGCACCACATCCGGCGGATTCCCCGCCGCGAACCGCGGCAACAACGCCTTCGCGAGCTGCGCGTTCACCGTCGGCGACACCGTGGCGCTCGCATACCTCTTCCGGTACGCCGCGGCCGCGAAGCCGCCGTACTCCTCGCCGATCGCGACGTCGACGGGCGCGGATCCGTCGACCATGAACGGGTTCCCGGCCGACGCGGTCGGGCGGGTGGTCGTCGTACCCGACGAGCACCCGCTAAGGACCGCTCCGGCCAGCGCGCTCTGCACCAACGTCCGCCGTGTCAGCATCACGGCAGGCTACCTACTTCACGCCTCCGGCGGTGACGGAGACCTGCAGCTGACGCTGGAAGATGATGTAGACCACCAGAACCGGCGCCACAGTGATCACCACGGCCGCGAACAGGGCGCCGAAGTCCACCGCATAACCGGCTTGCGATGCGAACGAGGCCATGCCCTGCGAGAGCACGTAGTTGTTCGAGTCGCTGTTCAGGGCGACGGGGAGCAGGAACTGGTTCCACAACCCCAGGAAGTTGAAGATGGCGACCGACGCCATCCCCGGCCTGGCCATCGGCAACATCACCGCGAAGAACGTGCGCCACTCACCTGCCCCGTCGATCTGCGCCGCCTCGTAGATCTCGCCTGGCAACGCCTTGAAGAAGCTGTGCAGGAAGAAGACAGTGAACGGCAGTGCGAACGCGACGTAGGTGATGATCAACCCGGGCAGGGTGTTCAGCAGCGCGAGGTTCTTCAGCACGAAGAACAGCGGCACGATCGCCAGGAAGACCGGGAACGTCAGCCCAGCCAGCATGGAGTAGTAGATCAGCCGGTTGCCGCGGAACGAGAACCTGGCCAGCACGTACGCGCACATGGCACCCAGGATCATCACCAGCACCAGCGCGGAGCCGACGACGACCACCGTGTTCGCGAAGTAGCGACCGATGCCGGCCGTCGTCCAGGCGCTGGCGTAGTTGCTGAATTGCAGTTTGCCCGGCAGCGACAGTGGGTTGCCCAGGATCTCCTGCGTCGTCTTGAACGAGGACAGCAGCGTCCACAGCAGCGGCAGGATCACCAACAGCGACCACAGGATCAGCGCGATGTGGGCGGTCGTGGCAACGCGCTTGCCCTCTTGGGCCCGCTTGTCGGGCGCGCGGGACCCGGCGACGAATTCGGCCCGGTCGGCGGTGGTTGTCATCGGCGTACCTTCACCTTCCGCTCACGTCCGCCGGTCAGGGCGTTCACCACGAAGACCACGAGCGCGAACAGCAGCGTCACCGTGGCCAGGACCACGCCCATCGCCGTCGAGTAACCGAACTGCCCCTTGGTGAAGGCCGTGGTGAACAGTTGCTGGGGCATGACCAGCGTCGAGTTCTGCGGGCCGCCGCCGGGGTTCAGCGCCTGCATGTAGACGAAGGCGTCGAGGGCGGCGATGCCGAGATAGATGTACGCCGTCTGCACGTTGTCCCGGATCAGCGGCACCGTCAGGAACACCGCGGTACGGAACCGGCCGGCGCCGTCGATCCGGGCAGCCTCGAACACCTCGGGGTCGATGCCCCGGATGGCCGCGATGAACAGCACCATGTAGAAGCCGACGAAGCCCCAGATCATCACGAACATCGACACCGGCATCGCGGTCCGCGCGTCACCGAGCCACGCGTAGTTCTCGAATTGGTGCAGCCCGATCTTCGACAGCACCGCGTCCAGCAAGCCCGAGCCCGGCGTGAACACCTGGGCCCAGATCAGGCCGATCACGATCGCGGGAATCACGTACGGGAAGAACGAGACGATCCGGTAGAAGCCGGAGTTGCGCAGTCCGCGGACGGTCCCGGTGCCCGAGCCGCCGATCGTCACCAGCGTGGCAAGGGTCAGCGCCAGCACGATCGTCACGATCGGCACGACGATCGCGAGCTCGATGTTGTTGCGCACGGCCTTCAGGAAGATGTCGTCATGAAACAGCTTGACGTAGTTGTCGAAGCCGACGAAGTTCATCTCCGAGCTGAACCCTGACCAGTCGGTCAGCGAGTACCACAGCGCCTGCACGAACGGAGAGACCACGAAGATCACGAAGATCGCCAGCGGCAGGCCGAGGAAGACGACCATGAAGCTAACCCGGTCGAAAGTCAGCGGCCGGCGCCGCCGGGCGGCGGACCGCTTGGGTCCGCCGCCCGGCACGACATCTGGCGTCATGGTCACTTGGTGACCGGGATCTTCTTGACGGAGCTGTCGTTGCGCACCTTGTCCGTGATCTGCTGCAGGCCCTTCGTCAGGCCCGCTGCGTCGAGCTGGCCGGACAGGAACGAGTTCCAGACCACGAGGTTGTCGGTGTTCATGCCGTACAGGCCGACGAACTGGTAGTCGAAGATGTTCGTGCCGGCGGCGTCCAGCATCGCGCTCTGCGACTGCAGCGCCGTCGAACCGAAACCGTCCGCGGGAACAAGACCCTTGACGATCGTCGGCGCCAGCCGCGTCTTGGCGAAGTTGGTCGCCGCTTCCTTGGACAGCATGGCCCGCAGGAGCTCCTTGCCGCCGGCAACGTTCTTGCCCTTCGACGGGACGATGAACGGCTCACCGGCCGCGCTGCGCAGCGACTCGTACGGCAGCTTCGGGCTGTCGGTGAGCGTGGGCTCCGGGATGCCCTTCATGGTGAAGCCCGCCTTGGTGGCCTTCTTCATCTCGTTCTCGATCCACGAGCCCGAGGGGTAGAGGATGGCCTGCTGGTCGTTGCTCCACTTCGCCTGCGCGGCGGTGAACTGGGTGCCGGCGCCGCCGGGGACGAAGTAGCCGTTCTTGACCATGGTCTCCATGGCCTTGAAGACGCTCTGGAGCTGCGGCATCGACCAGCAGTTCTCCTTGAGGTTCTCCAGCGCCAGCCGGACCTCGTCGCCACCCTCCTTGATCGCGGAGTCGACGGCCAGGGTGTGGTAATAGGTCGCGGCTTCCTTGCCCCAGACGAACAGGTACTTGCCCTTCGCCTTGGCCTTGGCGCCGAGGTCGAGCAGCGCGTCGTAGGTCTTCGGCGGCTCCCAGCCGTTCTCCTTGAACAGGCTCTCGGAGTACCACAGGCCGTAGAGGGTGAGCACGTAGTTCATGGCGACGAACTTGCCGTCGAAGGTACCGGGGAGCTTGGCGCCGGGGTACAGGGTGTCGGCGATCTTCGTGCCCTCGTAGTTGTTGGCCTCGAAGACGTCGTCCAGCGTCGCCAGCTGGTCCAGGATCGTGTTGAAGCCGATCTGGTTCGCGCCGGAGTTGTCGATCAGGTCCGGCGGGTTGCCACCGACGAAGCGCGGCTGCAACTGCTGGGCGATCTGGGTCGACGGAGCGACCTTGAACGTCGAGCCCGCGAACTTCTGCTGCGCGATATTGGCCGCGAACGACACGTAGTCGTAGCCGTACCCACCGTTGAAGATCACCGCGTCAACGGTCGCCTTGTCGGCCATGCCGAACGGGTTGTCCGCGGTCTTGTCGGCGCCGCCACCGCTGGAACCGCTGTCGTTGCTGCCGCTACCGGCACAGGCGGCCAGAAGCGTGCTGCCGCCGGTCGCCAGCAAGGTGCCGACCGCTGCGCGCTGCAGGAACAGGCGCCGCGACAGGTTGTTGGGAGTGGTCATAGTCCTGCCTTCCAAGGAGTGTTTCACGCAGTACGCCGGATGCGACCGGCATACCGTGCTTCAAGGGCGTGGTTGTGTTCGTCGCCACCGGGGATGTTCGCAGACAGGTAGACCGGCGGCGTCTCGCCGGCGTCGGTCATCCGGCGCAGTACCTCGGCGACCAGCATCTGGGCGATCAGCGCGGCGGTGATGGACGACACCGCGCAGACCTTGCCACCGCCGTCGGGCAGGTCGAGCACGGAGTCGCCGTACGGCGCGTGGTTGTCCAGTACGACGTCGGCGAAGTCGATCAGCTTCTTGCCGGACGGGTGGCGCGAGTCCATCCCGCCGGTGTGCTGCAGCGAGGTGATCGCGATCAGCGGGTGACCCTTCTCCTTCACCACCGAGGCCAGCTCGACGATCGAGCCGTTCACGCCGGAGTTGGAGGCGATCACGAACAGGTCGCCCGGCCGGGCCGCGGACAGTTCATAGAGCTTGCGGGAGTACGACGGGTCGCGCTCGAGCTCGGCGCTGCGGAGCAACTCGGGGGGCTCGCCGCCGAGCAGGACAAGGTCGCGCAGCGCGATCCGGTTGGTCGCGATCAGGCCGCCGGCGCGGCCGGCGATCTCCATCGCCAGCGCCTCGGAGTGGCCGGAACCGAACGCCTGGATGACGCCGTCGGCGCGCAGCGCCGTGGTCATCAGGTCCGCGGCCTGCTGGATCGGTCCGTCGATCTGCTCGGTGACCGCGGCCATGATCGGCGTCAGCGTGTGCACATAAGCCTGCGCGCTCATACCCCCGGGCTGCCCCGGTCCCCCGTGCTTACTGCTGGCCATCAGCGGCCCCACCCCTCGATTAATCTGTTCGGTACGACACTCCTGGTGCCGACAAGTGCGCAAGTGTGCGGTTTGCTGGACAGAACTTTTCTTACCTAGCAGCTAAAGTCAAGGCCGATCTCACTCTTCTCGCCGGATCGGAACCGTTGCGTAACCTTGTTCTCTTGTGCTTGCCGAGAGGCTCTTTTGAGCAGTTTGGAGCATTGCGTATGCCCGTCGAACGCCCGCTGCCGGAACCTGCCGACCCAGTGGTCTTGATGCCAGCGACTGCACTGGTTCTGGGCGGCGACCTCGGCGGCACCTCCACCCGGATCGTGATCGCGGACTCTGACGGCAACGTGGTCGGCCGAGGTGCCGCCGCGGGTGGAAACCCGACCAGTCATCCCGCAAGTGCGGCGGCCAACTTCGGTCAGGCGCTTCACGCGGCACTGGCCGGACTGGACCCGACCGCGGTCAAAGCGGCGGTCGTCGGTGTCGCCGGCGGCTCGGCGCTGGGGCGGCCCGACGTGGCAGCCCAGTTCGACGCCGCCTGGTCCGGCGCAGGTCTGACCGTCACACCCGACTTCATCGGCGATCTCGAGGTGGCCTTCGCCTCCGGTACGGCGGAACCGGACGGGACCGTGCTGATCGCGGGAACCGGGAGCAACGCCGGTCTGATGCGCAACCACCAGCTGGTGCGGACCGCCGACGGGCACGGCTGGCTGCTCGGTGACGACGGGTCCGGATTCTGGCTCGGCCGGGAGGCAGTGCGCAGTGTGCTGCTCGCACTGGATCTGGGCGAACCACTCGGCCTGCTCGGGCAATCCGTCGTACAGGCGATCCTGCCCGACCGGGACGAGCAGGCGATCGCGTTGCGCGACGGATACGACGTACTGCGGGACGATGTGATCCGCACGGTGAACAGCCGGCCACCGGTCCTGCTCGCAGAGTTGGCACGGGTCGTGGTGGCGGCGTACGAGCAGGACGACGAAACGGCACGCGCTCTGGTGAAACGCGCAGCCGAACTGCTCACAGCGACAGTCGGCCGGCTCAGGACAACGTCGGACAAAGGCCCGATGGTGCTCGCGGGCAGTGTCGCGGGAGAGGCCTCACCGGTCGGCCGGCTGATCCGGGAGGCCATTCATCAGCACTTCTCCGGCGAGGTCCTGACCGCCAGGGACGGGGTCGGCGGCGCCACCTGGCTGGCCCTCGGCGCCCTCGACCCCGCCCTCGCGACCGGGGACAACCACACCCGGCTGGTCAGCTAGTCGAAGACCGAGGCCGGGCGGACCTCCACCGCGACGAACTGAGCCTCCGGGATGGTGGCTGCGATCTCCTCGGCCCGCTCAGGGGTGGCGACATCGATGAGGAAGACGCCGGCGAGTTGCTCCTTGGCCTCGGAGTACGGGCCGTCGGTGGTCGCCCGGACGCCCTTGCGGACACGGACGACCCGGGTGCTGGACGGCGGCTCGAGCGGCACGGCGTTGACCAGCTCGCCAGAGGTGTCCAACTCGTCGAGGAGGCTGTTCAACTGCGCCTCCAGGGCATCGCGGGCCTTCTTCGGCAGCGCCTGGCCCTCGTCGGTGTACAGGAACGACGGGTGTCCCCAGGTGATCGGGTTGCTGTGGATGAGCAGCAGGTACTTCATGACTGGTTCCTTTCGGAGTCTGAGTGGATCTTCGCAGCAGAGGTCGGAGGCGGCCGGCAGGACTCGACATTTCACCTCCAGGCAAAATGTCGACTCCGTCCGCGGGCTTCCGACGTACCGCTCGCCAAGACCCCGACGAACCTAAGGTGAGCGATATGGACGAGACGGACCTCCAGTTGGCGGACGGCCGGACCCTGCACGTGTACGACAGCGCGCCCGGCGACACCGCCCGGCTGACGGTCGTCTGGCACCACGGCACGCCGAATCTGGGCGTCCCGCCGGAGCCGCTGTTCGAAGCCGGCGACTGGCTTGGCATCCGATGGGTCTCGTTCGACCGGCCCGGGTACGGCGGTTCGACGCCGGCACCCGGACGCACGATAGCCTCGGTCGCGGCCGATCTGACCACAGTCGTGGACGCACTCGGGGTCGGCACCTTCGCGCTGATGGGCTACTCGGGCGGCGGCTCGTACGCCCTCGGCTCGGCCGCGGTCCTCGGCAAGCGGGTCGAGGCCGTCACCACGTTCGCGGCCATCGCGCCGTACGACGCTGAAGGTCTCGACTGGTACGACGGGATGATCCCGTCCGGACTGGCGTCACTCCGGGCCGCGGCCGCGGGGCGGTCGGCGAAGGAGCGGTACGAGGCGTCCGGGGTGGAGTACGACCCGGAGTTCACCGAGGCGGACCTGGCCATGTTCGACGGGCCGTGGGGCTGGCTGGGGTCAGTCGCGGGGGACAAATCGATGCCGAACGGTCCGGACGGGCTGATCGACGATGACTGTTCCTATGTGGTGCCCTGGGGCTGCGACCCGGCCACGATCACCGCACCGACCCTCCTCGTCCACGGCACGGACGACGGCATCATCCCCAGCTCCCACGGCCGCTGGCTGGCCGATCATCTGCGCACCGCCGACCTCGACCTCCGTCCCGGCCTCGGCCACATCTCCGTCCTGGCCCACGCCGAGGACGCCCTCGAGTGGATCCGCGAACAGACCGGCTGACATTCCAAGCAACGGCTTGACATCTGATTCAGGCTGTCGCATATTCCAAGCATGTCTTTGGAGAAGGATCCGCGGCGGACGCGGTTGCTGGCTGATCCGCTGGCTATTCGGGCGATGGCCCATCCGGTCCGGCTGGACCTGCAGTCGCTGCTCGGGCGGGAAGGGCCGATGACCGCGGCCGACGCGGCCCGGCGGCTCGGCATCAGCCAGGCGCTGGCGTCGCATCACCTGCGGCAGCTGGCGAAGTACGACTTCATCGAGCCGGCGCCGGGCAAGGACAACCGGGAGCGGCCGTGGCGGCTGGTGTCGACCTCGCAGTCATGGCGTGACGCTGTCTCGACACCCGAGGGCGCTGCGGCGGCCGACGTGCTCGAGCAACTGCTGGCCGAGCGGGCGCTGGAGCGCCTCAGCCAATGGCAGCAGCAACGCACGACCGAGGACGGGGTCTGGCAGGACAACTCGGGCATCGGGCAGAGCGGGTTCTACCTGACCGCCGAGGAACTGTCCGAGCTCGTCACCCAGATCGACGCTTTGCTGCAGCGGTACGTCGACGAGCGGCCGATCGACGACAAGTCCACCCGCCCGCCGGGCAGCCGCCATGTCTCCATCACGCAGATCGTCACCATCACACCTGAGGAGCAGTGATGAAGGACTTGTGGGGTGTCCTCGCACGGCAGCGCGACTACCGGCTGATGCTGAGCGCCGGGCTGATCTCGCTGATCGGCGACTGGCTGCTGCGGACCGGGCTCGCGTTCCAGGTGTATGTGCTGACCGGATCCACGCTGGCCTCCGGCGGGCTGCTGCTGGCGTCGTTCGTGCCGCCGGTCGTGCTCGGTTCGCTGGCCGGGGTCTTCGTCGATCGCTGGGACCGGCGGAAGACGATGATCGTGACGAACGTGCTCAACGCGCTGGTGCTGCTGCCGTTGCTGGCCGTCCGCGACGAGAGCGCGATCTGGATCGTGTACGGCGTCGTCCTCGCGCAGAGCTGTTTGCAGCAGTTCTTCAGCCCGGCCGAGCAGTCGTTGGTGCCGGTGCTGGTCGACACCGAGCAACTGGTGACGGCGAATGCCTTGAACGGTCAGATCCGTGACATCGCCCGCTTGGTCGGCGCCGCCCTGGGCGGCGTGCTCGCGGCGCTCGGTGGCCTCACCCTGCTCGCGTTGGCCGATGCCGGCACCTTCCTGGTTGCCGTCGTCCTGATCGCCGGCATGCGGCATCGCCGTACCCCACATGAGCACGACGAAGCGAGCGCGGCCGAGGAGGCCGGCGGGGCGATCCGCCGGTTGCGGGCCGAGTGGACCGAAGGCCTGCGGCTGTGCGTCGCGGGCCAGGCGATGCGGCTGTTGTTCGTCTTCTGCCTCGTCACCGGTGTCGGCGAAGGGATCATGAGCACGCTGTTCGCACCCTTCGTCAGCTCCGAGCTGGGTGGCGACGGTACGGCGTACGGCCTGATCGTCTCGTCGCAGGCGATCGGCGGCATCGTCGGCGGCCTGGTCGCCGCGGCCATCGGGTCACGGTTGCCTGCAGCAACAATGTGGGAAGTCGGCGCCTTCTTCTTCGGCCTGGTCGACCTGACGCTGTTCTGCTACCCGCTGATCTCGGACAGCCTGATCCCGGCCTTCGCCTGCATGATCGTCGTCGGGCTCCCTGGCGCCTTCACGGTCGCCGGCATGATGACGGTGTTCCAGAACCTCACCCAGGACGGCACCCGCGGCCGCATCTTCGGCGCGATCACCGCCACCGAGTCCGTCGCCGTCCTGGTCGGCATCACCTCGGCCGGCTTCCTCGGCGACGCCGTCGGCATCATCCCCGTCCTGGTCTTCCAGGGCCTCGGCTACGTCGTCGGCGGCCTGGTCATCCTCAGTCGCCGGCAGGTGCTGGCTCCTCGGCCGGAACCGGCTCCTCCCCTGACGGTTTGAGGCGGTGGATCCGGACCCGGGCCACCCGGCGGCCGTCCATCTCGATGACGGTGAGCGTGTGACCGTCGACGCGGGCCTCGTCACCGGTTGACGGCACCTTGCCCAGTTGGGCGGCGAGGAAGCCGCCGACGGTTTCGTAGGGGCCGTCGGGCAGTTCGACGCCGGTCTCGTCGGCGAAGTCGTCGAGGTTGAGCAGGCCGTCGACCTCGATGTCGCCGCTGCGCAACCGGGTGGTCTCGCCGGACTCCTCGTCGTACTCGTCCTTGATGTCGCCGATCAGTTCCTCGACCAGGTCCTCCAGCGTGACGATGCCCGCCGTACCGCCGTACTCGTCCAGGACGATGGCCAGGTGGGTCGACACCCGGCGCATCTCGGTCAGCGTGGGCAGCAGCTTCGCGGTGTCCGGCAGCATCAGCACCTCGCGGCACAGGTCGCCGACCCGGACCGAGCGGGACGCGACCGCCGGGTCGAACAGGTCCCGGACGTGGACAAAGCCGACGATGTCGTCGGCCGAGCCGTTCATCACCGGGTAGCGCGAGTGCGGCCGCTCGGCGGCGAACTTGACCGCCTTGTATGCCGGCATCTCCGCGTCGACGAAGTCCACCTCGGTGCGCGGCAGCATCAGCTCGCGGAGCTGCCGGCCACCGGCCTCGAACACGTCGTCGACGATCCGGCGCTCCTCCTCGCCGAGCGACTCGTGCGCGGAGACCAGGTCGCGCAGTTCCTCGTCGGACATCACCTCGCGGTTCGCGTTCGGGTCACCGCCGAGGGCGCGGACCACCAGGTCGGTCGACCTGGACAGCAGCCAGATGACCGGGCGGGCGCCGGAGGCGATCTTGTCGACCAGCGGCGCCAGGCCGAGCGCGAACGTCTCGGCCCGCTGCAGCGCGAGCCGCTTGGCCGCGAGCTCGCCGATCACGATCGAGACGTAGGAGATGCAGATCGTGATCAGCACCAGGGCGAGCGTGTTGGCCACCGACTCGGGCAGGCCCAGCTTCTGCAGGTGCGGGGACAGGCCGTCGGCGAGCGTCGCGCCGCCGAAGGCGGCGGACAGGAAGCCCATCAGGGTCACGCCGATCTGGACGGCGGACAGGAACCGGTTCGGGTTGGCGGCCACCTTGGCCACGATCTCGCCGCGCCGGCCGCGGTGCGACAGCGACTTGAGCTGGCTCTCGCGCAGCGAGACCAGCGCCATCTCGGCCGCGGCGAAGACCCCGCCGATCAGCACGAAGACCAGGATCAGGACGATGTTGAGCAGGGTTTCGTTCATGGTTCGGAGTTCCTAACGCCCTCTCGTCGACAGTCGAGAGGGCGTGCGTAGGGCGTAGTCGTCCATCCAGCAAGCCTAGCGGTGGCCCGTATCATGCTGCATGTTCGAGTTTGTTGGTTTACGATGATTCCTGGCCGTCCATGTCGTACGGCCGGGAGGGTCAACCGATGAAGACACCGCGCGGGGTACGCCGGACCGACACCAGACTGTCCGACGGACGCGAGCTGATCTACTACGACCCGGCCGACGCACCGGTCCGGGTGCCGCTCGAGGACACCCGTGGACTGCCCGCCCCGCAACCACAGGTCGACCTGCGGACCGACCCGCTGACCGGTGACGTGATCACCTACGCGACCCACCGCAACACCCGCACCTACCTGCCGCCGGCCGACCAGTGCCCGCTGTGCGCGAGCAAGCCGGGCAACCCGACCGAGATCCCGGACCACGACTACAACGTGGCCGTGTTCGAGAACCGGTTCCCCTCCTTCGCCGGCCCGGGCCGGACCGAGGTGGTCTGTTTCACCAGCGACCACAACCAGTCGTTCACGCACCTGTCCCAGGGCCAGGCCCGGCTGGTGGTCGACACCTGGTCCGACCGGACCGCCGAGCTGGGCGCCCGCGACGACGTCGAGCTCGTCTTCCCGTTCGAGAACCGCGGCCGTGAGATCGGCGTGACGCTGAGCCACCCGCACGGCCAGATCTACGCCTTCCCGTTCCTGCCGCCGCGGATGCGCACCCTGATGGCGCGGGCCCGGCAGCACCAGGAAGTTGCCGGCAGCAACCTGTTCGCCGACGTCCTGGCCGCGGAACGGAAACAGGGCAGCCGGGTGATCGCCGCGAACGGCAACTGGACCGCGTTCGTGCCCGAGGCCGCCCGCTGGCCGGTCGAGGTGCACCTCTACCCGCACCGTCAGGTCTTCGGCATCGACGAGCTGTCGGTCGGCGAGCGCGACGACTTCGCCGAGCTGTACCTCGACGTCCTCCAACGACTCGACGGCCTGTACGGCGATCCGCTGCCCTACATCGCGGCCTGGCACCAGGCCCCGGTCCGGATCGACCGCGAGCTCGGCTACCTCCACCTCGAGGTGTTGTCGATCCGCCGGGCCGCGGACAAGATCAAGTACCTGGCCGGCTCGGAGTCCGGGATGGGCGCGTTCATCAGCGACACCCGGCCCGAGGACGTGGCCGAGACCCTGCGGAAGGTGGGTTCGTGAGTTTCCAGGACGTCTTCGGTACGGCGCCGGACGGCAGTTGGCGCGCTCCCGGCCGGGTCAACCTGATCGGCGAGCACACCGACTACAACGACGGCCTGGTCCTCCCGATCGCCCTGCCGAACCGGATCGTGGTGACCGCCTCGCAGCGCGACGACAGCCGGATCGCGGTCGCGTCCACCGGGCACAAGGGCATCACCGAGTTCGCCATCGACGAACTGACTCCGGGCTCCGTCAGTGACTGGGCGGCGTACCCGGCCGGTGCGGCCTGGATCCTGCGCGAGTCCGGCTACGCGATCGGCGGCGCCAACCTGCTCGTCGACTCGGATCTGCCGTCCGGCGCCGGCCTCTCGTCGTCCGCGGCACTCCTCTGCGCGACCTCCGTCGCCCTGCTCGGCCTGCGTGGCATCGAGGTCGACCCCGCCGAGGTCGCGCGGCTCGCCCAGCGCGCCGAGAACCAGTACGTCGGCGCCCCGGTCGGCCTGATGGACCAGATGGCGTCGATGTGCTGCACCGCCGGTCATGCCCTGTACTTCGACATCCGCGCGATGTCCACCGACCAGATCCCGTTCGACCCGGCGGCCGACGACCTCGCGCTGCTGGTCGTCGATGTGAAGGCGCCCCACCGGCACGTCGACGGCGAGTACGCCGCCCGCCGGAAGAGCTGTGAGCAGGCCGCGGCCGAGCTCGGCGTACCGGCCCTGCGGTCGATCGCGTACGACGACCTCGACGACGCACTCGCCCGGTTGAGCGACGACGTCGTACGGCGCCGGGTGCGGCACGTGGTCACCGAGATCCGCCGGGTCGAGGAGGCGGTGGCGTTGATGCGGGCCGGTCGGCTGCAGGAGGTCGGGCCGTTGTTCACCGCGTCGCACGCGTCGCTGCGGGACGACTTCGAGATCACCGTGCCCGAGCTGGACGTCGCGGTCGACACCGCGCTCGAGGCCGGTGCGCTCGGCGCCCGGATGACCGGCGGCGGCTTCGGTGGCTGCATCATCGCGCTGGTCGCGGCGGACGCGGCCGAGTCCGTCCTCGCGGCGATCGAGAAAGCCTTTGCGGACCACGGTTTCACCCCGCCGAGCTCTCTCGCAGCAACTCCGTCAGCCGGAGCGTCCCGCCTCAGCTAGGAGGCGATGACGAGCTCGCAGCCGGTGTCGCGCATGGCTTTGCGGGCGGCGGTGGACAGGCCGTTGTCGGTGACGATGACGTCGAGGTCGGCCCAGGTGGCGAAGGTGCTCAACCCGACCGTTCCCCACTTGGTGTGGTCCGCGACCACGACCACCTCGCGGCTCGCGGCGATGAAGGACCGGTTGGTCTCGGCTTCCATCAGGTTCGGCGTACTCAGTCCGTGCTCGGCGTCGACGCCGTGCGCGCCGAGGAACAACAGATCGAGATGCAGTGAGGCCAGCGCGGCGGTGGCGATCGGGCCGACCAACGCGTCCGAAGGAGTGCGGATACCGCCGATCAGGACCACCGTGCGATCCGAGCGGCTGTTGCCGTGGAACACATCCGCGATCCGCGCCGAGTTCGTGACGACTGTCAAGTTCTCCACCCGCAGCAACTGACGAGCCAGCGCGTACGTCGTCGTACCGGCACCGATCCCGATCGCGCTGTCCGGCTGGACCCGGCCGGCCGCCTCGGCCGCGATCGCCTGCTTGGCCGCGGACTCCTGCGTCAGCTTCGCGTCGAAGCCGGGCTCGTGCGCGCTGCGCAGCCCGACCGACGTGGCGCCGCCGTGCACCTTGTGCAGCAGCCCGCTGGAGTCGAGCGCGTCCAGGTCGCGCCGGATCGTCATGTCCGACACCCCGAACCGATCGACCAGCTCGGCGACCGTGATCGCGCCGCGACTGTTGACCTCGGCAACGATCGTGGCCTGCCGCTGGGCGGCCAGCTGCCCACCCCGGCCCCGCGACGGCTCCGTTCCGGCTGCATTCACGTCCACAGCCTAGTGTCGAAACCCGCCGCTGTCAGGGAAATGCCGTTGCCTCGCCGGTGGCACCGCGTCACCCTGGAGCATGCGATTTCCCGAGGACGTTCCGGTCCTGACCGACGGCGTGGTGACCCTGCGTGCGCACACGACGGACGACATCGAGTGCGTCTACGACATGTGCCAGGACCCGGAGATGCAGCGCTGGACCACCATCCCAGTGCCCTACGACCGCCAGAACGCGGTCAACTTCGTGACCGAGATCGTGCCGATGGGCTGGCGGGACGGTGGCTCCTGGGCCTGGGCGATCGAGTACGACGGACGCTTCGGCGGCACCGTCGATCTGCACGACGGGCAGGGCGGGGTCGGTGAGATCGGGTTCTCGGTCGCGCCCTGGGCTCGGGGCGCCGGGGTGATGACGCGCGCGGTCAAGCTGGTCGTGCGGCACGCGTTCGACGTCTTCGGCTGGGACCGGGTGATCTGGCGGGCGTTCACCGGCAACTACGCGTCGCGCCGGGTCGCGTGGAAGTGCGGGTTCCGTGGCGTGGTCGTCGTACCGGGTGGTGGGCTGGCGCGCGACGTCCGGCGGGACGAGTGGATCGCCACGATCGGCCGCGACGACGAGCTCGAGCCGCAGGGCAACTGGTGGTCGGTGCCGGAGCTCGAGGGTGGCGGGATCCGGTTGCGTGCGTTCCAGCCGACGGACACACCGCGGATCACGGAGGCGTGCAACGACGAGCGGACGCAGTACTGGCTGCCCGGCCTGCCGTCGCCGTACCAGCTGAGCGACGCCGAAGGGTTCATGCGGAGCCGGCAGGACACCCTCGCGAGTGGCGAAGGAGTGCCGTGGGCGATCGCGGACGCGGCCTCGGATCAGCTGCTCGGCTGTGTGAGTGTCTTCGATCTGAACAACCGGATCGACAAGACGATGGGCGAGATCGGCTACTGGCTGCACCCCGATGCGCGCGGCCGCAAGGTGATGTCGACCGCGGTCGGGCTGGTGATCGAGCATGCCTTCCGGCCGGTCGCCGACGGCGGTCTGGGGCGACGCCGGCTGGTGCTGTTCGCTGCCGAGGGCAACACCGCGTCGGCGCATGTTGCCGAGGTCAACGGCTTCACCGCGGTGAGCACCGAGCGACTGGCCTCGCCACGGCGCGACGGCGAGTTCCTGAACCTGCTCGGCTTCGACCTGCTCGCCACCGACCCCCGCCCCTGACCGCACGTCACCATTCAGGGGTTGACCCCTGAAGGTGGTTTGGCGGGGCCTGGGGGTTGCGGCGGGCTTGGCGGAAGCGGTAGTGGTGACCGACTGGAAACGACGGAATACGGCCAGTTGGTGACAGACGACACAAGTTCCCCTCGCCGTGGCGCGATCCGGCTGCTTGAATCGACGGGTGAGAGATCGTGAGGAGCTCGTCCGCCGCTGGCAGGCCGGGTGGTCGGTTTCGAGGGGCTGGACCACCGTGGAGGACGACAACGACGGCATTCTGACCGTCCGTGCGGGTGAGGAGAACCGCCCGACGGAGTATGTCGTTCTGGATGCCGATGACAAACCCGAACGGGTCGAACGTGCCGCCGAGCTGGCGCTGGCCGGCGGCGGTGGTCGTGGGGCCGGCTGGATCACGCTGGCCACAGACGACAAGGAAGCCCGGATCGAGCAGCTCGAGGATCTCGGTCTCGAGGTCCAGCAGGACCAGGACTGGCTGATGACGATCCAGCTGTCGGAGCAGCCGGCCCTGAAACTGCCTGAGCGCTACGCCCTGCACACCGAGCTCGAGTCCGACCTGATCATCACCCGCGCGACGTTGCACGGTGGTGTGGTGTCGAGCGGGCGAATGGCCGTGGTCGGCGAGGACGCGGTCGCGGACCGGATCGAGACCGAGCCGGCGCACCGGCGGCGCGGTCTCGGCAGTGCCGTGATGGCCTCGCTGGTCGAGACGGCCGCGGCCCAGGGCGCCAAGCGCGGCATCCTGATCGCGTCGATCGACGGCCTGCGGCTGTATCGCAGTCTGGGCTGGAAGGTCGTCGCGGACATCGTCATCGCGCGCTCACGCTGACACGCAGGCGTTTCAAACGGCTGAGATAGTCAAAGGTTCGTGAAGTGCGGCCCGGCCCGGGAGTGCGCAAGCGCTGACCTGGGCAAGGCTGCTCACCATGACGAACCACAAGCGGTCACTCGGTAGTGGAGTGGCCGGACCTCTCATCGCTTCGCTGTCGGCCTTGGTTCTGCTGGCGGGCATCGGATGGTTCGTCCTGCGTGACACCGGCGGGCGTCAGGTCACCAGCCAGGAGAGCCCGGTGACGTCGGTCACCTCGGCGTCCGACGACGCCCCGATGTCGACCCCGGTGACCCCGATCCGTCCGACCACTCCGTCGCACACACCTCGTCGTACGACGCCGACGCCGACGCCGACGCCGACGCGGTCGAAGACGAAGAGCCCGACGCCGGCACCGACCCGATCGAGTACGGCGCCCAGCCGGGGCGGCACGCGGTCCCCGAAGCCGTCGCCGAAGCCGAGCCACACCGCCACCCCGGCACCGAAGCCGACCAACACTTCCGGTGGGTCGGGGACCGCCGAGGCGCAGGTGCTTGCCCTGACCAACCAAGAGCGCGCCAAGTCCGGTTGTGGGCCGCTGCGGATGAACAGCGCACTGACGAAGGCGGCCGAGGCACACGCGGCCGACATGGTCGACCAGCACTTCTTCGCGCACGACAGCCTGGACGGCCGCAGCCCGTTCGACCGGATGAAGGCGGCCGGGTTCAAGGGCGGCGCGATGGCCGAGAACATCGCCGTCGGCTACTCCAGTGCCGCGGCGGTCGTGAAGGGCTGGATGAACAGCCCGGGCCACCGGCAGAACATCCTCAACTGCACCTACACGCTGATCGGCATCGGCTACGACTCCGGCCAGGTGAAGCCCGAGTGGGGCAACGGAAGCTGGGTGCAGGACTTCGGCGGCTGACCGCCGTACCAGCAGCGTTCGTCAATCGTTGGCGGAAAACCTTCGGGGAACGTTAAGAGCCGTCGCGAGCCCGTAACAGTGACCTTACCCATCGGTTAAGGTCGCTGTTCGGTGACCAGGGGGGACCTGGCAACAACCACGGGGAACGACGAAGAAGCGCTCGGTACGACGAAAAACGAAGAGGATTCGCCCACCCATGACGGATTCGCCTACCCCCCGGCGACACCGCGGCAGCCGACGTGCTCCCCGACGCAGTCGTGGCCTGATCGGCCCGACCGTCAGCGCGCTGTCCGTGCTGCTCGCTATCGGCCCGGTGGTCTGGCTGATGTCTCGCGACCACTCGACCGTGGACGACGCGGCCAAGGTGCTGAACGTCTCCGAGGACACGCGCAACGACTCCGCACCGTCCGAGGTTGACGGCACCACGACTGCCGCCGTACCCGGCGCCACCGTGACCAAGACCTTGCCCAACGGCGTGGTCACCTCCGTCGTCGGTACGCCGGCCCTCGGGTCGGCGGCGTCCATGTCCACGTCGGGTACCCCGGCCACCAGCGGCTCCCCGGACAACACCGCCACGAGTGTCGGCACCACCCCGGTCCCGACCGGCGGCGTGACGACCGTGCCGGTGACGCCGACGGCGCCGCGGACCCCGAACAGCACCAGGACGAAGCCGAAGCCGTCGCACAGTACGCCGACCAAGACGCGGACCAGCGAGCCGACGCCGAGGGACACCCCGCAGCCGTCGACCAGTGGTGGCGGCACCAACGCGCAAGAGCGCCAGGTGCTCGACTACACGAACCAGATCCGTGCGCAGCAGGGCTGCCGCCCGCTCCGGCTGGACAGCGCGCTGGTCAAGGCGGCCGGGAAGCAGGCGTCGGACATGGTCCGTCGCCACTACATGGACCACACGAACCCCGACGGGCAGGACCCGGGCGACCGGATGGCGGCCGCCGGGTACCGCGGTTCCAGCTGGGGCGAGAACATCGCCGCCGGCTTCGACACCGCACAGAAGGTCGTCGCGGCCTGGATGCAGAGCGACGGCCACCGCAAGAACATCCTGAACTGCCGGTTCACCTCGATCGGCATCGGCTACGACCCCGGCCAGGTCAAGCCGGACTGGGGACGGGGCAGCTGGGTCCAGGACTTCGGGCGCAGTTGAGTGGATGCGCCCCGATGAGCCTTCGAGATTGTCATTGTGTCGAACACACCGAGTGTGGCGGAGATGTTGTCTCACGGCCACAATGTCCGGCCGGTTCATGGTCGGTCACTGCGGGTAGATCCGTCCTTGTCATGTCGCCGGACCGTCCTGGGGGGCTCCGGTGACACGAATGATGAGGCACGTCTTGGGGGCGAGACAGTGAAGGGAACAACGAAATAATGTCCGACTCCGGCAGCAGCCGGTACAAGCCACGCAGGAAGGCGACCCGCGCCGCCTCGCGCTCGTCGCGGTCCGGCAATCGGTCCACCCCTGCGGCGGAAACCCCGCCACCGGCCCCGCCCGAACCACCCAGGTACGCACCCCGCGGCAGTGACGAGTCCCCGTTCTGGGCGACCGCACAGTCCGCGGGCGCCGCCAACGAGTCCCCGTTCTGGGCCGATGCCCAGTCCCGCCCGGCCACACCGCAGTACGCGCCGCGACCGTCCATCCCCAGCTACACCCCACCGGACGCGGACTCCGGCCTGGGCGCCCGCTCCCGCCCCGCCGGCGGAAGCCCCTCGTGGGTCGCTCAATCCATCGCCGGCACCGAGCCCGAGCAGGCTCCCCGTCCCGGCCGCCGAGCCGCCGGCCGCCGAAGCCGGGGATCAGCCGACGCGGACACCCCAGCAGGCCTCGGCGAAACCGCCGGCACCTGGTCCTCGCGCCGCAGCACCACGGACCCCCAGTCCGCAACCCTCGGCGACACCGCCGGCACCTGGTCGGCCCGCCGGGCCAGTACGCCGGAGAACTCCGCGGCCGCCGACGCACGGACCCCGGGGCTTGGCAACACCGCCGGCACTTGGTCCTCGCGCGGCGCCGGTACTCCGGACCCGCAGAGCGCCGGCCTTGGTGACACGGCTGGCACTTGGTCGTCGCGACGTGCTGGTGACGACGCTGACGGTCGGAGCGCGCGACTCGGTGGTGTGAGCGACGACTGGGCTTCTCTTGGTGGCCCGACTGCTGGTGCTGCGTCGACTAGGGCTGCAGGCACGACCGATGGCCGTACGTCGGACTCGACAGGCGACGGCGGGACCTCAGGGCTCGGTTCGTCGGGTGACGCGTGGGCCGCTGGGCTTGGCACTGCTGCCGGGACCGGAGTTGCCGGTGCTGAGTCGGCCGCCGCTGCGGGCACGGCCGGACAGACGGCCGCTGGTCCGACGGGCGGCTCTCGTGGTCACGCGGGTGGTCGTGGTGGGTCCGGCGGCGGTTCTGGTTCCGGCGGGCGTGGGTCTTCCGGGCCCGGGCGCGGTGGATCGCGTGCGGCGGCGAGGTCGGCGGCGGCCGGGAAGTCGGCGCGGACCCGCCGGACCGTGGTCGCGATCGCGTCCGTGGTGCTGGTGATCACGCCGATCTCGTGGATCCTCCTGCACCAGCCGCAGAACGACCCGGCCGACGCCTCGGTCCCGATCGTCACGCGCACCGACGACACCTACATCACCCCGACCACCAAGCCCGTGGTCGCTCCCCCGACCACCCACCCCAGCACCCCACCCACGGCGACCCCGACAGCGACGCCGACCCCAACCCCGACGGACTCGGCCACCCCCACCGAAACCCCGTCCACCACCGGCCCGACGGACGACCCCACCGCAACCCCCACCGGGGGCCGCAAAACCACAGAACCAACCACAGGCCCAACCTCCCCGGACCGCACGGTCAGCACAAAGCGGCCGACCACTCCACCAACCACCACCGCCCCACCGCCGCCGCCGCCACCGGTGGACGGGCAGATGACGGGCGACGAGCAACAGTTGTTCAACCTGATCGACAACGCTCGCGTCAACAACGGTTGTGCTCGCCTCAAGCAGGACCCGAACCTCACCGGAAGCGCACGCGCCGAGGCCGGCGACCGTGCTTCGTCCGGCAGCAACCTCAACTCGGGGACGGGCGCCGGCGGCGACAACATGACCGCGCAGCAGGCGTTCGACCGAATGATGAACAACAGCAGGAGCACGATCTTGAATTGCGGGCTCACCACGCTAGGTGTGGGAGCCCAGGGATCGCCCCACGACAGCGGCGTCCTGTGCCCACTGCTGTGTTCGAAGAAGACCCGAGTCGCGTGGGTGGCTGACTTCTCGTAAGACACAGCGGCACTTTTGCAGGAGGTGGTGCGACCATGGGAGGACGGCTCATGGTCCACCTACCTGCGGAGGCTGGATGTTCGGGGAACGTGATGATCTGGATCCGGCTCTCCCCGCGCACTTCGGGATTCCGCCGGACGCGTTGGCGGACGAGCGGCCCGATCCGCGCCCGGAGGAGGCCCGCAAGATGGGCCTGAGCCGGCACACCGAGGAAGGCGCCGTCCTGTACTTCGCGTCCTCGCTCGACCGCGACAAGCCCCGGCACCGGATGATCGCCTGGATCCTCCTGATCACGTTCGCGGCCCCGGCCGTCTACATGCTGCTCCTGCTGCTATAGCGCCCCGAACTCCTGCCGATGCCGCTGCGGCGTCGTGCCCAGTAGCGCGTGGAAGTGGTGTCGCAGCGCCGCGCTGCTGCCGAACCCGCTCTCGCCGGCGACCCGCTCGACCGGATGGTCGGTCGTCTCCAGCAACAACCGGGCCCGGTCCAGCCGCTGGCGCAGCAACCATGCCTGCCCGGAGATCCCGGTCCGCGCGCGAAACTGCCGAGTGAACGTACGCCGCGACAACGCCACCGCAGTCGCCCATTCGTCCAGCGTCACGGGCTGATCGAGCCGCGCGCGAGCCCATACCATCGCCTTCTCGATCACGTCGTCGCTGGGATCGGGCGGCACCGGAACCGGGATGTACTGCGCCTGCGAACCACTGCGATGCGGCGCGACCACGATGTCCCGGGCCAACCGCTCGGCCACCTCGACCCCGTGATGCGTCCGGACGAGGTGCAGACAGCAGTCGAGCGACGCCGCCGTACCCGCGGACGTGATGAGGTCACCCAGATCCGACCACAGCACGTCCGCCCGGACCGTGAGCTCCGGATGCCGTGCCTGCAACTCGTCCGCCCACCGCCAGTGCGTCACCACCTCCCGCCCATCAGCGATCCCACTCGCCGCGACGAGGAACGCCCCGATACACAGACCGACCACAGTCGCTCCCCGCGTGTGCGCCCTGCGGATCGCGTCGATCAGTACGGCGGACGGCTCGCGACCGGGATGCCAGCTCGGCAGCACCACCACATCCGCCTCGTCCATCTCGTCGAGCCCCCGATCGACAGTGACCCCGAAGCCGGCGTTCGTCCGCAGCGATCCCGGCTCCTCGGCACAGACGAGTACGTCGTACTGACTCGGCGGACCGTGGCGATCGCCGAGGACCAGGCAGGGCACGGACAGGTGGAACGGGCTGATCCCGTCGTACGCGAGGACGGCGACTGTGCGCATGGGACCAGTATGGCCCGATCTTCAGGAACTGTGGCTCACGGGCCAATGGTGGATCGGCGCGCCGGAGCCGAGGATCGTGGATATGAAGATCACGCACATCGGCGGCCCGACCGCCGTCATCAGCCTTGGCGGGCTGACGTTCCTGACCGACCCCGCCTTCGACGAGCCGCGGGACTACCAGCTGCCCGGCCGGGTGATGACCAAGCTGACCGGCCCGGCGATCCCGGCCGCGGAGCTCGGTCCGGTCGACGTAGTCCTGCTCTCGCATGACCAGCACAAGGACAACCTCGACGACGCAGGCCGCGCCCTGCTCCCGTCGGTCCCGACGGTGCTGTCGACTCCTGGGGCGGCCACCCGGATTCCCGGCGTACGAGCGTTGGAGAATTGGGAGTCCATCGAGCTGCCGCGTCCGGATGGCGGCGTCGTCACGGTGACCGGCGTACCCGCGCTGCACGGTCCGGAGGGTGCCGAGTCGGTGCTCGGTGTCGTCACCGGATTCGTGCTGACCGGTGCGGACCTGCCGACCGTGTACGTGTCCGGCGACAACGCGTCGATCGGCCTGGTCAAGGAGATCGCCGATCGCTTCGCGCCGATCGACGTGGCGGTCCTCTTCGCCGGTGGCGCCCGGACCACGCTGCTCGACGGCGCGGCGCTCACGCTGACCTCGGAGTCCGCGGTCGAGGCCGCACACCTCCTCGGCTCCGCGATCATCGTCCCCGTCCACACCGAGGGCTGGGCGCACTTCACCGAAGGCCCGGACCAGTTCCTCAAGGCCTTCCGCGAAGCCGGCCTGGCCGCCCGCGTCGCACTACTCGACCACGGGGTCCCGACCCCGGTTGGTTGAGCCCTTGACGAGCACGCAGCGTGACGGCTACCGTGCGACGGCCGGGGGGAGCCGGCAGCCATGTTCATCGGGCCCGGCGGGAATTCGGGCCTACTGCCCAGGGGGAATCTTTTGTTCGCACGACGCTTCAGCCTGCTCGTTTCCGGGTTCGCCGCTGCCGCGGTGACGGTCGCCGCGGCGGTGGTCGCACCGTTGTCCGCGTCGGCGGCGATCACGGTCGTGCTGAGCGGGATCCAGTACGACCCGCCGGGTCCGGACTACCGCACCAACGCGCAGCTGAACCAGGAGTTCTTCACGATTCGCAACATCAGCAGCAGGCCCATCAACCTGTCCGGGTTCCGCGTGCTGGACGTCGCGAACCACGTCTTCGTCTTCCCGCGCGGCTACGTTCTCGCCGGCCGGACGACGGCGATCGTCCGCACCGGCAAGAACCGCAACCGCGCGCAGACCCTGTACTGGAACCAGGGCAACTACATCTGGAACAACACCGGCGACACCGCCCGGTTCCAGACGCCGGCCGGCAAGACGTTCGACACCTGCACCTACAGGGCCGTCACCGGCCGCGCCCGCGTCGCCTGCTAGCACCGCCCCGCGTCGTTTGAGGGTTCTTCCGGCTGGAGGTGTGGGTGGTCGTCGGCCGGGCGTGCTGGTCGTCGGCACAGTGGTGGTGATGGGCGAGTGTGCGAGCTAGCGGCGGTCGGGGGCTGGGTCGGGGCCGGCCGGGATCCATTCGTGCACGAGGATCTCGTCGCCGACGTGAAGGGTGCCTTCGGCAAGCACCGCGGCCTTCATGCCGAAGCTGACCCCGCCGCCGTAGTCGGGCTGCCGCCGGTACGACGCGAGCGTCCGGGTCGGCTCGGGACCACATTTCGCGCCGGTCGACTGGTCGACGGTCGGGACCGCGCAGCGGATCGAGCGGGCCGAATAGCCGATCTCGACCGAACCCGCGGACATCCGTAGGACCCTGTCCTCGGTATGCGGTTCCGGCCAGCCGGCCATGACGATGTTCGGGCGGAAGCGGTTCATCGGGATGGCGTCGCCACCTCGCTCGACGATCCGCTCATTCAGCCCGTCCAGGGACGACAGGGACGTGATCATCAGTGCGTGCGCGTCCCCGAACCCGGTCTGGCCGCGATGCACACCCCAGCCGGGCCGATCGTGCTCGGGCGTCACCCGGACCAGCGCGGCCGGCTTGCCGAGCCGCTCGCTGAACCACTCGTCCGCGGCCGGGTCCTGGACGACACCCAGTCCGAACCACTTCCCGAACAGGCTGACGTCGCGCCGCTTGCCGTCGTACTGGATCGGGATCTCGAGGTCCGGCGCGCCGGGGCCGGACAGCCGGATGGCGTCGCCGGCGAGCTCCGCGCGCAGTGCTGCCATCGCGGGCAGGCTGCGTTGACTGAGGAAGGTGCCGTCGGGCTCGACGAGCATGAAGTTCCGGTCGTTCCGCAGCCCGGCCGGACCCACCTCGGCCTGATCCACGGACACCCCGGAGAGCCCCTTGACGGGGTAGTAGGTCAGTGCGGCAACCCTCGCGACGGACATTGACCAATCGTAACTTGACTCCTGTCACTTGATTTGTTCGTTCATGTTGAATTATGTTTGATCGCGAGGAGGTCACCATGGACCTGGAAGCGTTCGCGGGCGCCCTGCAGCGAGTCCGGCGGCAGGCCGGCCTGACCTATCGGGAGCTTGCCGACCACGCGCACTACTCGCACGCGCACCTGGTCCGTGCGACCAGCGGCCGGCAGTTGCCGTCCTGGGACGTGACTACCGCGTTCCTGACCGGCTGCGGTGTGCCGGCCGAGCTGCTCCCGGTGTGGCGACGGCACTGGGAGGCCGCGAGCCGCGATCCCCAGGACGTGGGCGAACTACTGCGAACAGCACAGACACCCGACCACCTCGGCGCAGCCCTGACCGCTCTCGCCGGGCCGCGATCGCTCCGGACCCTGGCGCGGCTCACCGGCATCCCCCGGACCACCATCCAGGCGTGGCTCCGCGGCACGCGGCTGGCTCAGCGCGACCGCCTCGACCAGCTCGTCCGCGCGCTCGGCGCGACGGCGGAGGAGCGCGCCGCGTTCGCCGGCACCCTCGACCGGCTTAGCTCCGGAAGACTGCGGGCGGCGCCTGCGGCGTGACGAACCCTTCCGCATCGCTCAGCGGCGCCGCCTTCCCGGCCAGCTCGCCCAGCGGCATCACGTCGTACGGCGGCTGGGCCCGGCCGCCGGCCGTGGTCAGGTCGGGGACGGGCTGGGGCGACGCGACCAGGATGACGTTCCCGAATCCCTTGCCCCGCAGGATCTTCCGCTCGGCGAGCACCACGCCGTCGCCGATCACGGTCCGCACGGTCGCCGCCGTACGACGGATGAACGGCAGGCCGGCGGTTCCGTCGATCAGGTTCGCGACCAGTACGCCGGTGGGCCGCAGGACGCGGGCGCATTCGGTGAAGAACTCGGTGGTGACCAGGTTCGCCGGGACGGCCTCGTGCTCGAACGCGTCCAGGATCAGCAGGTCCATCGAGTCGTCGTACAGCTCGGTGATGCCGGCCCGGCCGGTGACGCCGCGGACCTTGATGCCGGAGCGCTTCGGCAGCGGCAGCGCCTCGCGGACGAACTCGGTCAGGTCCTCGTCGGGTTCGAGGACGATCTGCCGGGAGCGGGGGCGCGTCGTGGCGACGTACCTCGGCAGACTGAGCGCGGCGCCGCCCACGTGCACGACCGGGATCGGCTGACGCCGAGGTGCGACCGCGTCGACGACGTCGCCGATCCGGCGCATGTACTCGAACGACAGGTGGGTGGGGTCCGCAAGGTCGACCTGCGACTGCAGGGATCCGTCGACCCGCAGCACGAACGTCCCGTCGGCCGCTGCCTCGACGCTCGCGATCCCGGAGCCGACCCTGTGTTCCACCCACCCATCCTCTCAACCGCGCACTCCGCCTGCCGAGCGACCTTGAGAAGCCACCAACCAATTTGCCGGGCGAAAAATGGTCGGTGGGTTCTCAAGGTGGAGTTTGAGCGGGTGTGAGGAAGTAGTCGGTGCCCCAGCGTTGGGTGGGTGGGCGTGGCTTGCTAGCGTCCGAAGCACCCACAAGCACAGAAGGAGCGTGTCGTGAGCACTACACCGGTGAAGGTGGCCGTTACCGGGGCCGCTGGTCAGATCGGCTACAGCCTGCTGTTCCGGATCGCGAGCGGCGCACTGCTCGGGCCGGACACGCCGGTCGAACTGCGGCTGCTGGAGATCACCCCGGCCCTGAAGGCGCTCGAGGGGGTCGTGATGGAGCTCGACGACTCCGCGTTCCCGACGCTGGCCGGCGTGGAGATCGGCGACGACCCGAACGTCATCTTCGACGGTGCGAACGTCGCGCTGCTGGTGGGCGCGCGACCACGGACCAAGGGGATGGAGCGCGGCGACCTGCTCGAGGCGAACGGCGCGATCTTCACCGTCCAGGGCAAGGCGCTGAACGAGCACGCCGCGGACGACATCCGGATCACCGTCACCGGCAACCCGGCCAACACCAACGCGCTGATCGCGAAGAGCAACGCGCCGGACATCCCGGCCGAGCGGTTCGCCGCGCTGACCCGGCTGGACCACAACCGCGCGCTGGCCCAGCTGGCGAAGAAGACCGGTACGCACGTCACCGACCTGAAGAAGATGACGATCTGGGGCAACCACTCCGCGACCCAGTACCCGGACATCTTCCACGCCGAGGTGGCCGGCAAGAACGCGGCCGAGGTCGTGAACGACCAGAACTGGCTGGAGAACGACTTCATCCCGACCGTGCAGAAGCGCGGCGCCGCGATCATCGAGGCCCGCGGCGCGTCGTCGGCCGCCTCCGCCGCGGCCGCCACCATCGACCACACCCGCGACTGGCTGCGCGGCTCGGCCGATGGCGACTGGCTGTCGATGGCAGTCGTCTCCGACGGCTCGTACGGCGTCCCCGAGGGCCTGATCTCCTCCTTCCCGGTCACCACGAAGGACGGCAACTGGGAGATCGTCCAGGGCCTCGAGATCGACGACTTCTCCCGCGGCCGCATCGACGCCAGCACCGCCGAGCTCGGCGAGGAGCGCGACGCGGTCCAGGCCCTCAACCTCCTCGGCTGACCGAACAACAACCGCGTGCCCTGGGCGAAGCCTGGGGCACGCGGTGCTTCTAGGGGAGTAGGTACGCGGCGATCACCGTTTGACGTCTGGACCAGACCGAAAGGTCGCACGAACCGGCTGCCACGGCATGAAGTTGCCTGCTCACTCCGCGTGGTTGTCGTCAAAGCGCCGCGGGTGGCGCGACCGACGCGTCCGCCTGGCCGGAACGGAGCAGCGCGTCGGCGACGAAACCGTTGGCCTTGAGCTCCTCGACCACACCGTGCAGGTAGGCAACCGTCTCGGGACCGCGCGTCTTCGTGGTGCCGACGGCCTGCCGGATCTCCATGAATCGTTCGTCGATCAGCCGGACATCGGGGTTCTCGGCAACGAACCGCGCGATCGGCTGCCGGATGCCGGCGGTCGCCTCCAGCCCCTCGGCGCGGAAGATGTCGGCCCCTTCGTCACCTCGCACAACCGTTGCCCGCTGCAACGTCCGGGTCAGGTACAGGTCGTACGCCGATCCCTGCTTCACGCCGATCCGGACACCCGGGCCGTCCACCTCGTCGACGGTGGTCAGCGGCGAGTCCGCCGGGACGGCGTACACCCCTTCGATCACGACGTACGGCGCCGTGAACGCGACCTCACCGGCCCGCGCCGGGTCGATCGCGAGGAAGCAGATGTCCGCCTGCCCGGTCGTCATCGCCTCGAACGACTTCCGGGCCGCGTCGAAGCAGACCAGCTCCACCGGCACCTCGAGCCGCCGCGCCAACTCCCGCGCGATGTCGACCGTCACCCCAGCCGGCTCCTCCGGCGTCCCCTGCGCCAGCACCGGATTCCCCAGATTGATGGACGCCCGCAACACCCCGGACGGCGCCAGATCCTCACGAACACTCGTCATACCCGCGACCCTATGCGTGGTTCAACGGGAAGGTGAACCGGAACGACACCTGGTGACCGTTGTCGCGGGTGTTGCTGGACGGATGGTGATCGGCATCGGGTCAGTTCGGGACGATGAGGCCGAGGGTGGCGATGGACAGGCCTACCAGGACGAGGAGCGTGGTGTCGAACATGCGGCCGCGGACGCGGAGGAGGCCGGCCGCGTTGTCGCTGAGGAACGCGCGGAGGAAGCCGGCGAGGACGACGCCGGCGGCGAACACGAGTACGCCGTTGCGCCAGTTGTAGAACGTGAGTACGACGAGGCCGGTCAGGCCGACCAGCAGCGACAGCACCAGAGGCCATTCGCTCCGGCGTCGAGGCTCTCCCGCCATCAGCACGTCACGCCCGCTTCGGCCGGCCGGGTCATCAGGCCAGGCTCGCTTCGGCGGCCTCGACGACGTTGGTGAGCAGCATCGCGCGGGTCATCGGGCCGATGCCGCCGGGCATCGGGGCGATCCAGGCCGCCTGCTCGCGGGCGGCGGGCTCGATGTCGCCGACGATCTTGCCCTCGGCGCTGCGGCTGGTGCCGACGTCGAGCAGTACGGCGCCCGGCTTCACCATGTCCGCGGTGATCAGCCCGGCCGATCCGGCCGCGGCGATCACGATGTCGCCGGTGCGGACCACTGCGGCGAGGTCGGTGGTGCCGGTGTGGCACTGCGTCACGGTCGCGTTCTCGGACTTGCGGGTGAACAGCAGCCCCATCGGCCGGCCCGCGGTCACCCCGCGACCGACGACGACCACGTGGGCTCCGGCGATCGGTACGTCGTACCGCCGCAGGATCTCCACACAGCCCTTCGGGGTGCACGGCAACGGACCGTCCTGGCCGAGCACGAGCTTGCCGAGGCTGACCGGGTGCAGACCGTCGGCGTCCTTGGCCGGGTCGATCAGGCCGAGGATCTCGTTGGTGTCGACGTGCTTCGGCAGCGGCAGCTGGACGATGAAGCCGGTGCACTCTGGGTTCTCGTTGAGCTCGCGGACCTTCGCAGCGATCTCGTCCTGGGTTGCGGTGTCCGGCAGCTCGACCTGGATCGACGAGATGCCGACCGCCGCGCAGTCGCGGTGCTTGCCGGCCACGTACGCCCGGCTGCCGGGGTCGTCCCCGACCAGGATCGTGCCGAGCCCGGGCACCACACCCTGCTCGGCCAGCTTCGCGACCCGGACCTTCAACTCGTCCTTGATCGCCGCCGCCGTGGCCTTACCGTCCAGAATCTGCGCCGTCACGCCACCAGAGTCTGCCATGTGGCGGCAGGGTGGGGACCGCCAGGCCATCACAATCAGCGCTCGGCCGGGCGCCCACACGGGACATCCGACCGAGCCGTGCAGTTGTGATGGGCTGGAGGTTCGTCAGCTCACCAGTTCGTACGCGGTGGTATTGCCCACTGTGGTCGCCGTGAAGCTGGCCGGCCGGATGTACGCAGCTAGTTCGGCCGGACCGCGGATGACCCGACGGACGCGCCCCGGTGGACGCGCCGGCGGGTCGGGGCTCAGGCTGTGGGTGCGGGGTGGGTCGAGCCGGGAATGCCCACCGTCTTGCCGCGGTTGGGCCAGATAGTTTATTCTTGAACTACCCGAGCGAGGAGAAGACCATGCCCGCCGTGACCGTCAGCGACATCACTGTGCTGCCCCGCGTCCATCAGCCCGATCCGGCCGTCGCGCACGAGCGGGCGGTGAAGTCGGTGACGTCGGCGCCGAGCGGCTTCGAGGGCGAAGGATTCCCGGTCCGGCGCGCGTTCGCCGGAGTCGATCTGCGAGACCTCGACCCGTTCATCCACATGGACCAGATGGGCGAGGTCGAGTACGCGCCGGGTGAGCCCAAGGGCACGCCGTGGCATCCGCACCGGGGCTTCGAGACCGTCACATACATGCTCGACGGGATCATGGAGCACCAGGACTCCAACGGCGGTGGCGGTGTCATTTCCAACGGCGACACCCAGTGGATGACCGCCGGCAGTGGGCTCCTGCACATCGAGACCCCGCCGGAGCACCTGGTGCTGAGCGGTGGCCTGTTCCACGGCATCCAGCTCTGGGTGAACCTCCCGAAGGCACTGAAGTGGGCTCCGCCGCGCTACCAGGACATCCGCGGTGGTGACTCGGCTCTGCTGTCCACCCCCGACGGCGGTGCGCTGATTCGCGTGATCGCGGGCTCGGTCGACGGCCACGACGGCCCCGGCTCGACCCACACGCCGATCACCTTGGTGCACGCGACCGTCAGCCCCGGCGCCGAACTGATGCTCCCGTGGCAGCCGGACTACAACGCGCTCGTCTACGTCCTCGCCGGTCAGGGCACGGTCGGCGCCGAGCGGCGCCCGATCCGCAAGGGTCAACTGGCCGCCTTCGGCCCCGGCGACACGATCCGTACGGCGGCCGGTACGACGCAATCCCAGGCCGAACCGAATCTCGACGTACTGGTCCTCGGCGGCCGCCCGATCCGCGAGCCGGTCGCGATGGCCGGTCCGTTCGTGATGAACACCCGCGCCGAGGTCATCCAGGCCTTCGAGGACTTCCAGGCCGGCAAGCTCGGCAGCATCCCCGCCGTCCACGGCGCCCCGACGGAACTGCGCAGTACCGACTAACCCTCGGGATAGAAGAGGAACAGGGTGCAGCCCTGGGTCGTCTGCGGGACGTGGGTCGACCCGGCCGGGCAGTGGATGAAGGAGCCGGCCGGGTAGTCGCGCGTACCGTCGTTGAACACGCCGTCCACGACGAAGACTTCCTCCGGTCCGGGGTCGTGGACGTCGATGCCCTCCCAACTGGTCCCGGGGTCCATCTGCAGGACGTACGCCGCGGCGACCGGACCGCTCCACAACGGCCGCAACCGGATGCCGGGGAAGAGCTCGCGCACGGGCGCATCGTGGACAGAGGCCGATTCGAAGGTCTGCATACCTCGATCATGCAGTTGTCCACAGGCTTGTCCCCAGTGTCTGGATAGTCCTGATCGGGTACTTTTCTGCCATGAGTCCGCATCGCGTCGTCGCCCTCGTGACGGCACCCCAGGCGAGCTTCGAGCTGGGGTGCGCGGCCGCGGTGTTCCGCGACGAGCACTACCGGTTCAGCGTGTGCACCGACCGGCCCGGCGCGATCCGGACCACCGAGGGTTTCGACATGCTGGTCGCGTCCGGCCTGCGCGCTCTCGACCGCGCGGACACGATCATCGTGCCGGGCTGGCTGCCGATCGACCGGGAGCCGTCGATCGCCGTACTGCGTGCACTCGGCCGGGCGCATCGACGCGGCGCGCGACTGGTCAGCATCTGCTCGGGGGCGTTCGCGCTGGCCGCGACCGGGTTGCTCGACGGCCGCCGGATCACCACCCATTGGCGGATGGCCGACGACCTGCAGCGCCGGTTCCCCGCCGTCCAGGTCGATCCCGACGTGCTCTACATCGACCACGGCGACATCGCCACCAGCGCCGGCTCCGGCACCGGGATCGACCTGTGCCTCCAACTCGTCCGCAACGACCACGGCGCCGCGTACGCCGCGCAGGTCGCGCGGCGGATGGTGATGCCGCCGCATCGCGAGGGTGGCCAGGTCCAGTACCGGACCGAGGCTCCGCAGTCCACCCAATCCCTGGGCGTCGTGCTCGACTGGGCAACGGACCACCTCGGCGACCCGATCACCGTCGACGACCTGGCGGCGCGGCTCAACGTCTCACCACGCACTCTCGCCCGCCGCTTCGACGAGCAACTCGGTACGGCGCCGGGCCAATGGCTCCTCGCTCAGCGCATCGCCAGAACCCGTGTCCTGCTGGAGGAAACCGAGCTTGCGGTGGAGACCATCGCAGCCCGCGTCGGGTTGTCGTCGGCAACCAATCTCCGCCGCCGCTTCCGGGCCGCTCTGCGGACGACGCCGAGCGCCTACCGCCGGGCGTTCCGGGCTCAGAAGTCGCCGGAGTTGTCGAGGTCGATGTAGTAGGCGATCCGCGGGTCGTCCGGGTCGGCGCCGTACGTCTCGACGAAACGGCGGGCGGCCGCCGGTCCGCCGTACTGGGGATTGAGCTCGCCGCGGAGGCTCTTGAACATCAGCGCGAGTTGTTGCCGCGGTCAACGATCCGCGGGTACGGGAAGCCGGTCGAGCCGAGCCAGGTCAGTCGGTCGGCCTCGGCGTCGATGCCCGGGCCGGCCTTGTAGAACAGGCGTTCCGGGCCGCGTTCGAGCCGGACGACGGTCGCCGCGGAGTTACCGAGGTGGATCGGCTCGGGACCGTCGGCACCGAACCGATCCACCACAGCATCAAGATCCACTCACCGAAGGTTACGGTGCAACGCCGAGATCAGCTCCCCATTTCCGGTGTCACCGTCGAGCGACCAGATCATCGCGCCGCCGAGATCGCGCTGCGAGATGTACTGCGCCTTGCGCTTCATCTCGACCGGGTCGTCCCAGGTCCAGAACGTCGTACCGTCGAACAGCCAGGCGAACCCGGCCTTGTTGTCCCGGTAGACGGTGTAGTTGGACAGTGTCGCCTTGAGCAGGCGGTAGTCCTCCGTACCGGCTTCGTACGTCGCCGGTGCGGGGCCGGTGGAAGGCTGGAACAGGCCGTGGTTCTGGTCCGTGACGCCGGTCCAGCCGTGGGAGTAGAACGGCACCCCCATCACGAGTTTGCTCCGCGGCGCACCCCGGGCCAGATAGGAGTCGATCGTCACCTGCGAGCTGAACTCCGGCGAGGTCGGATCACCCTTGGGTCCGTCGATCGCGGACTGCTGGTTCGTCAACTGCTCCCACGGACCGTGGTAGTCGTAGCCCTGCGTCGTACCGAAGGTCAGGTCCTTGAACAGTTGGCGGACCTCGAAACCCTTGTCGATCATCGTGGGATTCGCGGGCAGGAACGCGGTCAGGTTGTAGCGACCGGGCCGCGACAAGCGGTCCAGCTGCTTGCGGTACTCGTGCACCAGGGCGGTGAAGTTCTGCTTGTCCTCGGGCCGGATGACGTTGCCCGGATTGCCCTCGCTGGCGGGCCACTCCCAGTCGAGGTCGACGCCGTCGAAGATCCCCTTCGCCGCGCCCGCGGGCAAGCCGGGCAGGTTGCCCTTCAGCCACATGTCGAGGCAGGACTTCACGTGCGCTGCCCGCGAGGCCGGCGTGAGGGCGGCGTCGGAGAAGTGCGCCGAGCCGGTCCAGCCGCCGAGCGAGATGCTGATCCGCAGCTTCGGGAACTTCTGCTTCAGCTGCTTGAGCTGGTTGAGGTTGCCGTTGAGCACCTGACCGGGCTCGTCGGCCGTGCCGTTCACGCTCTGCTCGGCGCTGAACGGGCGCTGGTAGTCGGCCCACGGATCGCTGCTCACGCAGTTCCCCTGGGCGTCGAGGAATCCGAACGCGTAGTTGATCTGGGTCAGCCGGGCGGCGGACCCGTTCTGGACCAGATCGCTGACCAGGAAGTTCCGGTCGTACCCACTCCAGTTGGTGTAGTACCCAACCACTCGCTTGCTGCTGTGCGCTTCGGCCGGTACGGCGATGGCCCCCGCCATCACGACCGCGGCCGTCACCAGCAGCCCCACACTCCGACGCTTCATCGAACCCCCATCGGACCACCTCAGCGGGACAGATGCGGTCACCCTAGGCCCGTTCCGACGAGTTACACAATGTCTCTGCGAAAACTAGTCCGGCCTGGTGATCAGACCCGCCAGCGAGGCCGATGCGCGCCGGCCCGGGCCGTCGAGTTAGTGGAAGAAGTGGCGGGTGCCGGTGAAGTACATGGTGATGCCGGCCTTCTGGGCGGCTTCGATGGCTGCTTCGTCGCGGATGGAACCGCCGGGCTGGACCACTGCTTTGACGCCGCCTTCGATGAGGACCTCGAGGCCGTCGGGGAACGGGAAGAAGGCGTCGGAGGCGGCGACGGAGCCGGCGGCGCGGTCACCGGCGCGGGAGACGGCCAGGCGGCACGAGTCGACGCGGTTGACCTGGCCCATGCCGACGCCGACCGAGGCGCCGTCGGAGGCCAGCAGGATCGCGTTGGACTTGACCGCACGGCAGGCCTTCCACGCGAAGGCCAGGTCCGCCAGTACCTCGGGTGACGCGGCTTCGCCGGCCGCGAGCGTCCACGCGGACGGGTCGTCGCCGGGAGCCTGGAACCGATCGGTGTGCTGCAGCAGCAGGCCGCCACTCACCGCGCGCATCTCCACCTGCTCGGCCGAGGACAGAGCCGGCGCGACCAGCAACCGGATGTTCTTCTTGCCCTGCAGGATCTCGACCGCACCGTCCTCGTACGCCGGCGCCACCAGCACCTCGGTGAAGATCTCCGCGACCTGCTTGGCCAGGTCGACCGAGACCGGGCGGTTCGTCGCGATCACACCGCCGTACGCCGAGACCGGGTCGCACTCGTGGGCCCGCCGGTGCGCCTCGGCGATGTCCTTGCCGACCGCGATGCCACACGGGTTCGCGTGCTTGATGATCGCGACCGCCGGCTCGCTGAAGTCGTACGCCGTACGGCGAGCAGCGTCGGCGTCGACGTAGTTGTTGTACGACATCTCCTTGCCGTGCAACTGCTCCGCGGCCGCCAGGCCACCCCGGCCGTTCACGTACAACGCGGCCGGCTGATGCGGGTTCTCGCCGTACCGCAGTACGGCCGCCTTCTCCCAGGTCGCGCCGACCCACTCGGGGAAGCCAGTGCCCTCGGAGGTGTCGGTCAGCGAGCTGCCCATCCAGGACGCGACGGCAACGTCGTACGACGCTGTGTGCACAAAGGCATCCACCGCCAGCCGCTGCCGCTGCTCCAGCGAGAAGCCACCCGCGGCCAACGCCTCCAGAACCTCGCCATAGCGCGACGGAGACACCACCACCGCAACGTTGGCGTGGTTCTTCGCGGCGCCGCGGACCATCGAGGGACCGCCGATGTCGATCTGCTCGATGCACTCGTCCACCGACGCGCCGGATGCGACGGTCTCGGTGAACGGGTACAGGTTGCTCACCAGCAGATCGAACGGCTCGACCCGCATCTCGGCCAGCTGCTCGACGTGCTCGGTCTTGCGGACATCGGCCAGCAGACCGGCGTGCACCTTCGGGTGCAGCGTCTTCACCCGCCCGTCCAGGCACTCCGGGAACCCGGTCAGCTCCTCGACCTTGGTCACCGGTACGCCGGCCGCCGCGATCCGGCCCGCCGTGGAACCGGTCGACACGATCTGGACGCCGGCCTCGGACAGTGCCTTCGCGAGCTCCTCCAGACCGGTCTTGTCGTAGACGCTGATCAGCGCCCGGCGGATCGGCCTGCGGTCGGTGCTCACTTCAGTCGAACCTTTCGTCCGGTGATGGTCCAGCCCTCGCGGACCAGGCGGCCGACCCACTCCACCAGCTGGCGGCGTTCGACCTCCTTGATCCGCTCGGTCAGGGTTTCTTCGGTGTCGTCGTCCTCGACTCCTACGACGACCTGCGCGATGATCGGCCCGGTGTCGACGCCGCCGTCCACGAAGAACAGCGTCGCCCCGGCCACCTTGACGCCGTACTCGAGCGCGTCCCGGGGCCCGTGGATCCCGGGAAACGCGGGCAGCAGCGCGTTGTGGGTGTTGATGTACCGGTCGCCGAAGGCGGCCAGGAAGTCGTCACCGACCAGCTTCAAGAACCCGGCCGACACCACCAGGTCGGGCTTGTGCTCAGCGACCGACGCGGTCAGTGCGCGGTCCCAGTCGGACCGCTCGGTGTACTCCTTGACCTTGTGCACGAAGGTCGGCACCCCGGCGTTAGCGGCCCGGTCCAGCCCGGCGATCCCGTCCCGGTCGGCGCCGACGCCGACGACCTGAGCGCCGTACGCCGGATCGGCGCAGGCGTCGAGCAGGGCCTGCAGGTTCGACCCCGAGCCCGACACGAGCACGACGAGGCGCGCAGGATCGGGAGTGGGCGCAACGGGGTCTGTCACGCGGGAAACCTTATCGCTCGGCGTCGGCCTCGCTGTCGGCCGGTCGGCGGGACGCGACCACCGCGGCCGTGATCGAGGCCCCGATCGCCATCCCCGCGGCCAGTACGCCGGCCGCCGCCAGCGCCCCCGGGATCCCGACAGCAGACATCCGGCCAGGCCCCGCCGAGCCACCGGACATCGCCATCAGCACGTACAGCAACACGGCGGCGAGCAGGGCTGCCATACCGCCACGCAGGGCGAACGCATCCCAGCCCAGCGCCTCAGCGTCCTGATCCGCGAGTCCACGCCGCACCACGACCAGTCCGGCGACCGCACCGGCCACCAGCGGCACCACAGCGGTCAGGACGAGCAGGTACGACGGTGTCGCCCCATCCGCGGGTACGGCGGCCAGCAGCGGAAGCGCAGGCAGGTTCCCGACATCCACTCCGGTCGGGGCGATCGTCGTACCCACTCCCAGCTGGAATCCGGGTCCGGCGAGGAAGGCGACGACGTACAGGATCATGTTCGGCACCAGCATCAGGCAGATGGCGAACAGCACCACCGACCCGATCACGCCGGCGTCCAGGAGCTCCAGCATCCCGGTGATCCGGGAGAAGTGGATCGCCAGCAGTACGGCGTACAGGATCGAGGCGATCGCGATCACGGTCAGTACGGCGGCGATCGCGGCCGGCACCGCGTCCCGCAGACCACTGGGAGTCGCGTCGGCAAGGTCGGCGCCCGCACCGGACTCGACCAGTACGCCGATCGTCCCGGCCACCAGCGCGATCGACGCGGCACCGAGGAACGCGGACAGCGGACTGACCTTGAGCGGACCGTCCGCCGTCAGCAACGCCACTACGAGCGCACCGAGGCCATAGACGACGGCGAACGTCCCGGACAGCAGGATCAGGTCCCGGGTCCGGTCCGCGGCGCTCGTACGGGCGGCGGACTTGCCACCGCGATACAGACACCAGCCGAAGAACAGGGTCAGGCCGAGCGGCGCGACGGTGAGAGAACCGGTGCCGAGTGTCACACCGGCCTTGTGGGCGACCAACCAGGCCGATGCGCCCGCGCGGATCGCTCCGGAGGCGCCGCCGAAGGTCGCGGCCAGCCAGCCGATCACAGCGACCGCGGCACAGGTGAGCAGGCCGGTCAGCAGGCAGGCGCCGGCGGAGATCACGGCCGACACGACCACCGGCTTGGTCGGGGCGGCGACCGGATCCGAAGCGGGGGCGGGCCCGGGCGCCTGGTGTGGTCCGCCGTCACGGGCGCCCGGACGGCTCAGCATGTCGGTCATCTGACTCCCATCGTCACCCCGGCGGTGGACACCACTCGTCCTGACACGCCGGATATGGAAGACTTCAGCCCGCTTGCTCACGCTGGGTTCACGCCACATCGGCCGCCTGTAGCTGACTGTGGGCGGTGTGGGCCCACCGGGTACTGTCGGGTGGAATCAGTCAGGAGGTCGAGCTTTGGCCGGTTCCCACCGCGCACAGCGCGGCGGCGGTCGCGCCGCTGCACGGGAAGCGCGCCGGCAGAAGGCGCGCAAGCGGAACCAGACGATCGCCGCGGGAGCAGCGGTCGTGGTGCTGGTCGGCGGCGGCGGAGTCGCGGCGCTGAATGCGTTCGGCGGCGACAACTCGCCCGGCCAGAAGGTCGGCAGCGGCCCGTCCGACGACAAGTCGTCCGACGCGAACGTGCTCGCCGACGAGAAGGTGCTGCTCGACGCCGCCACCGCGAAGCCGCTGGCCGCGACCGGCGCCTGGGCGGTCGCCAAGACCTCCGACGGCAGCACCGCGCCGGAGAAGGCGTTCGTCTGCCAGTCCCAGCGGTTCGCCGACCCGGCCGGGCTGCGCACGTGGGTGCGCACCTTCCAGAACGCGACCACCAAGGACACCGCGGTGCAGTACGTCGAGGTGTCGAACGACAAGGCCGCGGCGAGCAAGGCGTACACCTCGGTCGTCGGCTGGCTGAGCCAGTGCTCGATCCCGAAGACCCGGCTCACGACCAGCTACGTCACGACCGGGGTCGGTGAGCGCGGCGTGATCGCGGTGTTCGGCCAGCCGTCCGGCACCAAGACGCGGTACAAGACGATCGCCGTCACACTTGCCGGTCAGGCCACGATGGTGCTCGAGCACGACACCCTCGCCGCCACGCCGCCCCCACCAGGGCCGATCCTCGCCACGGCGAACGTCGCGGCGAAGAAGATCTGCGCCGAGTCCGGCGGCTGCGGCGCCGGGGCGCCGGTGGCGAGGCCGGGCCTGCTGCCGAGCGCCGAGGCGCCCGGGTTCATGGCGCCGGTCGACCTGCCGGTGCTGGACGAGATCGACAAGCCCTGGGTGAGCGCACCGGCCAAGACCGGCGGCGGCACCGGCTGCGAGCGGATGAACTTCACGAAGGCGAAGGCGACGAAGTACGGCTCACTCACGTATGTGACGCCGGAGGCGGACGTGCGGACCGAGTTCGGCCTCGACGACACGATCGCGAAGTTCGCCACGCCGACGGCGGCGGCCGCCTTCGTCGCGCAGGTCCGCAAGAACGTGGACGGCTGCGAGAAGGACGTCTCGACCGCGAAGGTGAAGTCGACCGGCACGATCGCGACCACCACGATCAAGGGCGAGAGCTGGCAGGCGTCGTACGACACCGGCGGTGGGAACAAGTTCACCTACCGGATCGGCATCGCCGGGTCCGGGGACCGCGCGGTCTACCTGGTGTTCCCGGTGCTCAAGGACCTGGACATCTCGGACACGGCGTTCAACGAGACGCTGACCCGCGCGGCCGAACGCTCCGCGGCGTACAAATAGACAACGGGACCCGCGCGGCGGGTCCCGTTGCCTGAATGCCTGGGTTACCTGGTCAGGCCCTGCATGATCTCGCGCATCAGGTTGGCGGTCTCGCTCGGCGTCTTGCCGACCTTCACGCCGACGGCCTCGAGGGCCTCCTGCTTCGCGGCCGCGGTGCCGGACGAACCGGACACGATCGCGCCCGCGTGACCCATCGTCTTGCCCTCCGGCGCGGTGAACCCGGCCACATAGCCGACGACCGGCTTGGTCACGTTCTCCTTGATGAACGCGGCCGCCCGCTCCTCGGCGTCACCACCGATCTCACCGATCATCACGATCGCGTCGGTGTCCGGGTCGTCCTGGAACGCCCGCAGCGCGTCGATGTGCGTCGTCCCGATGATCGGGTCACCACCGATGCCGATCGCGGTCGAGAAGCCGAAGTCCTGCAGCTCGTACATCATCTGGTATGTCAGCGTGCCCGACTTCGACACCAGGCCGATCCGGCCCTGGCCGGCGATGCTGGCCGGGATGATGCCCGCGTTCGACTCGCCCGGCGTGATGATGCCGGGGCAGTTCGGCCCGATGATCCGGGTGGTGCCGGACGCCTGCGCGGCGGCGAAGAACGCGGCGGTGTCGTGCACCGGCACGCCCTCGGTGATCACCACGACCAGCGGTACGGCGGCCTCGATCGCCTCCAGCACCGCGTCCTTGGTGAACTTCGGCGGCACGAAGACGACCGACACGTTCGCACCGGTCTCCTTGACGGCGTCCGCGACGGTGCCGAACACCGGCACCGGCTTGCCGTCGAAGTCCTGGCTCTGACCCGCCTTGCGCGGGTTCACGCCGCCGACGATGTTGGTGCCGGAGGCAAGCATCCGGGTGGTGTGCTTGGTGCCCTCGGAGCCGGTCATGCCCTGGACGATGACCTTGCTGTCCTTGGTCAGGAAGATAGACATTGTTCGGCGATCCCTTACTTCGCAGCCAGCTCGGCGGCGCGCTTGGCGGCGCCGTCCATGGTGTCGACCCGCTCCAGACCGGCCAGGCCGGCCTCGTCGAGGATCCGGCGGCCCTCCTCGGCGTTGTTGCCGTCCAGCCGGACGACCAGCGGCTTGCTGACGTGCTCGTCGCGACTGGCGAGCAGCTCGAACGCCTGCACGATGCCGTTCGCGACCGCGTCGCAGGCGGTGATGCCGCCGAAGACGTTGACGAACACGCTCTCCACCTGCGGGTCGGAGATGATGATCTCCAGCCCGTTCGCCATCACCTCGGCGGAGGCTCCGCCGCCGATGTCCAGGAAGTTCGCCGGCTTCACGCCGCCGAACTCCTCACCGGCGTAAGCGACGACGTCGAGCGTCGACATGACCAGGCCGGCGCCGTTGCCGATGATCCCGACCGAGCCGTCGAGCTTGACGTAGTTCAGGCCCTTGGCCTTGGCCGCGGCCTCCAGCGGGTCGGCCGCCGAGATGTCCTCGAACTCGGCGTGGTCCGGGTGCCGGAAGTCCGCGTTCTCGTCCAGGGTGACCTTGCCGTCCAGCGCCTCGACGTTGCCGTCCTCGAGCTTGACCAGCGGGTTCACCTCGACCAGCGACGCGTCCTCGCCGAGGAAGACGTCATACAGCTTGACGATCTCCGGTACGACGGCGTCGATCACGTCGGCCGGGTACTTCGCGGCCTCGGCGATCTCGCGGGCCTTCGCCTCGTCCACCCCGGTGGCCGGGTCGATCGAGATCTGCGCGACCGCGTCCGGGTTGGTGTGCGCAACCTCCTCGATCTCCATGCCGCCGGCGGCCGACGCGATGCAGAGGTAGTTGCGGTTCGCCCGGTCGACCAGGAAGGAGAAGTAGTACTCCTCCGCGATCGCCGCGGCCGGGACGATGTTCAGGATCTTGACGACGTGACCCTTGATGTCCAGGCCGAGGATCTCGCGGGCCTTCTCCTCCGCCTCGTCCGGGCTGCTCGCCAGCTTGACGCCGCCGGCCTTGCCGCGGCCGCCGGTCTTCACCTGGGCCTTCACGACCACCCGGCCACCGATCTTCTCGGCCGCCGCGCGGGCTTCGGTCGGAGTCGTCACGACCTCACCCACGGTCGTCCGCACTCCGTGCTTGGCGAAGACCGTCTTCGCCTGGTATTCCATCAAGTCCACGACTGTGGTCCCTCTCTCGCACCTGTTCGAGTAGGCCGCGGCAGGCGGGCTGTTCCCGGAAGAGGGCACGGTCGCCGGCGCGTTCCGTCGGCCTGAGACTAGCCACCTCGGCGGCCGCGGCAACAGCCGGGGTACACGCTGAGACGACCGTCACAGGAACTACCCGGCCCATGCAACGCTAGGACGCATGACCGATCCAGCAACCAGACCAGCTGACGACTGGTGGCGTAGCGCCGTCGTCTACCAGGTGTACCCGCGATCCTTCGCCGACGCCACGGGTGACGGCACCGGAGACGTGAATGGGATCCGGGCCCGGCTGCCGTACCTGGCCGACCTCGGCGTCGACGCGATCTGGATCAGCCCCTGGTACCCGTCTCCGCTGCTCGACGGCGGGTACGACGTGTCCGACTACCGGGACATCAACCCCGAGTTCGGCACCCTGGCGGACGCGGACGCCCTGATCACCGAGGCGCACGCGCTCGGGCTGCGGATCCTGATCGACCTGGTGCCGAACCACTGCTCCTGGGAGCACCCGTGGTTCAAGGCCGCGCTGGCGGCCGGCAAGGGTTCCGCGGAGCGCGACCTGTTCTGGTTCCGCGACGGCAAGGAGGGCGGGCTGCCGCCGACCAACTGGCCGGCCGCGTTCGGTGGCGGCGCCTGGCAGCAGATCGAGGACGGGCAGTGGTACCTGCACCTGTTCGACATCTCGCAGCCGGACTGGAACTGGGACAACCCGAAGGTGATCGAGGAGTTCGACTCGATCCTGCGGTTCTGGTTCGACCGTGGCGTCGACGGCTTCCGGATCGACGTGGCCGACTCGATGGCGAAGGACCGGGCGCTGCCCGACGTACCGCTGCACAACGGCCAGCCGACGCGGGAGAAGTACGTCGGCAACCCGTTCTACGACCAGCCGGGTGTGCACACCATCCACCAGCGGTGGCGGGCCATCGCCGACGAGTACGCCGATACTCCGCAGGGACCCCGGGTGTTCGTGGCCGAGGCGTGGTTGTCGCCGGCCGAGCGGCTGGCGCGGTACGTGCGGTCGCACGAACTGCACTCCGCGTTCAACTTCGACGTACTGCGCTGTGCGTGGGACGCGAAGGAGTTGCGCGAGGTCATCGACCACACCACCGAGAACCTGTGGGCCGTCGGGGCACCGGCGACCTGGGTGCTGAGCAACCACGACACGATCCGGCACCGCACCCGGTACGGCCGGGATCAGCGGGACGCGTTGGAGGGTGCGGGCGTCGTACCGACCGATCTCGAGCTAGGCCGCCGCCGCGCCCGGGCCGCCGCGCTCCTCGAGCTCGCTCTTCCGGGCGGGGCCTACATCTACCAAGGCGACGAGCTCAGCCTGCCCGAGGTCGAGGACCTGCCCGAAGACGTCCTCGACGACCCCAGCTGGGAGCGGTCCGGCCACACGGTCCGTGGCCGCGACGGCTGCCGCGTCCCGATCCCGTGGTCAGGTTCGGAGCCGCCGTACGGCTTCGGTCCCGGCACCGGCCAGCCCTGGCTCCCCCAGCCGGCCGACTGGTCCGGCCTGACCGCCGAGGCGCAGGCGCCCGAGCCGGACAGCCACCTCAACCTCTACAAGACTGCCCTGCGCATCCGCCGCGAGCACCCGGCCTTGGGCGAAGGCCGCCTCGCGTGGGACGAGGAGGCCACTCCCGGCGTCCTCTCCTTCACCCGCAACCCGGACTTCCGCTGCGTGGTCAATCTCGGCGACACCCCGGTCGAGCTGCCGGCCCACCAACGGATCCTGCTCAGCAGCGAGCCGGTCCCCGACGGGCAGCTGCAAACCGACGCCGCCGTCTGGCTGGAGCTCTGAAAACGCTCTGAGAAACAAGGAAACGGCCGGAGGGACCCGGCCGTTTTCTTGTAGCTGCTAGCGGAACCGAGCGCGATCCTCACGATCCCATCGGTCCCGGTCCTCGCGGTCCCGCCGGTCCCGCTCCTCGCGGTCCCGCCGATCCCGGTCTTCGCGGTCCCGCCGGTCCCGGTCCTCCCGGTCCCGGCGGTCCCGCTCCGCCGCCTGCCGGCGGAACCAGCTCACTTCACGCCACCTGCCGTGAGGCCGGCCACGATCCGACGCTGGAACAGCAGTACGGCGATCACCAGCGGAATCGTCACCACCACACCGGCGGCCATCTGGCTGCCGAACGGTTGGTCGCGGCCCGAGGCACCGGTGAACTGCGAGATCACCACGTTGGCGGTCTGGTACTGCTTCTTGTTCACCATGCTCAGCGCGATCAGGAACTCGTTCCAGGCCGCGATGAAGGTGATGATCGCGGTGGTGAACACACCCGGTGCGGCCAGCGGGAGGATCACCTTTCGGAACGCCTGGGCCGGCGTACAGCCGTCCACCATCGCGGCCTGCTCGAGCTCTCGCGGCATCTGCCGGAAGAACGCGGTCAGGAGCCACACCGCCAGTGGCAATGCGAACGACAGGCTGGGCACGATCATCGCCTGGTAGGTGTTGATCCAGTTGATGTTGACGAACAGCTTCTTCAGCGGGATCACCAGCGAGATCCCCGGGAACATCGAGGTGACGATGATGATCGCCAGCACGAAGTTCTTGCCCCGGAACTCCAGCCGGGCCAGCGTGTAGGCCGCCACCATCCCGATGACCAGCGTCAGGACCGTCACCGTACCGGCCACGATCAGGCTGTTCAGCAGACCACGCTGAAACCCGGTGCCGGGCTTGAACACGTCCGTGTAGTTGGTAAACGAAATGGGCGACGGGATGACCGAGTTGTCGAACTGGTCGGTCGGCCGGCGCAGCGACGACACCACCATCCAGAAGAACGGCAGCAGGCAGTAGAGCACGATCACCGCGACACCGAGCAGCGGCAGCCAGCGCCGGTACCACGGCGCCTCGGCCGCCTTGACGTCGATCACCCTTGGGGCCTTGGCCTTCTCAGCAACAACAGTCATCATTCACCTCCTAAGCCGCCACCGGCGGTCAGTCCGGCCACCGGAGCGCCTGGGTCCGCCTGCTTGGCCCGGCCTCGCCCGTTCCCCGCGTTCTTCTTCGGCTTCCGCTGGATGTTGTCACCGAACACGTCGGCACCGAGCAGCTTCACGAACACGTACGCGACCACGGCGACGTAGATGAACAGCAATGTCGCGTACGCCGCCGCCGGCCCGTACCGGGTCTGGTTGGCTTCGAGGTACGCCAGGATCGACAGCGTCTCGACCGACTCCTTGTTCGGGCCGACCAGCACGAACGGCAGGTCGAAGATCCGCAGCGTGTCGAGGATGCGGAACAGCACTGCCACCAGCAGTGCCGGCTTCACCAGCGGCATGGTGATCCGGCTGAACGTCTGCCAGACGCTGGCGCCGTCCACCTTCGCCGCCTCGTACACGTCGGTCGGAATCGTCTGCAGGCCCGCGAGCACCAGCAGCCCGATGAACGGCGCGGTCTTCCAGGTGTCGGCGATGATGACCGACAGCACCGACTGCCACCCCTCGGTGGACCACAGGATCTGGGTGCCGAGCACGTTGTTGGCGATACCGTCGGCCTGGAAGATCCACTTCCACAGCAGCGCCGAGACGACGGTCGGGATCGCCCACGGGACGAGGATGCTGGCGCGCACGATGCCGCGGCCCCTGAACGCCTTGTGCATCACCAGGGCCATCGCGACACCCAGCACGGTCTCCAGGACCACACACGCGACGGTGAAGAACGTGGTGTTGTAGAAAGCGTTCCAGAATCGGGTGCCGGTCTCGCCGGAGAAGATCGCCGTGTAGTTGTCGAGACCCACGAAATCGGAGCCCTGGACGATGAAGCCGGACGAGTCGATCCGCTGACCACTCTGGTACAGCGACTCGCGCAACGCCGCGATGATCGGCAAACCGACGACGAGGATCAGCACGATCATGGTCGGCGACAGCAGCAACGCGGCCAGCCGGCCGGTGCCCTCGTTGAACGAGCTCCGCTTGGGCTTCTTGGTGGTCTCCGGTGTCGGTCGCTCCGCGACCGGGACGGATGTACTCACCTCTGCCTCCTTCTCTCTGCCCACCTGCGGCGGGCAGCGACAGGCCGGGGCCGGCACGTAGCTGTGAAGCTGCGCGCCGGCCCCGCCGCTTCGGTCATTGCGTGATGAGCGAGCTCAACTTGGTCTGCAGCTGGGTCAACGCGTCCTTCGGCGTCGTCGTGCCGGTCAGAGCGCCGTACGCCGCCTCCTGGATCGCGGTGGTGACGTCGCCGTACTTGACCACCTTCGGCCGCGACTTCGCGCCCTCGATCGAGGCCTTCAGCGGAGCCAGGTACGGGAACTCCTTGTTCAGCGTGGGGTCGTCGTACAGCGAGGCCCAGGTCGGCGCCTGCGACGTCTTCTCGATGTTCGCCTTCTGCCGGTCCTCGCTGGCCATGAACTTGATGAAGTCCGCCGAGGTCGCCTTGTTCTTGGCGAACTCCGAGATCGCGTAGTTGTGACCACCCAGGGTGGACACGCCCGGACCGGTCTGGCCCGGCAGCGGCGCGACCGCGAACTTGCCGGCGACCTTCGACGAGCCGTCGGTCTTGCCTGCCAGCGCGTACACGTAGGGCCAGTTGCGGTGGAAGAGCAGGTTGCCCTCCTGGAACGCCCGGCGGCCTTCCTCTTCCTTGTAGGTGATGGCGGCCTTCGGGATGAAGCCCGTCTTGAAGCCCTCGGTCAGCGCGGTCAGACCGGCCAGCGCCTCCGGGGTGTCCACGTTCGGCTTACCGTCGTCACCGACGACGACGCCACCGGCACCGTTGACGGCCTCGGAGAAGTTCACGGTCAGGCCTTCGTACTTCTCGAACTGGCCCGAGTAGCAGCCGATGTTCTTGGCCTCCGGCAGTGCCTTCACCTTGGCACAGGCGGTGACCATCTCTTCCCAGGTCTTCGGCGGCTGCAGACCGGCCTTGTCCAGCAGGTCCTTGCGGTAGTACAGCAGACCGCCGTCGGACGTGACCGGAATGCCGTACAGCTTGTCGCGGTACTTCGCGGTGTCGACCGTTGACGGCAGCAACTTCCCCAGGTCCGGGAACTGGTCCGGCTGCAACTCGGTGACCCAGCGGTTGGCCGCGAACTCAGGGGTCCAGACCACATCCAGGTTCAGCACGCTGAACGCGTCGGACTTGTTCTGCGCGTTCGAGATCATCTGGGCGCGCTGCTGGTCCGCGGACTCAGGCAGCTCCGACACAGTGACCTTCTCGTCCGGGTGCTGCGAGTTCCACGCAGCGACCTGGTTCGTCAGGTTTCCGGACGTGTCCTTGCCGGTGGCAAACGTGATCGGGCCGCGACCCTCAAGCGCTCCCCCGGACGAGGTACCTCCGCTGCTCTCATCGTTCCCGCCACCACACGCGGATGCGAGCAGCACCAGGCCGCCGGCGACGGCCAGTGCGACCGCCTTGCGTGTGTGTGATCGTTCAAACCTCATCGTTACCTGCCCTCTCCCGATTGGGACATCGCTTGGTCCTGCGTCAGTGGGTCACAGTCCCCCACCGCGCTGCGATCCCGCATGTCCGGACAGTAACCGACAACGGGGGTGATGTGTCCTGAGCCACACCCCTGCCGCTGGACAGCCTCTGAAACGGACAGCCGCATGGCTGTATGCGACCGCGATTCGACAGTCCGCACAACCAGGTGTTTCTTAACGATTCGGTATTACCGGGCAGTAACCCACCTGAACGGACAGTATTCGTTCAGATCGACTCCAGGCAGTCGCCATCACGCTCCGGAGCGGATCCGCGCCTCCGGTAGGTCTCAGGCAGGTCTCAGGCCGGCGAGGCCGATGCGTCGCCGACATTGCCGCGGACCCACGCGACGATCTCGGTGGTCGTGGCGCCGGGGGTGAAGATCTTGTGCACGCCGAGCTCGGCCAGCGGCTCGAGGTCGGCATCCGGGATGATGCCGCCGCCGAACACCACGATGTCCTCGGCCTCGCGCTCGACCAGCAGCTCGCGGACCCGCTTGAACAGGGTCATGTGCGCGCCGGACAGCACCGACAGCCCGATCGCGTCGGCGTCCTCGGCGATCGCGGTCTCGACGATCTGCTCCGGGGTCTGGTGCAGGCCGGTGTAGATGACCTCCATGCCGGCGTCCCGCAGCGCCCGGGCGACCACCTTCGCGCCGCGGTCGTGGCCGTCCAGGCCAGGCTTGGCGACGACGACGCGCAGAGGACTCGTAGCAGGCATGTTGGCAGGCTAACCGGTCCGTACCTCACGGATAAGACACGGAGGTGTGTGTTCCCCGCCACGCGCGAAATGAACCGGTTACCTTGGAAGAGATCGGACCGCTCGGGGGGTCTGGTTTTTGGTGTGAGGAGTCGCCCATGACTACCTGGCAGGACGACGTCCGCGGCGCGCTCGACGGACTCGCGTACGGCGCCCGCTCCGCCCTCTCACCGCGCGTGCTGCACGGCGCGGCCGTGGAGATCGGCTGGCTCACCACCCACCTGGCGATGTATCCGCTCGGCCTGGTCGGCGGCTCCGGCGCCCCGGCCCAGCGACTCACCCTGGCCGGCCTGACTCCGGCCCAACGCAGCCTGCTCGTCAGCGACGTCCGCGCGGCCGGTACGCCGATCCTGCTCGCGCACGGGATCATCGACAACCACACGATCTTCGCGCTGATGCGCCGCCAACTCCACCGGCGCGGGTTCAGCAGCATCCACACGTTCTCGTACTCACCCCTGACGCTGGACGTACGCCGTACCGCCGAGCGGATGGGTCAGGAGATCGAGGCGATCTGTGCGGCCTCCGGGTCGGACAAGATCCACGTCATCGGGCACAGCCTGGGCGGACTGATCGCGCGGTACTACGCCCAGCGGCTCGGCGGTGACGAGCGGGTGCACACCTGCGTCACGCTCGGGACGCCGCACCAGGGCACGATGGCGGCCCGGCTGCTGCCGTGGCCGCTGGTCAAGCAGGTGCGGCCGGACAGCGACCTGATGGCCGAACTGGCCGAGCCGGCGCCGGACTGCCGGACCAGGTTCGTCGCGTTCTACAGCGACGTCGACCAGTTGATCGTGCCGCAGCGGCGGGCCCGGATCCGGCACCCGGATCTGGACGCGAGCAACGTGCGGGTCCGCGGCGTAGGCCACCTGTCCCTGCCGTTCCACGGCGACGTCGTGCACCAGATCACCGCGGTGCTGGCCCACCTGGACGAGGTCGGGGCACCTGACCGAACTGCCTGACCCAACTTTCCTGACCGAACTTCCTGACCAGGCAGCTAACCGGACGCCAAGAGCCGATGCACGTGCAGGCGCTCATGCAAAAGTTTCGTGAAGGTGGCGGGGAAAAGTGGGTGGCGGGGTTTGTAGCCTCGTGACTGATCCGTTATCGTGCGTGAGTCCCCAGCGGGAATAAACCCCCGCCGAGGACGGACGAAGCCCCTCCCCTGTGACCGAAAGGCCACGTTGTGTCCCAGCACCGTGCCGCGGAAGACCGCGACACGCCCGGCAACGCTGCGCGCAAACCCGGCGCAGGACGTCACAGTGCCAAGCATCGCGTCGCCAGGCGTAACACCCCGAGTAGTACCCAGATCGTCGGTCTGACCGCAGCGCTTGCTGCGGCGGCGGGAGCTGTCGGTTTCAGCCACAGCTCGCTCGCCTCGCCGACCCAGGCGAACTCCGCGGTGAACCTCGCCGCGCTCAGCCTGGACAACGGGAGCCTGTCCGGCATCACCACCGCGCGCATCGAAGCCCGTCAGCTCGCCACCCGGGACTCCTCCCGGGTCCAGCTGGCCGGCAACGACACCAACAAGAAGCAGGCCGCGGCCGCCCAGCTGGCGAAGGCCCGGGCCGCCAAGCTCACCGCCACCCAGGCCCTCACCACCAAGCGCGCGACCGCGCTGGCCGCCGCGAAGGCCAAGGCCGACGCCGCCGAGAAGAAGGCCCGCGAGTCGGCCACCCGCTGCCAGATCATGGTCACCGGCTACCAGATCACCGCCACCTTCGGTCAGGGCGGCACCCGCTGGGCGCACAACCACACCGGCCTGGACTTCGCCGCGCCGATGGGCACGCCGATCCACAGCGTGATGAAGGGCGTGGTGATCTTCGCCGACTGGGCCGGGCCGTACGGCCGCCAGGTCCAGGTCCGGCACGAGGACGGCACCGTCACCTGGTACAACCACATGTCGAAGTTCAGCGTGTCGGTCGGCGAGACCGTGTACGCCGGTGACCAGGTCGGCGCGATCGGGATGACCGGCAACACCACCGGCCCGCACCTGCACTTCGAGGTCCACCCGGACGGCGGCGAGGCGGTCGACCCGACGCCGTGGCTCCGTAACCACTGCGGGCTGGACCCCTACACGGCGGGCTGACCCGGTAAACCTCAGCACCACCACGTCGTACCTGACTAAGCTGCGGCGCATGCGTCCGGCACCTGGCGAGGTCCTGCATTTCTCCGAAGACCCGACCATCGAGGTCTTCCGGCCGTACGTCGCGCGGACGGCCGGGCAAGTCACTCCCTACGTGTGGGCCGTCGGCCACGACCGGGCCCCCGACTACTGGTTCCCGAGGCAGTGCCCCCGCGCGATGGCGTGGGTGGGCACCCTCGAGTGGAGCGGCATCCGGCTCCGCAACGCCCGGCCATGACGTCGTACGCCGGACTCGCCGAAGTCGCGTGGACCTGGGTGCTCGACCAGGTGCAGTGGGACGACGACGGCCCGTGGATCCCGGAGGCGGCCGGAGGCGAGAAGCCGGACGAATACCGCGACGGCATGCACAGCGGAATCGGCGGGCTTGCCCACACCCTCGCGGAGATCAGACTCACCCGCCCGTGGTCACCCGACGAACAACACCTGGCCGACGCCATCGCCGACCGCATCCGCACCACCATCCCGCGCGATCCGAGCATCACCTACTTCGACGGCCTGGTCAGCGCGATCGGCGTACTGACCGCGCTCAACGAGCCCGGCTCGGCCGCAGCCGTGGAGCGGGCCGCCGAGATCGCCACTCCCGACGGCTGGCCGGAGAGCTTCCTCCAGAAGGACGCGTACCTCCCGGATGCCGTCGCCAACGACGCGACGCTCGGCACCGCGGCCGCATTGCTCGGCGCTCTCTGGGCGCACCGCCACGGCGAGGACGCACAGCCACTGGCCGATCGGGCCGCCGACCTCCTGCTGGGTGAGCAGGAAGAGCTGCCGACCGGCCTCAACTGGCAGTTCGTGTCCCGTCGGTTCCTTCATGAGGAACCCCTGCAGATGCCGAACTTCTCGCACGGGCAGGCGGGGATTGCAGCTGCTCTGGCGGTGGCTGGTGTCGAGTTCGAGCGGCCGGAGTTGGTGGACGCGGGGCGGCGAGGGGCCGAGCATCTCGTCACTCTGGGGATCCTTGACGACAAGGGGTTCCGGGTGCCGCGGGTGATTCCGTGGTCGGAGCGGCACGGGGACGAGTTCACCTACAACTGGTGCCATGGCGGCGCTGGTACGGCGTTGCTGTTCAGCGCACTCGAGTACGCCGGAGTCGGCCAAGTGGCTGGTGATTCGCCGCTGACCTGGCGTCGGCGCTGCCTGGACAGCGTCCGGTATTCCGGGATCCCCGAACGCCTCTACCCGGGCTTCTGGGACAACGACGGACGCTGCTGCGGTACGGCGGGAGTCGGCGATGCGTTCCTGGACGCGTGGCACCGCGACGGCGATCCGCAGGACCTGGAGTTCGCCGTCCAGCTCGCGGATGCCGTGGTCGAGCGGGCGATCCACGACGGCCCGTCGGCGTACTGGCGTTTCATCGAGCACCGCAATGACGAGCCGCTGTTGCCGCCGGGCGTCGGGTGGATGCAGGGCGCGGCCGGGATCGCGGCGTTCCTGTTCCGGATCGAGCGGGTGCTCGACGGCAGCCACAAGGCGGTCGAGCGGATGGACAACTGGTGGGCGCTCAGACGGTGAGGACCACCTTCGCCCGGGCGTGCTCGGCTTCCAGATAGCGGAGCGCGTCGGCCGCGGCCGACAGTGGGTAGGTCCGGTCGATGGCCGGCACGAGCTTCCCGGACTCGGCCAGTTCGGACAGCGCCACGAGGTTGGCCTTGTTGATCGTCGGCTTCAAGAGAACCACGCGCTGGCTGACGAACGGGGCCGAGACCATTCCTTTGACCATCAGGCCGACCGGGCCGAACAGGCTGCCGCCGGTGAACACGCCACCGCCGGACAGCACCAGGGTGCCGTTCCGGACCAGAATCCGCCGGAGGGCGGTCAGGGACCGATTGCCGACGAGATCGAGCACCACGTCGTACCGGCGGCCGGCGCGGCTGAAGTCGGCGGTGGTGTAGTCGATGACGGCGTCCGCACCGATCGACCGGATGAGCTCCACGTTCCTGGTGCTGCACACGCCGGTCACCTCGGCGCCCATCGCCTTGGCGATCTGGACCGCGAAGGTGCCGACGCCACCCGAGGCGCCGTTGATCAGGAGCTGCTGCCCTGCCTGGAGCTTGGCGACGTCACGCAGGCCGACCAGCGCGGTGGTCGCGGCCAGCGGAATCGCCGCCGCCTGCTCGTAGCTGAGATTGGCCGGCTTCGCCGCGACCGCATCCTCCGGTACGGCGACGTACTCGGCGAAGGCGCCGATGGCATCGCCGTAGACCTCGTCGCCGACGCGGACGCCGGTCACCGACGGGCCGACCGCCTCGACCCGACCGGCGAAGTCGGTCCCCCGGATGCGGACGTTCGGCCGGCGCCGGCCTAGCTCGGCTGACGGGCGGACGATGTACGGGTCGCCCCGCAGGACGTGCCAGTCGCGGGCGTTGAGCGCCGCGGCGTGAACCCGGACCAGTACCTCCCGGTCCCCCGGTACCGGCTGGTCGACGTCGGTGAACTCCAGGACGTCGGGTGATCCGTACCGGTCCTGAACGATGGCTTTCATGTCCGCCCCTTACGTTGTAAGTCTTACGTCGTAAGGCTGACTTACGGCGTAAGAATCGTCAAGGGCTCAGGGGTGGGAAGTCAGCGGAGCCGGTCGAGACCGTCGAGGATGAGATCGAGGGCGAACTCGAACTCGGCCTGGTCGTCGCACCAGCCCAGGGTGGAGTCCGGATCCTCGTGGGCGATCTCGCTGAGCATGCCGACCAGGTTCGGGAGCTGATCGGCCAGGTCCACGAGCATCCGGTCGGACTCCGCGCCGGCGCCGGCGGACGGATCGAACAGTTCCTGCGAGAAGCCCAGGGCCCTGCTGCCCAAGGCATGCAGCGCGTGGTGGACGAGGTCGTAGGAGAAGCCGCCGGCGTGCATCAGCCCGACCAGCCGGTCGTGGTAGCGGACGACCTCCGGACTCATCGTCGTTCGCGTCCCGAAGAGCCGTGGGGCCCACGGGTGCCGCAGCATGATCTCGCGCGCGGACAGGATCCGCCGGCGCATGGCCGTCTTCCATTCCGCCGCCGGAAGGTCGATCCGGTCCACGACGTCGTTGATCTCCGTCATCACCAGCTCGACGATGCCGTCCAGCAAGGCTGCCTTGTTGGACACGTGGTAGTACAGCGACATCGCCTCGGCGCCGAGCGCGTCACCGATCCGGCGCATCGTGACGGCGTCGATCCCGTCGGCGTCGGCGATCGCGACCGCGGCCCGGAGCACCCGGTCCCGGCTCAGCGGAGTCCGCGGCTCAGACGCCTGGGTTGCCACCTGTATCCCCTTCCCACGCTGGATTCGTACAGCGTAAGGCAGGGTCAGCGCTGCCAGACCTCGGCTGTGGTCAGGAACGCAGACGAGCCGGGCTTGTCCGGGGAGCCGTCGACCTGGACGAAGCCGGGGACCGAGGCGCCGCCGATCGAGACCGTCGCGGAGCGGACCGGAGCGATCACCAGGCTCAGGCTGTGGTTGCCGTCGGCGAGCGGGAAGTTCTCGGTCGCGAACAGCCGGCGGTCGAGGACACCGCCCATCTCGATCTGGATGTCGGCCGCCTTGGCGCTGAGGCCGTCGGCGAGGTTCATCGAGACCTGGACCAGGTCGCGCTCGACCGCAGGCTCGTGCCAGGGCAGGCCCTGCACCTCGAGGAACGAGCGGACGAAGTACCGCTCCAGCCAGGACGCCAGGTCGACGTCCTCGGACACCACCCGGACGATCCCGTCGAACCAGAGGACCACCGCCGTACCGGCGCCGCGGATGGACCAGTCGACCATCCAGATCGACGCGTACGCGGTGACCTTGCCGGTCTCGTCGAACAGCCGCAGCCCAGGGTTGGCCCCCGCCAGGATGATCCGGCGGTTGCTACCCGAGGACTTGGACATGAGGGAGGACGCTTCCGGGAGGGGCCGAAGAGCCTTGATTGTCTCAATCTCCGGCCGGGACGCAATGTAAACGTCCAAAACCTTGACGGAGATATGCCCCAGCCGTCAGATCTTCTCTACGGGTGCGTAGCGCAACAACAACCTCTTCACACCCTCGGAGCCGAAGTCGATGTCTGCCTGGGCCTGCTGGCCGTCGCCGCGGACCACCACGACCGTGCCCATGCCGAAGGTGTCGTGGACCACGCGGTCGCCCGGGTTAAGGCTGATCACCGGCTTGTCGGACGCCGTCCGGCGCGGTGGCTCGTAGCGACTCGAGATGCCGCTGCCCCGGGTCGTCCCGGTGCCGGACCACCGGGTGATCGCGGACTCGTCCCGGCGCCAGTCGAGCAACTCGGCCGGGATCTCCTCGAGGAACCGGGACGGCGGGTTGTGCTGCGGAGCGCCGTACGCCGAGCGCACGGCGGCTCGCGAGATGGCCAGTCGCTGCCGGGCCCGGGTGATGCCGACGTAGGCGAGCCGGCGCTCCTCCTCGAGCTCCTTCAGGTCGGTCAGCGACCGCGAGTGCGGGAAGACGCCGTCCTCCATCCCGGTCAGGAACACCACCGGGAACTCCAGGCCCTTCGCGGTGTGCAGCGTCATCAGCGTGACCACGCCGCCGTCGTCGGCCGCGTCCGGGATCTGGTCCGCGTCGGCGACCAGCGCGACCCGCTCCAGGAACGCCTGCAGGTCGGCGGCCTCGCCGGCCGCGGTCCGCTCCTCGACGAACTCGCGGGCGACCGAGATGAATTCGTCCAGGTTCTCCAGGCGGGTCTCGTCCTGGGGATCCGGTGACTTCTGCAGCTCCTCGTAGTACCCGGAGCGGTGCAGTGCGACGTCCAGGATGTCGTCCGGCGGGGCGCCCGAGTCGACCATCGCGGTCAGCTCGTCGACGATGTCGATGAAGGACTGGACGGCGTTCACCGAGCGACTCGCCATCGCCGGGGCGTCCTCGGCCCGGCGCAGCGCCTGGGCGAACGAGATCCGGTCCCGGGCGGCGAGCGCCTCGACGGCGGCCTCGGCCCGATCGCCGATGCCGCGCTTGGGCACGTTCAGGATCCGGCGCAGCGAGACGGTGTCTTCGGGGTTGGTCAGGATGCGCAGGTACGCGAGCGCGTCGCGGACCTCCTTGCGCTCGTAGAACCGGACGCCGCCGACCACCTTGTACGGATGGCCCGTGCGGATGAAGACCTCTTCGAAGACCCGGGACTGTGCGTTGGTCCGGTAGAAGACCGCGACGTCGGACGGCTTCACCCCGTCGGCGTCGGTCAGCCGGTCGATCTCGTCGGCGACGAACTGGGCCTCGTCGTGCTCGTTGTCGGCGACGTACACCGCGATCTGCTCGCCCTGGCCCTGGTCGGACCAGAGGTTCTTCGCCATCCGGCCCTCGTTGCGGCTGATCACCGCGTTCGCCGCGGTCAGGATGGTCTGGGTGGAGCGGTAGTTCTGCTCCAGGAGGACCGTCTCGGCGCCGGCGAAGTCCTCCTCGAAGGCGAGGATGTTGCGGATCGTCGCACCGCGGAACGCGTAGATCGACTGGTCGGAGTCACCGACCACCATCAGCTCGGCCGGCGGCGCGGTCGGGCCGTTGTAGTTCGGGTCGTCCTCGCCGCAGAGCTCGCGGATCAGCGAGTACTGCGCATGGTTGGTGTCCTGGTACTCGTCGACGAGCACGTGGCGGAAGCGGCGCCGGTAGTACTCACGGACTTCGGGGAAGGCCTGGAGCAGGTTGACCGTGGTCATCAGCAGGTCGTCGAAGTCCAGCGCGTTCGCCTGGGCCAGCCGCTCCTGGTAGATCCGGTAGCACTCGGCGTACGTCTCCTCGAGGTGGTTCGAGGTCTTCGCCGCGGCCGTCTCGTGGTCGATCAGCTCGTTCTTCTGGGTGCTGATCCAGTTCAGCACGGCCCGCGGGTTGTACCGCTTCACGTCCAGGTCGAGCTCGCGGCAGACCAGCGTCATCAGCCGGCGTGAGTCGGTGTCGTCGTAGATCGAGAACGTCGAGCTGATCCCGAACCGCTTGATGTCGCGACGCAGGATCCGGACGCAGGACGAGTGGAAGGTGGAGACCCACATCAGCTTCGCCCGCGGACCGACCAGCTCCACCACGCGCTCGCGCATCTCGGCGGCGGCCTTGTTGGTGAAGGTGATCGCGAGGATCGATCCGGGGTGCGCGTCGCGGGCCGCCAGCAGGTAGGCGATCCGCCGGGTCAGCACCCGGGTCTTGCCGGATCCCGCACCGGCCACCACCAGCAGCGGCTTGCCGGCGTGCACGACGGCGGCCCGTTGCTGCGGATTGAGCCCGTCCAGCAGCGATTCCGGGTCGGTCCGATGCTTGGTGGGCTCCTCCAGCGGCACCGGGAGCTCGTCAGGCGAGAACAGCGTAGTCATCACCCAACACCTTAGGCGTTCGCTCCGACAGTTACCGAACGCCGGTTCGAACCGCGCGTCACACCCCCTATCGTGGGTGGTCATGGCGCACCCGGTTTTCGCTCGGTTGTACGCGCGAGTGCGGCCGACGCTGGACGAGCAGGGCGTGGCCGAGCACCGGCGGCGGCTGCTGCGCGACCTGGCCGGCCGGGTGCTCGAGGTCGGCGCCGGCGACGGCGGCAACTTCGCCCACTACCCGCCGGAGGTGACCGAGGTGGTGGCGGTCGAGCCCGAGGCGTACCTACGCGCCAGGGCCGTGCGGCACGCGACCACGGCGCCGGTCCGGGTGGAAGTCGTCAACAGTACGGCGGAACGACTGCCGCTGGACGACGGCGCGGTCGATGCCGTGGTCGCGTCGCTGGTGTTGTGCTCGGTCCGGGACCAGGCGGTCGCGCTCGCCGAGGCCTTCCGGGTGCTGCGACCGGGTGGCGAGCTGCGGTTCTACGAGCACGTCGTCGCCACATCCGGCCGGCTGCGCGGCGTACAGAAGGTCCTCGACGCGACCATCTACCCACCGCTGTCCGGCGGCTGCCACCTGCACCGCGACACCGCCGCCGCCATCACCACGGCCGGCTTCACCATCACCACACTCGACCGCTTCAACTTCCCACCCACCGGCCCCAACCCAGCCGCCCCTCACATCCTCGGCCGCGCACTCCGCCCGGACAGCTAAGGCGCCCAGGTGCCAGTCACAGGAGCTTGTCCGCTGTGGGCAGAGTTGCCGTCAGCAGAAAAGCTGGGGTGAGGCGGGTCCGCCCGGTCAGGGTTGAGGGCATGGCAGAAGACAACAAAGCACCGCTGTTCAACCAGGCGGCCCGGCAACGGTTGTTCGGGCAGCGGATCGTCGTACTGGACGGAACCCTCGACGACGACAACGGGACCTTGCTGGCGACCCAGATCCTGACCCTGGCCGCCGAGGACCCGGACGCCGACATCGCGTTGTGGATCCACTCGCTCGGCGGTTCGGTGCCGTCGATGCTCGCGATCCGCGACGTGATGCGGCTGGTGCCGTGCGACGTATCGACGCTGGCGATCGGATTGGCCTGCAGCGCCGGGCAGTTCCTCCTGTCGGCCGGTACGCCGGGCAAACGCTACGCACTGCGGCACGCCAGGGTCCTGATGCACCAGGGATCGGCCGGGATCGGCGGGTCCGCGGTGGAGATCGAGATCCAGGCCAACGACCTGCGGCACATCCGGGACACCGTCCTGGCGCTGATCGCCGAGGACACCGGGCAGCCGTTCGACGTCGTGCACGAGGACTCCCTGCACGACCACTGGTACACCGCCGAACAGGCCCGTCAGTACGGCTTCATCGACCACATCGTCGAGTCGTTCGACCAAGTGATGCCCCAACCGAAGGCGGCCGCGTGATGAGCTCTTACACGATTCCCAACGTGATCGCCCAGCACCCGCGGGGCGAGCGGATCATGGATGTCTACTCGCACCTGCTCAGCGAGCGCATCATCTACCTCGGTACCGCGATCGACGCGGGCGTCGCGAACGCGTTGATCGCCCAGCTGCTGCATCTCGAGGTGGACAAGCCGGAGCAGGAGATCAACCTCTACATCAACTGCGAGGGCGGCGACATGACCGCGATGCTCGCGATCTACGACACCATGCAGTACATCCAGTCGCCGGTCGCGACGTTCTGCGTCGGTCAGGCGATCGCGGCCGGTGCGGTCCTGCTGGCCGGGGGCGCCGCCGGGCGTCGCGCCGTACTGCCGCATGCCCGGGTCGTGCTGCACCAGCCGGCCGCGCGTGGGCAGGGGACGATCCCGGACCTGATCCTGCAGGCCGACGAGGTGGTCCGGGTCCGCGGGCAGGTGGAGTCGATCCTCGCGCGCCACACCGGGCAGACGATCGAGCGACTGCGGCACGACACCGACCGGGACCACGTGCTGACGGCTGAAGAGGCACGGGAGTACGGCATCATCGACCATGTGATCGTGGAGCGGGCGCCGATCGCGGCGCTCGCGTGATCAGCAGCCGGCCGACGTGATCAGCCGGCGGCGGCGAGGATCTTGTCGGCGACGGCGGCGTGGTGGACGTGGTCGGCCTGCGGGCGGCCGACGCGGTTGGTGAGGTAGGCGTAGGCGATCCGCCGGTCGGGGTCGGCCCAGCCGATGCAGCAGTAGCTGCCGTTGTGACCGAACGTCCGCGGGCCGCTCGTCGTCCCGAGCGGTGTGGTCCCTCCGGGGACCGACCGCGGGCCGCCGAGCTGGAACCCCTGCGACCACCGGACCGGTGCCCGCGCGGTCCGGTCGATCTCACCATCGCTGCTGGGCTCGACAGCGAGCGCGATCGACTCCGGCCGCAGGATCCGGCCGGCCGGCCCGACTCCGCCGTACAGCAGGGCCTGGTACAGCGCGGCCAGGTCCCGTGCGGTGGTGGAGACCCCTGCCGAGGGTATGACGGCCGCACGCGTGCTGTAACGGTTCACGACCGACTGGACGAACGGGCCGACGGGTCCGCCGGCCCGCACCGGGACATGCCGGGGCCACTCGTCGGCGGGGAGTCCGAGGAAGGTGTCGGTGACGGCGAGTGGTTCGAGCACTGAGCGCCAGAGCAGCTCGTCGATCGGTTGGCGGCTGCAGCGCTGGGCGACCTCGCCGAGGATGAACCCGAAGGCCAGCGGGCTGTACGCGACCGTGTCGATCGGCCACTGTGGGCGGGCCTCCTCGATCCGCTGCAGTGACCGATGCCAGTCGGTCATCGCGCGGGCCTCACCCAGATACGAGCCTGCATGGGACAGACCGGAGCGGTGTCGCAGCACCTGGCGGACGGTGATCTCCCGCTTGCCGTTGTCCGCGAACTCGGGCCAGTACGCCGCCACCGCGTCGTCCAGGTGGAGCAGACCGGACTCGACGAGCTGGTGGATCACGATCGCGACGTACGGCTTGCTCGCGGAGAAGAGCCAGAACAACGCGTCCGGCGGACAGCCGAAGCTCCGGTCGATCACGACCTGCCCGTCGCGGAGGACACACAGTTGGGCGATCGCGCCACGGGCCTCGACGAGCTCGATCGCCTCACCCAGACGGGCGGCGTCCAGCCCGACGTCTTGTGGTTCGCACGCGCCGCCGAGTTCCATCGATCCCTCCCACGAACCAGCTTGCCGTGCCGGGCAAGGGGCTAGTGTCGGTCACGTGAGTGTGCCTGAGGGGAATCCGCGACCGGACCACGAGATCGAGCGGGTGCTGGCGGTGGTCGCGCACCCGGACGACATCGACTTCGGCGGGGCCGGCACGGTCGCGTTGTGGACCAAGGCCGGGATCGAGGTGCACTACTGCATCGTCACCGACGGGCAGCAGGGCGGCTTCGAGCCGGAGCGGGACCGGGCCGAGATCCCCGCGGTCCGCCGGGCCGAGCAGACCACAGCCGCCAGGCACGTCGGCGTCACCGACCTGCACTTCCTCGGGTACGCCGATGGATCGGTCGAGCCGACGGACGACCTGGTCCGCGATATCAGCCGGCTGATCCGCCAGGTCCGGCCGCAGCGGCTGCTGACCCAGTCACCGGAGCGTTGGTGGGCCCGGCTCCCGGTGTCCCACCCCGACCACCTCGCGACCGCGGAGGCGACCGTACGCGCGTTCTACCCGGCAGCCGGGAACCCGTACGCCTTCCCCGAGCTCACCGAGGAGGCCTGGGACGTCGACGAGCTCTGGATGTTCGGGCACCCCGAGCGCAACCACTACGTCGACATCACCGACACCTTCGACCAGAAGGTCGCCGCCCTGATGTCCCACACCAGCCAGCACCGCGACCCCGCCACCCTCCCCGGCCACATGCGCACCTGGTCCGCCCAGACCGCCGCCAGCGCCGGCCTCCCCCCGAACCACTACGCCGAGGCCTTCACCGTCATCCGCCTGCCCTAATCCCATTTGCACACGTACGCCGGACCAGCGAGGGTGCGTGCATGACGATTTCTCATGCGGTGGTTGGTGACGGGCCGGCGGTGTTGCTGGTGCATGCCGGGGTGGCGGATGCGCGGATGTGGGCTCGGCAGGTGGCGGAGCTGCGGCAGGACCACCGGGTGATCACGGTCGATCTGCGAGGGTACGGCGAGACCCCGTTGGAGGCCGGCGCCAAGTACTCGGATGCAGGTGATGTGCTCGCGCTGCTCGACGAGTTGGGCGTCGACTCGGTGCAGGCCGTGGGAGCGTCGTTCGGCGGGTACGTCGTGCAGCAGATGGCCAGCCGGGCGCCGGAGCGGTTCAGCCGGCTGGTGCTGATCTGCGCGCCGACCGACAACGTCGAGCCGACCGAGGACCTGCGCGCGGTCTGGGCCGAGGAGAACAAGCTGATCGAGGCCGCCGATATCGACGGCGCGACCGACCTGATGGTGCGGAGCTGGATCGGGCCGGACGCGGATGACGACGCGCGTGAGCTGCTCCGGACCATGCAGAAGCGGGCCTACGAACTCCAGCTGGCCGCAGGCGACGACGTGGAGAACGAGGAGTACGCCGTCGAGCCGGAGAAGATCAGCGCGCCCGTGCGATTGATCACGGGCGCGCATGACTTCCAGTTCTTCGCGAACTGTGCGACGTACCTCGCCGAACGCCTGCCGGACGTCGAGCGGATCGACCTCCCGTGGGCCGGCCACCTGCCGACCCTCGAGCGTCCGGACGAGGCGTTGCGGTTGATCCTCTAGTCGGCCAGCGCGCCCATCGGGTCCCAGGCCGGGAGCACGATCGGCTCGTCGTCGAGTCGCGCCTGCAACTCGGCCGGCAGGGCGGACCGCCGGACGGCGATCTCGAAGACGTGCTCGCCGAACCACGAGTCGTTCATGGTCCAGAAGCCGCTGTCCGCCTTCTCGTCACCCCAGCTGTTCTCCACCCGCCAGCGCCGCGGCTCGCCGTCGACCACGTCGACGCCGGTCAACAGCATCGCGTGCGTCATCAGGGTCTCGTGGTGCACCAACCGCTCGGCCTTGTTCAGGCTGAACTCGGTGTCGTAGACCGAGCCGTAGTCGTAGAGCTTGGCGTCCCAGTAGCCGAGGTCGGCGTTCATCTGCTTTCCGACGTCGCAGCCGAACCAGACCGGCTCGCCGCCGACGATCGCGTCCTGGGTGAGCCGCTTCATCAGGTCGATGTCGACGTTCAGGTACACCACCGGCGGGGCGTCGATGACGTTGCCGAGGTAGTCGACGGTGAAGGTCCGGCCGACCGGGCTGGTCTTGCGCGGGTCGTGCACCAGGCAGACGTACTCCTCGACCGGGAGCTGCACGTACGCCGCGGCGAACTCGGCCGGCGTGGTCCAGCCGTCGCGGTGGAAGCCCTTGTCGCTGTCCTTCCACTGCCACAGGAACTTCTGCGGCGGCGTGCCGAGGTGGATGCTGAGCACCCGATGCACGGTGGTCAGGATCTCCTGCTTGCGATCGCGCCGCGCCTCCGCGCCGTCCAGTGCCCGGAGGTCGCGAGCTCCCTGCCGGAGCACCTTGCGCAGGATGTCGTTCATCTGCCCGGTCGAGGACGAGCTCTCGGTCTCCGGCATCGCCGTCTTCGGCACCAGGCCGTGCTTGCGGACGACCGCGATGAACATGTTCCACTGGCCGCCGTCACCGATCGGGTCGGACAGCAGGTGCGCCACCGTCCGGTCGTCGGCGTCGCGGTCCGCGGTGTCGATGATCGCCTCGAGGAAGAAGTTGGCCCGCTCGAACTTGTCCCAGAACAGCACGTAGTTCTGGGAGAACTCGAAGTCCTTGACCCCGAGCTTCGCGGCCGCGCCGGCGCGCAGCAGGTTGAGCCCGGCGAACAGCCAGCAACGGCCGCTCTTCTTCTGGTTCGTCACCTTCCAGTCATCCAGCAGGTGGGATACCGAGTGGTCGATCGAGGTGACCACCTGTCGGTCCAGGGCGATGGCGTTGACCGGCGTCTGCGTGACGGCGTTCTGCATCACCCGGTACTGCGGGTTCGACGCGAACTCCTTCTCGAAGAGCGCGAGCTGTTCGGCTGTGAGATTCCGCTCCATAGCAGTCGACGGTATAACAGCGACCAAGCCGGTACCGCCTCGGCCGGGGTGGCGAATCCACGCCCTGTCCGGAACCCGCCACCGGCGAGCCCTTGCGTTATGCTAAATGAAAACGACATTCAACAAAGGAGAGGTGCCCCATGCCTCGTCGCCCGGCCCCGACCGGCAAGCGCAAGCCGAAGCAGAATCCGCTCGATCGCGACGGCATCACCTACATCGACTACAAGGACACCGCGCTGCTGCGGAAGTTCATCTCCGACCGCGGCAAGATCCGGTCCCGCCGGGTGACGGGGCTGTCGGTGCAGCAGCAGAAGCAGATCGCCCGCGCGATCAAGAACGCCCGCGAGATGGCGCTCCTGCCCTACACTTCGGCGAACCGCTGACCCGCCCCACTCCCGCCCCCGACGTCGGTCAGACCAGGCGGCGGTCGGTGGCCCACCGGGTCAGTTCGTGGCGGTTGGAGAGCTGCAGTTTGCGCAGCACCGAGGAGACGTGGGTCTCGACTGTCTTCACCGAGATGAAGAGCTCGCGGGCGACCTCCTTGTAGGCGTAGCCGCGGGCGATCAGGCGCAGGACCTCGCGCTCGCGCTGGGAGAGGCGGTCGAGGTCCTCGTCGACGGAGGCGATGTCGATCGCGCCGGAGAAGGCGTCGAGGACGAAGCCGGCCAGCCGCGGTGAGAACACCGCGTCACCGTCGGCCACGCGATTGATCGCGTCGACGAGCTCGGTGCCGCTGATGTTCTTCGTCACATAGCCACGCGCGCCGGCCCGGATCACGCCGATCACGTCCTCGGCCGCGTCCGACACCGACAGCGCCAGGAACTTGATGTCCGGGTGCCGCTGGTGCACCTGCTTCATCACCTCGATGCCACCGCCGCCGGGCAGGTGCACATCCAGCAGTACGACGTCGGGCTCGGTGCCCACGATCGCCTTCACCGCGGTGTCGACGTCTGATCCCTCCCCGACGATGTCGACCGACGCGCCGATCTCGCTGCGTACCCCGGCCCGGAACATGTCGTGATCGTCGACGACGACAACGCGCCTGCTGCTCATCTGTCCATCTCCAGTCGCACTTCGGTCCCTGTCTCCGGATCGGACCGCACCGTTGCGCGGCCGCCGTGCCGTTCCATCCTGCCCATCACACTGTGCCGCAGTCCGAGCCGATCGTCGGGCACCTCGTCGACCTCGAAGCCCTTGCCCCGGTCCCGGACGAACATCTCGGCCCGGTCGCCGTCCACCTCGACGAACACGTCGATCTTCGCCGCACCCGAGTGCTTGGCCGCGTTCACCATCGACTCCCGCGCGGCCCGGACCATCGCCGACAGTCCTTCGGTCAGGTCGCAGTCGCCGACCGTGACCACCTCGACCGGTACGCCGTGCGAGTCCTCGACCTCGGCAGCGGCCCGCTTGGCGGCGCCGGCGAGTGTCTGGTCGGTGTCGTCGTCCTCGTCGTACAGCCAGGACCGCAGTTCACGCTCCTGCGACCGCGCCAGCCGGGCCACGGCGCGCGGGTCGTCGGCCTGCTTCTGGATCAGGGCCAGCGTCTGCAGCACCGAGTCGTGCAGATGGGCGGCCATGTCGGCGCGCTCCTGCGACCGGACCCGCTCGGCACGCTCCGTGTTCAGGTCGCGGGTCAGCCGGTGCACCCACGGCCCCGCGATGACACCGATCCCGATCACGGCCAGCAGCAGTGCGACCAGTACGTCGCCGACCATCGAGAGCCGGCCGTTCTGCACCAGGAACACGGTGATCGCGGTGCCGATCAGGATCAGGCCGACGGCGATCCGGATCAGCGACTTCCAGCCGCCCTTGCCGAGCACGACACCGAGGATCGGGACGCGCACGTCCCGGGCCCACTGGGCCTTCTGGCTCTCGTCGGCCTGCCGCCAGATCAGTGCCAGACCGGCGCCGGCGAACACCAGCGGCCAGAACAACTTCCCGGCGATCCCGAGCCCGGCGACCTGCAGGAGGAGGCACAGGCCGACGCCGATGGCCACCAGGGCGGTCACCTGGCCGCGGCTCTTCTCCCGCTTCCGTGCCTTGGCCTCGGTCACCGGCGGCGGCTCGTCGGAGCGCATCCCGCTCCGGGTGTGCGCGGCCAGCCCCGGCGCGGCCGGCACGGTCGCCGGCGCGAGCGGCATCAGGAACCACAACGCCGCATAGATCAGTACGCCGAACCCACCGAACACCGTGGTCGCGATCAGCACCAGCCGGACGACGGTGTCGGACACACCCAGGTGATCCGCGACCCCGCCGGCCACACCTGCGATGACCCGTCCCTCGGTACGGCGGTACGCCCGGCGGACCGGTGGCGCCTCGGACGGCTGCCGCGGCTGCCCAGGTTGCCCGGCGGATCCCTGTCCGGATTGGCCGCCGAAAGCCTGACCACCGGCACCTTGTCCCGCGGTCTGAGCGCCGGCTGCGGCCTGGCGGGCGGCGTACGCGGCGTACGGGCCTTGGTACTGACCGGGTCCTTGCGGACCCCACCCCTTGTACTGCCACGGGCTCCCGTCAGAGGTGCCCTGCCCAGGCGGCGTCGCGGGTGGGCCTCCGTTCGCGGAGGTCCCGCCCGGAGGCGCGGCTGCTGGCTGGCTCATCACAACGATCGTCACACGCCGCGAGGGCCGACACCAGCAGGCTTGTCCCCGGCTGTCTCCTCAGCACCCGTCCGGCGTTGTCAGGGTCCCCTCGGGGAGAACCCCGAGCCGAGGGCCTCGTGGCACCCGCCAGGCCCGAGGACTCCGGGGTGCTCAGGGGGCATCCCCGATGTGATCAGGCCGCCGAACGCGCCAGTATCGATGACATGGAGCAGAACCAGAATGAACCCGGTGGGTTCGACCGCAGCCGCCTGCAGAACGTGCAGAGCTGGCAGCGGAGCCGGTCGGACCGGTGGGTGGCCGGCGTCTGCGGCGGTATCGGCCGCGCGCTGAACATCGACCCGGTCCTGGTCCGCGTGGTGATGGCGGTCCTCATCATCAGCGGTCCCGGGGTCATCTTCTACATCGCCGCCTGGGTGCTGATGCCCGACGAGGGCAGCGAACGCTCGGCGGCGCAGGGTCTGCTCGGCGACCGGGTCCGGCCCGACCACCCGTGGCTGTGGCCGATCGTGATCGGCGTCTGTGTGTTCGTCGCCATCGCGATGATGTCGTCGTTCAACGTCGGCCGGTTCGTCCCCGGCCCGCTGATCGTGCTCGCCGTGATCTGGCTGGCCGCCAAGCATCGCAAGGGCGAGCGCCGCCGCGGCCAGGGGAACGGTCCGGGCACCACCTGGACCGCTCCCGGGACGAACTGGACCGGCCGCCCGCAGGACACCACACCGTCGACCGGCGCCTCCCCGGCTGGTCAGCAGCCGGCCGCATCGGCGTACATGCCTCCTCAGACCGGCCCGTCAGCTCCCCCGGCGGGCCTGTCGTCCTCGGCCACGCAGAGACCCCAGGACCGCACCGTCGAACCGGTCCAGGCTGCGTGGACCGAGGACGACCCCCTCGGCCTGTACGTCGACGAGCCGCCGACCGCACCGCCGACGCAGACGAGGACCGCCGAGCCGCCGGCGAAGGGTGTCCGCGGGATCAAGTCGATCATCGTCGTACTGACCGGGATCGCGATCGGGATCGCCGCGCTCGCGGGAGCCCCGACGGCGACCATGCTGGTCATCGGCGTGGCCACGCTCGGCGCGGGCATGCTGCTCGGTGGATTCGTCGGCCGCACGCTGGCTCTGCTGCCGCTGGGCATCCTGCTCGCGATCGGTGCCTTGGTGAGCACCGTGTTCCCGAACGTGCCGCGGGACTTCGCCGACGTGAACTACGTCGCGCCGGCCGGGTCGACGATCACCGCGACCAACTCGGTGCACAACTTCGACGCCGGGTCGGTCACCCTGGACCTGACCAAGGCGACGTTCGCACCAGGTGCCAGAGTGGACGTGCACGGCGGGGCCGGCGAGGTCGTCGTCAAGGTCCCGCAGAACGTGGACGTCGAGGGCCAGATGTCGGCCGACCTGGGTGAGCTGGTCGGGCTGAACAACCAGAGCAAGGACGGGAACAATGTCCAACTGACGTTGGACGACCTGGGCGCGGACGGCAAGCCCGGCCCGTCGACGGTCACCCTCGACCTGCACCTGAAGCTCGGCAGCATCACAGTGGAGCGCGGATGAAACAGCCTCGACGCAAGACGAAGCCGGATGTTCCGGGCGTCGTGACGGGGACCATCCTCAGCGGCGCCGCGACCATCTGGATGCTGCACGACAGCGGCGTCCTGCAGACCGACGACCTCGGCGTCACCGGCGCCCTCCTGCTGGTCACTGCCGGCGTCATCGGCCTGGCCGCGTCGCACCGCGGCTGACTCCGGCGGCCGGCGCGTAGTTGCCAGCGGCATCTTGTCGCCGGCAACCTCCGGACCGGTCGGATCCGGGCCCTCGGCTAGGCTTGTGGACTGTCTGCCGGCGTCTGCCGGCGGCGAGTACCCGAGGGGTCCGGGTGAAGCGGGCCCCGTGGTCAAGGAGTTTCGATGGTGCGCGGCACCGTGAAGTGGTTCAACGCCGACAAGGGCTACGGCTTCCTCGCCGTCGACGGCCAGGACGATGTGTTCGTCCACTGGAGCAAGATCGTCTCCGACGGTTACAAGACCCTGGAGGACGGCCAGCAGGTCGACTTCCAGATCGTCGACGGGCCGAAGGGCCGCGAGGCCGACACCGTCACCCCCGTCTGACCGGCCGCCGGACCCGGGTTTCCGGACTGCACCGGGAGTCGGCAACCGGTAACCTGTCGTCTCATCGTGTGAGGGGTGGAGATGTGACAGAGCCGGTTCCCGTGATCCGCAGGCTCGAGCAGGCGCTCGCCGACGACGATTTCGCCTGGTCGCTGCTGCTCGTCGGCGAGGACCAGACCGACAAGCTCGCCACCCTGACCGGCGATCTGCGCGGACCGTTCTCGAAGACCGGCGACGGCAAGCAGATCACCTCGGGTTTCTCGTACTGGGGCATCGGCCCGACGATCGCCTGGGCGAACGCCACCAACGACCCGTTCTACCTGGTCATGAAGGTCGGCGCGGAGTCGTTCCTGCGGCACTGGCGCAAGGTTCTGCCGCACGTCGAGAACGGCGGCTTCCACCTGGTCAGCCTCGGCGTCGGCACCGGCGTGAAGGACCGCACGATCCTCGGCGACATGCGCCGGCACCACCCGGAGATGTACTACATCCCGGTCGACATGAGCTCGGAGATGCTGCGGATGGGCACGCTGGAGCCGGTCCGCGGCGCCCGGTTCCCGATGTCGCAGGTGCTGCCGGTGCAGCTGGACTTCTCCATCGCCGACAACATGGACGAGCTCGCCCAGCTGCTGGCCCGGTTGATCGGCGACGATCCGATCCTGTTCACCTTGACCGGCAACACGCTGGCCAACTTCGAGAGCGACGAGGAGCTGCTCAGTACGCTGACCCGGGTGCTGCGTCCGCAGGACCGGCTGCTCCTCGAGGTGGCGACCACCAGCAGCCTGGACGCCGACGCCGCGAACGCAGCAGCGGACGAGTACCACCAGACCCGGGCGTTCGCGGAGTTCGTCACCAGCGCACTGCGCTACAACACCGACCTGACGATCGACAACGACCGGATCGACTTCCGTGGCGAGGTCGAGACCGACGACGCCCTGCGGGTGAAGATCGTCTGGCAGAACAACACCGGCCGGCCGATCGTGATGGGCCTGCCCGATCACACCGAGGTGGTGCTCGAGCCGGAGGACACGATCCTGCTCTACACCACCCGCAAGTTCTCCACCGAGCGGCTGAAGAAGCTCACCGCCGCCTGCGACCTGACCCCGATCGAGCACGCCCACTCCGGCTTCCGCTACACCCGCCGCCCGAGCCCGTTCGGCCTCGACCTGCTGCTGCTCGCTCCAGGCACCGCCGAGGTCACGACCGCCACCACCCTCGCCGACGACATCTGGTCGACATGACCTCAGCCGGCGCGCCCGACCCCGGCCTACCGAGAGAGCGGCGGCGGGTTCTGGCCCGGCTCCGACGGCTGCGGCTGGTGTTGCCGCCGGTGGACTCGCGGTGGGTGGCGAACCGGCGGATGATCGTCACCGCGGTCAGCTACGGCCTGCTCGCCCTGGCGTTCGTGCTGGGCGTGGTCTGGTTCATCTCGCCGGGCAACTCGCGGTGGGAGCCGGCGGTCAACTCGCTCACCCTGGTCGCCGGGCTGACCGGCATCTTCGTCGAGCGGCTGACGGCCGAGGCGGAACGCCGTACCGAGGTGCTGCGCGCGGTCGCGGACGAGCTGCGGGAGAACACCCGGCTGCTCAGCGACGAGCGGTTCTCGCCGAACACGCCGACCACGCGGCAGGTGTACCCACGGCTGGTCGTGTCCGCGGTCGACCTCGCGCTGGTCTCGGGGGCGCTCGGGCTGCATCGCGACGCCGAGCTGGTCGGCCTGCTGCACCGGTGGCGGGACACCGTGCACCTGTTCAACCGGCGGCTCGATCTGACCGAGATCAGCACGTTCTCGAACACGATCTCGGCAGCCGAGCTGGCCGCGTTCCACCGGGCCCTCCACCGCGAGAACAGCTACTTCGCGGCCACCCGGGAGATGCTCGAGAACCTGCTCACCCGGCTCCCCGCGACGTAACGGCCGAGGCCGTAACCGGGCTCGTCCTGCCAGTACCGGCAAATCCGGCTGAGTGGTTGACTTCGTCGCGCCGGGAGGGATTCACTTTCGGACAGGACCGTAAATACGGCACCCCGGAGGCACTCGCATGCGACCAGTCCGCTCCCTCGTCGCGGTGGCACTCGCCGCCGTTCTCGTCACCACTCCGACTATTCCTGCCCAGGCCGGGCACAATCCACCGGTGGGCACGCTCGTCTCACTCGGCACCCCGCTGTCCGACGTACTCCTGATCGGTGGCACCGTCGCGCCCGGCCCGAACGGCAAGACCGCGATCTGGAACGTGTCGACCGGCAGCCCGGCGTACCTGAACGCCATCGACCCGGCCACCGGCGCCAGCCTGCTGTCCGCCGCCCTGCCCGGCGCCGACGGCAGCTACGCGGTCGCCGCGACCCCGGACGGCACGATCTACGCCGGCACCTACAACAACGGCCACCTCTACCGTCTGCGCCCCGGTGGCACGGTCGAGGACCTCGGCCGGCCGATCGCGAGTGAGACGTTCATCTGGCGCATCACGACCGATGACCAGGGCAACGTGTACGGCGGCACGTTCCCGAACGGCAAGGTGTTCCGGTACGACGACAAGACCGGCGCCGTCCGCGACTACGGCACGGTCCTCACCGGCCAGACGTACGTCAAGAGCATCGACTATGCCAATGGCAAGATCTACGCCGGCACGATGCCAGACGCGCACATCATGGAGGTCGACGCCACGACCGGCACGATCACCGAACTGCCCTCGCCACCCGGGCTCGGCGACCCGGCCGACAAGGTCGTCTACGACCTGAACGCCCGCGGCGGCCGGGTCTACGCCCGGATCAGCACCGCGTTCCCCGGCCCGCTGTACGTCTGGGGCATCGCGAGCCGGACCTGGGTCGACGAGATCCCGAACGCGCACGGCCTGGACATCTCGCCGATCGGCGCGGACGGCTCGTTGTACCTGATCCAGAACAGCGAACTGAAGAAGTACGACCCGGCCACCAAGACGCTGACCGGGACCGGCCTGACCTTCACCGGCCGGATCCAGAACGCCCGCTCGATCGGGTACGCGGACCTCGGCCTGCCCGACTACCCGGGCACGAGCGTGGTCGGCACGCTCTGGCGCGGCGAGGAGTTCCGCTACAACCCGCAGACCGGCAAGTCCGAGATCTTCCAGACCCAGGTACGCCGGGAGCCGATCGAGATCCTGTCCGTGGCCGGAGGCAACGACAAGATCTACGCCGGCGGCTTCCTCAACGGCGGCGTGTCCGTGGTCGACCCGTCCACCGGCGCGGCCACCTTCAACCGGTTCTCGCAGGTCGAGGCGCTGATGGAAGGCTCCGACGGCAAGCTGTGGATCGGCGCCTACCCCGAGGCCCGGCTCTACGCCTACGACCAGACCCAGCCCTGGAGCAGCCCGGAGTACTCCCCCGGACCGCCCGGCACGCCGGACAACCCCACGCAGCTGCTCAACCTCAAGCCGGACCTCCTGCAGACCCGGGCCCGCGCCCTGGCCGAGGTGAACGGAAAGATCGCGGTCGGCACCGTCCCCGACGGCGACCGGCTCGGCGGCGCACTGGTCATCTACGACCCGAAGACGAACACGGCGCAGAAGTATCGCAACGTGGTGCAGGACGAGTGCGTCTTCGGCCTGACCGCCCGCCAGGGCATCGTCTACGGCGGTACGTCGATCGTCGGCGGACTCTCCACCACGCCGCCGACCCGGGACGCGGGCACCGTGTTCGCCTGGGACGTGGCCAAGTCCAAGAAGCTGTGGGAAACCGTCCCCGTGCCCGGCGCGGTCACGGTATCCTCCGTGACGTTCGGCCCGGACGGGCTGCTCTGGGGCGTGGCCGGCAAGACCGTCTTCGCCGTCGATCCACACTCCGGCAAGGTGCTCACATCCTTCGTGCTCGGGACCACCAACTCCAGCGGCGACATCGTCGCGACCCCGGACGCGGTGTACGTGAGCATCGACCTGAACAAGATCTACCGAATCGCGCCGGGGAAGAAGCAGACCCCGACGCTGTTCCTCGAGCACGCGCACCGGCGGCTCGGGGTCCGGGGCGATCACCAACTCCTGCTCACCAACGGCTCCGAGCTGTTCCGAGTTGATATCAGCCGTTGACAGCCGAAATTCGACCCGGCTACTTTCGGTCCTGACCGTTATTAGGTCACCAACCTTTCCGGCCCTGACTTCCGGACACCCTGGGGGAGTGATGATTTCGACCGTTCGCCGCATCGCGGCACCACTCATGGCGCTCGTACTCGCCGCCGCGCTCAGTTCCTGCGGCAACGACGACTCGGGCTCCTCGTCGGAGAAGAAGAGCGTCACGCTTTGGATGTACCCGGTGATCGCCGACCAGGCGACGAGCGACGCCTACTGGAAGAAGGTCGAGACCGACTTCGAGGCCGCCAACTCCGGCATCGACCTGAAGATCGAGATGCAGCCGTGGGCGAACCGCGAGGAGAAGCTCGCCGCCGCATTCTCGGGCAAGAAGGGTCCGGACGTGCTGTTGATGATCCCGGACCAGATTCCGCAGTACGTGAAGAGCGGCTCGCTGGAGCCGATCGACGACGTGGTCGAGCCGGAGAAGGACACCTTCCTGCCGGCCGCGGTCCCAGGTCTGACCGTCGACGGCAAGGCGTACGGCGCACCGATCTACCACACCGTCACGACGACGATGTACAACAAGACGATCCTGACCAAGGCCGGGATCAGCACGCCGCCGGAGACCTGGGACGAGATCAAGGCGGCGGCTCCCAAGATCAAGGCCGCCGGGTTCTCCACGCTGGACTACTCGGCCTCGCCGGAGGCGACGCTGAACCTCAGCTTCTACCCGCTGCTGTGGCAGGCCGGCGGCAAGGTGTTCGCCGACGACGGCAAGAGCGTGGCGTTCAACCAGGCCCCGGGTCTGGAGGCCCTGACCTTCCTGAAGGGCCTGTGGGACGACGGCGCGATCTCGAAGACCGCGCTGAGCAGCGTGAACACGATCGCCGACTCGGCGCTCGGCAAGGGGCAGGTCGCGATTGCTTATACCAGCGTCCCGGCGGACGCCGCCACGGTCGGCAAGACGTGGGGTGCGGCCAACGTCGAGATCGGCGCGCCGCTGACCGACAAGAAGCAGGTCGGGTACGGGATCCCGGGCGGTCTCGTGATGAACGCCGCGACCGGCAACCCCGACGCCGCGAAGAAGTTCCTGTCGTTCATGATTCAGCCGGCCCAGCTTGACGCGCTCAGCAAGGCGTCCGGCTACTACTCGCCGCGCAAGGACGGGAAGTACGAGTCGACGGACCCGAACGCCGCGAAGTTCAAGGACGCGTTGCAGTACGCCGTACCGGGTGAGGCGAACCCGTCGGCGCGCCAGGTGATGTCGATGCTGAGCACGGAGATCCAGGCCGTGCTGACCGGCAAGAAGCAGCCGCAGCAGGCGCTGGACGACGCCGCCAAGCAGGCCAACGACCTGCTCTCGAGGCAACGTTGACGAACACTCTGCCGACAGCGTCGGCCGCGGGTCGGGCGGGACCCGCGGCCGGCCGGTCGGCACGGACGTCCCGCTCACGCGGTGGACCCGGGCGCAGGCCGTGGATCGGGTTGCTGTTCGTCGCCCCGATGCTCGTGCTGTTCCTGCTGTTCCGGTTCCTGCCGACGATCGGCGCCCTGCTGCTGTCGCTCACCGACTACCGGATCAGCGGCAAGTGGGATTTCATTGCCTTTGACAACTACACGCGGCTGTTCTCGGACCACGTGTTCCATGAGGCGCTGGTGGTGACGATCACCTACACGGTGATCTTCGTTCCGCTGACCGTGCTGCTCTCGCTCGGCACCGCCGTACTGCTGCATCAGGTGGTCTGGAAGCGCGGCTTCTTCCGTGGCGTCTTCTTCCTGCCGTACGTGACCAGCATCGTGCTGGCCGCGGTGATCTGGAAGTGGATCTACGACGCCCAGGACGGCCTGCTGAACGGCGTACTCGGGCTGGTGAGCATCGGCCCGGTCGACTTCCTCGGCCAGTCCGGCTCGGTACTGCCGTCGATCGCGGTCACGTCGGCCTGGAAGGGCTTCGGCTACTCGATGCTGATCCTGCTCGCCGGGCTGCAGGCGGTGCCGAAGTCGTACCTGGAGGCCGCGATGATCGACGGCGCCGGCACCTGGCAGCGGTTCCGCTACGTCACGCTGCCGCAGCTGCGACCGGTGCTGTTCTTCGTGCTGGTGATCGAGACCATCGGCGCGTTCCAGGTCTTCGACGCGATGTACGTGATGACCGGCGGCGGCCCGGTCCGCTCCAGCTACTCGCTCGTCTACCTGCTCTACGACAGCGGCTTCAAGTACTTCGACTTCGGGTATGCCAGCGCGATCGGTCTGGTGCTGTTCCTGATCGTGCTGATCGTCTCGCTCGTGCAGCGCCGGCTCGTCGGGAGGGACGACTGATGGTCAACGTGCTCGACCGACCGCCGGTGCGCGAGCTGACCGAGGCTCCGACCGCCGCGCGTCGGCAGGTCGCCCGCCTGACTCTGCCGACCTTGCTGGCGCTGACCGCGATCGTCACGATCGTTCCGTTCGCGGCGATGGTTCTGGTCGCGTTCGCGCCCCCGAGCGGCCAGACCTTCCCGGACGCGCTCAACCCGGCGCACTGGACCTTCGAGAACTTCTCCAAGGTCTTGTCCAGCTCCGATATCCCACGCTGGACGGTCAACTCACTGCTGTACTCGCTGGTCTCCGTCTTCTGCGTGCTGCTGTTCGCCTCGATGGCCGGCTACGCGTTCGCGAAGAAGAAGTTCCCCGGCCGGGAGATCCTGTTCTGGGCCTTCCTGGCCACGCTGATGGTCCCGTTCCAGGCGACACTGATCCCGTCGTACATCCTGGTCTCGCGGCTCGACTGGGTGGACAGCTACTGGGGCCTGATCGTGCCCACGCTGGCGAACTCGCAGGCCGTGTTCCTGATGCGGCAGTTCATCAGCCAGTTGCCGGACGAGCTGTTCGAAGCCGCCGAGATCGACGGCGCCCCGGAGTGGCGGATCTTCACGATGATCGTGCTGCCACTGATCCGCCCGGTGCTCGCGACCCTCGGGATCTTCGTGTTCCTGTGGCACTGGAACGACTTCCTCTGGCCGCTCGTGATCGGCCAGTCCGGCACGATGCAGACCCTCACCGTCGGCCTGGCCACGCTGCAGACCCAGGCAGTCCCGATCAACCAGATCATGGCCGGCGCCACCATCACCGTCGTACCGAGCCTGCTGGTGTTCGGCCTGCTACAGCGCTATCTCACCGACAGCATTGCCATGAGCGGCCTCAAAGCCTGAGGCCGCCCAAGCACGCGCGCCGACGAATCTCAGTCGAAGAAGTAGGGGTACGGAACAGACTCCGGCCGACTCGCGACATCGAGGCGTTCCATCTGCTCCGGGGCCAGCGAGAAATCCGTGGCACCGAGGAGATCGTCGAGGTACGCCGGCGTACGCGGACCGATGATCGGTGCGGTGACGCCCGGGCGCTGCATCAGCCAGCGGACTGCGACCTGCGGGAGGGTACGGCCGGCCTCCGCCGCGACCGCCGTCAGTTCGTCGATCACGTGCCAGGTGTGCTCGTTGCCATAGCGGTCCCAGGAGTGCGTCCCGGGAGTGGAGACTTTGCTGTCCGCGGGCGGCGCGGTCATGCCGCGCTGGAACGCGCCCGACAACCACCCCGAGCGCAGAGGGGACCAGGTGATGACGCCGAGGCCCTCGTTCCGGCAGACCGGGAGCAGTTCCCACTCAGGAGAGCGATCGAGCAACGTGTAGAGCGGCTGGAGGCTGGCGAGCGGCTCCCAGCCATGCTGGGTGCACAGGTCGACGGCCTTCTGCAGTTGCCAGCCGCGGAAGTTGCTGACCCCGATGTAGCGGACCTTGCCGGACCGCACGAGACCGTCGAGGGTCGACAAGCTCTCGGTGAGCGGAGTGCTGTCGTCCCAAAGATGGAGCTGGTAGAGGTCGATGTAGTCAGTACCCAGTCGCCGCAGGCTGGCGTCAACAGCATCGAGAATGTGCTTGCGGGACAGGCCCCGATCAGTCGGCCGTGGTCCGGCGGGCCCCCAGACCTTGGTCGCGATGACGTAGTCCGCACGCCGCTGCGTCTTCAGCCACCGTCCAAGAACCTCCTCCGACGCGCCGTCGCCGTATATGTTGGCGGTGTCGATGAACGTGCCGCCCGCATCGGTGAACACCTGCAGGATCTTCCGGCTGTCGCTCTCGTCCGTCCGGGCGCCGAACATCATCGCGCCCAGACACAGTTCGCTGACCTTGAGCCCTGTGGCTCCGAGATTTCTGTAGTCCATTCCCCCGACGCTAGGTGCTGGAGTGCACTCCAGCTCAAGTCTCTATTCCGTGGCGGGCGGGCGTGGCCGCGATCACCGTGGTGTGCCGCCTGCGGACCTGCGCTCGAGCATGACGCGCATCTCGTCGCCGTGGACGGTGAGGGCCCAGATGACCACGACGTCGAGGGCGATCGTGATCGTCGACCAGATCGGGTACGCCGCGAGGAACGCGATGTTCACCAGGATGCTCAGCACCGCGACCACCACCCCGACGATCCGCCCCCACAGGCGGCCGTTGAGCAGCGCGATCCCGGACCCGAGCACCAACAACGCGACGACCAGATGGATCCAGCCCCAGACCGTGTAGTCGAGGTGGATCGCGAGGCTTCGTGTCCGCACCAGGAAGTACGTGTTGTCGAACAGCGCCATGAACCCCTGAAACGCGTGGATCATCCCCAGCACGATCATCATCACGCCGGCGAACAGGATCCATCCGACCCAACGACTCGGCCACTCGGGAACCTCGACCTCCGCCGGCCGCCGGTGCGATCCGAGGTTGTCCTCCGGCTCCGACATCGCGACCCCCTCCAGGTGGACCCACCCTCTCCCGATCCCTCAGGCTACGACGATCCGGCAGGTAAGGCCGCCCCGCAAGCCGGCAGCCCGGAAGCACGCGGGCGACCGGACCTACAGCAGTTCGCCGAAGGATTCGATGGCTTTGAGGGCGTCTGATTGGGGCATGCCAGGCGGTTGGATGCGGAGGACGATGCCGTCGGCGCCCATCTCCTCGTAGTGTGCCAGCCGCTCACTGCACTCGGCGGGCGAGCCGATCACGCTGCGGGCGGTGATGTCGTCCCAGCCCTGGGTGTAGCGGCTCGCGTCCGCCGACGTACGTTTCCAGCCGGTGTAGGCGTCGTACAGGTCGCGCAGCGGCTCTTCGAGAGCCTGCCGCGCGTCCTGCGACGTCGGCCCGCAGAAGCCCTCCCGGCAGAGGATCACCTCGGCGCCGAGCGTGCCCTCGCCGCGCGGGTAGGAGTGGTACTCGGCGATCTTGGCCGGGAGGTCGGAGTCGAGTTCGTTGAACGACGTCGTCCAGCCGTCGCACATCCGCGCGGTGCGCTCGAGCATCGCGGACACCCGGCCGCCGTTCCACAACTTCGGGCGCGGGGTCTGGACCGGGCGCGGCGACAGGAACGCCTCCCGGATGCTGGTGAACTTGCCGTCGTACGTGATCTCGTCCTCGGTCCACAACCGGGTCAGGATCGTCAGGCACTCCTCGAACCGTGCGACCCGCTCGGCCTGCGTCACGCCGTACAGGGCGAACTCCTCCGGCCGGTAGCCGAGCACGAAGCCCGCGGTCAGCCGCCCGCCCGACAGTACGTCGATGTGCGCAAGCGTCTCGGCCAGTACGACGGGGTCGTACAGCGGCGCGACGATGCCGGCGGTGGCGATGCCGATCCGCTCGGTCCGGGCGGCGAGCCAGGTCAGCGAAGTGAGGATCTCGTGGTACCCGGGCCGGTGCAGGTGCCGCTCGCCGAGCACGATCCACTCCAAACCGGCCTGCTCGGCCAGCCGCGCCTGCTCGACCGCGTCCTCGAGCGACGGCCGCTCGTCGGTGGTGCCGTAGAGGTTCAGATAGAGACCCAGCCGCATCGGGGGTGCCGCCTTCCGTTGACAGAGAGCGCTCGCGGTATTTACGGTCTTGACCGTAAATGCTTTCGGATCAGATTGCGACCCTAGGAGCCGGAATTGAGTGTTGCATCGCATCCGGTCGGGTTGCCGACCGACACTGGATCTGGACGGATCAGCGCGATCGAGACCCGGGTGGTCAGCGCGCGCTACCGCCGGCCGTTCCAGATCAGCAGCGGGATCAGCACCGAACTGGTCAGCTTGGTCGTCGCGATCCATACCGCCGACGGCGCGATCGGGATCGGCGAGACCTCGCCGATGACGGCGTACACCGGCGAGACGCTGGCCGGGGTCACCGCCGCCATCGAGGAGCACCTCGCGCCCGCCCTGATCGGCCGCGATCCGCTCGACCGGGCCGGTGCGCACGTGGTGATGGACACCGTCCTGCGTGGCCAGCAGGTGGCCAAGGCCGGCCTCGACATCGCGCTCTACGACCTCGCCGGACAGCTCAGCGGGTGGCCGGTGCACGCGCTGCTCGGCGGCAGCATCAGAGAGCGCGTGCAGACGACCTGGGTGGTCGGGCTCGGCACGCTCGATGAGATGGCCGCCGAGGCAGCGCAGTACGCGGCCAGGGGCTTCCGGCATCTGAAGGTCAAGGGCGGCCATGAGCCGGCCAAGGACCTCGAACTGATCCGTGCGGTCCGTGCGGTCATCCCCGCCGACGCAGAGCTCTGTCTGGACGCCAACGAGGGGTACGACGCGACCACTGCGCTGCCGTATCTCGCCAAGATGACCGACGCCGGCCTGACACTGCTGGAGCAGCCGCTGCCACGCTGGGACCTTGCCGGGCTCGTGCGGCTGCGTGAGCGTCTCGACGTACGCGTCATGGTCGACGAGAGCATGCACTCGCTGCATGACGCTCTGGAGATCGCGCGACGCGGGGCGGCCGACGTACTGAACATCAAGATCCTCAAGGTCGGCGGACTGCATCGCGCCCTGCAGATCGCGAACGTGGCCGAGGCGGCCGGGCTCGCGGTGAAGGTAGGCTCCATGCCGGAGCTGGGCGTGGCCACACTGGCCGCGGTCCACCTGGCCGCCGCCGTACCGGGCGCCACCGTCGCGGCGGATCTGGTCGGGCCGTTGATGGTCGACGAGGATCCGCTGGCTCCGAGCGTGTTCGCCGACTGCGACGGCTGGATCGACGTACCGAAGCGCCCAGGCCTCGGCCACGACGTCTGAGAGGTCCACATGCACCCACTCGTCGAGCAACTCCGTGGCACGCTGCTCCCAGCGGTCGTCACGCCGATGGACTCCGACGGCGTCGTCGCGTACGACGCTCTGACCGCGTACGCCGGTGCGCTCACGGCAGAGTCCATCGGTGGGGTCGCGGTGTGGGCCCATACCGGGCGTGGGCTCTACCTGTCTCCGGCTGACCGGTCGAAGGTGCTGGAGACGTGGCGGGCGGCTACTGACGTCCCGATTGTCGCGGGAGTCGGCGTACCGCGGTCTTCTTCGGCACAAAGTCTGCAGGAGGCGGCAGACGCGACTGTGGCGATGGCGCTGCAGGCCGCTGCGGGTGGGGCCGATGCGGTGATGGTCTATCCGCTGGCTGCACTGGGTTTGTTGCCGGATGGGCATACACAGGTCGTGGCGCTGCACGAGCGGGTGGCGGCGGAGAGTGGGCTGCCACTGGTCGGCTTCTACCTACATGGCGAGGCTGGTGGGTATCCGTACCCGCCGGCGCTGATCCGCGATCTGTTGGGCCTGGACTCCATGCTCGGCGTGAAGACTGCCACGCTGGACCGCGCTATCGGGTGTCAGGATGCCATCTGGGCGGGACGTGGGACGGGCAAGCTGCTGATCACCGGTGAGGACCGGATGTACGGGCCTTCGTTCATGTGGGGCGCGGACACGGCGCTCGTCGGGATCGCGGCAGCGCAGGTCCCGCTGTCGGCCACTGTGCTGTCGACTTGGACGTCAGGAGACCACGCTGGCTTCCTGACGGCGTCCGACCGGTTGGACCGGTTCGCGGCCGCGACCTTCTACGCACCCATCGAGGGCTACGTCCAGCGCATGCTCTGGGCGGCCGTGTGGGAGAGGCTCATCCCGGAAGAGGCGTCGTACGACCCGTACGGACCTCCGCTGCCGGCCGGCGAGCGCGACGTTGTGCTCCGCTGCCTCGAGGAGCTGAACAAGTAGACAGTGGGGTGGCGCGCTCCCTCCATCGCTCCACCACACCGACGCCGTCGCGACCGCCTCCCGGAGGCGGCAATTGTGGTCTTGACCGAAACTAAGAGAGACCGCCTTGAACGTCAAGTGCGCGGGGTCGGCTGCGCTATTCTGCGAGTTGAGGGCCAGACCAGAAGTCGAAGGAGTGCCGTGCAGATCAGCTCAGCCTCGGGCGCGGTGGCCTGATGGCACTCGTGGTCGGCGTCGTCGGCCCGGAGGACCTGGTGCAGCGCGTGATCGCGGTCGGCCCGCCGAGCGGCGCGACCCTGCTCCCACTTCCCTACCGCCACGAGACCGAGGCCGTCGAGCTGGTCGAGCAGGCGCACGAGCAGGTCGACGCCCTGCTGTTCACCGGCGTCGTGCCATACACGATCGCCACCGAGGCCGGCGTGATCGACCGGCCGGCGATGTACGTGTCGTACGACGGCGCCACGCTGCTCCGGGCCCTGGTCGAGCTGCTGCGGCTGGGTCACAACGTCACCCAGTTCTCGATCGACACGCTGCGCCGCAGTGAGGTGCTGGAGACGCTGATCGAGGCCAAGCTGCCGACCGACCAGATCCACGTGCTGCCGTACCGGCCGGGCCTGACCTCCGACGACATCGTCGCGTTCCACCGGATCGCGCGCGACAAGCACGACACGAAGGTCGCGATCAGCTGTCTGGGCTCGGCCTTCCACCTGCTCGAGAACGAGATGCCCTCGGTCCGGCTGGCCCCGTCGCGGTACTCGATCCGCTCGACCCTGCAAGCCCTGGTCCTGACCACGACCGGGCAACACGTCGGGGACGCGCAGGTCGCGCTCGGCGTGATCGCCCTGCCCGAGCCGGACGACGCCCTGGCCGGCGACCTGATCACGCTCGGCGGCAGCCTGGCCGCGCTGCCGGACGGGCGGCACCTGGTCGTCACGACCCGCGGCCTGCTCGAGCAGGCGACCGAGCAGTTCACGCGGATGCCCTTACTCGACCACCTCGCGGCGCGGCACAGTACGGCGTACGTCGGTTTCGGCGTCGGACGTACGGCGGCGGAGGCGGAAGCGCTCGCCCGTCGCGCAGTCAGCCGGGCCGAGTCGATCGGCGCTGTCGCCGGCGTCGTGTCGATGTCCGACGACGTCGAGATCGTGATCGAACCCACCGGCGACCAGCCCGCCACCACCCGCGGCACCGAAAGCCTCCCGCTCCTGGCCCGCCGCGTCGGCCTCAACACCCAAACCCTGGCCCGGATGCGCGAACTCACCGCCACCCTCCCCGACGGCCTCACCACCCAAGACGTCGCCGACCACCTCGCCGTCCAACTCCGTACCGCGCGACGCGTCCTGAAACGCCTGGAACGAGCCGGCCTGGCCGCCCCCACCGGCACCCAGCAACACGGCCGCACCGGCCGCCCACCCACCGTCTACCTCATCCGCCTGTAACCCCGCCCCACCTCCCACCCATTTCAGGTGATAACCCCGGAAGGTGCCCCTTCGCCTGCCCGTATGCGAGGGGAGAACGGACAGGCAGAGGGTTGACCGGCTCTACTGCTCGATGTGTGGGGAGGTGGTCTGGTTGGGTCCGCTGGGCCGGCGGGAGCTCGAGGCCACCCGGACCGCCCAAGTGAGCTGAGCGCCTCCCCTGCAGCCAGGACCCGTGCTCGGCGCCAGGGCTGCGCCCGCCTCAGCCCCCCGGTCGTCCGGGGAGGATTTCACCCCCGTGAAGGGACATTTCCCTCCCCAGTCCACCCACCTCCCGGACCTGGGACACCTACTGGGGACCAGTCGGCCGCCGCTCGGAGCAGACCCAACCGATCCACGATCCGAACCCCACCTCACCGGACGCTGAGTCGTGGATCCAGGCGATCAAACCGGCGTGTCGACAACCCCGATCCACTCGACGACCGGGCTGCCGTTGACTCCTCGCTCCACGGCTCGCCAAAACACAACCACGACCCCTTGTGCACGCCCGACGACTAAGCCAGGGGGTTGACGCCCGATATTTCGGGGGTCGACCCCCGAGCTTGTGGGTTGCCCCCTGAGAATTTGGGGGCCGAACCCACCAACTCAGGGGTCAACCCCAAAGCCGGTTAGTTAGGTGGGGTGGGGTGGTGTCAAGGCGGTGGGGTGTGGATGGTG
>NZ_JBSXMZ010000020.1:0-209065 GCF_054073265.1 Kribbella sp. CWNU-51
ACCGCACCTCGGACAACTTCCGCCCCATCACAACACCCTCCAACAATCAGGCGTTGCAACAATCCCCTGAATCTGCCGCCCGATTCGGGGGCAAGATCCTCCCCAACCGGCTTGTCAGGTGGATGGAAAGCGCGTGCCGGTGAGGTCTTGACCTCGGTGGCCGGGGATGCGAACCTCTCTTCACGCCCATCTGTCGAAGCGCTTCGATCATCACCGTCAGACTCGCTCGAAGCGCTTCGACACACAGCTCGCAGCGGAGTCGACGCCGATGAGTACTGCAGCCACGCCTCCCCCGTACCGCGACCCGGCTCGGCCAGTCGGCGAGCGGATCGACGACCTGCTGGCCCGGCTCACCCTGGACGAGAAGACCGCGCTGCTGCACCAGCACCAGCCGCCGATCCCGCGGCTCGGCCTGGACGCGTTCCGCACCGGCACCGAGGCCTTGCACGGCGTCGCGTGGCTCGGTCCGGCGACGGTGTTCCCGCAGGCGATCGGCCTCGCGACCAGCTGGAACCTGGACCTCGTCCGCGCGGTCGGCGCCGCGGTCGGCGACGAGGTCCGGATCTTCCACCGCAAGGACCCGGCCGGCGTCGGCCTCAACGTCTGGGCTCCGGTGGTGAACCCGCTCCGCGACCCGCGCTGGGGACGCAACGAAGAGGGGTACGCCGAGGATCCTTGGCTGACCGGCGTCATCGCCACCGCCTACGGACGCGGCCTGGCCGGCGACGACCCGGCGTACCTGAAGACCGCGCCGACCCTCAAGCATTTCCTTGCCTACAACAACGAAACCGACCGCTGCACCACCTCGAGCAACCTGCCGCCGCGGGTCCTGCACGACTACGAACTCCCGGCGTTCCGCGCGCCGATCGAGTCCGGTGCGGCCGTGGCGGTGATGCCGTCGTACAACCTGGTCAACGGACGCCCCGCTCATCTCAGCCCGCTCATCAACGACGCCCTCCGCACATGGACCGCCGACGACGTGCTGGTCGTCAGCGATGCGTACGCGCCAGGCAACCTCTTCGGCCTGCAGCAGTACCACCCCGACGGACCCACCGCGTACGCCGCGGCGCTCAAGGCCGGCGTGGACAGTTTCACCCAGGACGGCTCCGACTCCACTCCGACGATCGAGCGGCTGACCGAGGGACTCGATCGGGGTCTGATCACTCCGGCGGACATCGACACCGCGGTCCGACGGGTTCTCGTGATCCGCTTCCGTCTCGGCGAATTCGATCCACCCGAGCTCGACCCCTACCGCTGGCTCGAGCCGGATCTGGTGAACTGTCCGGCACATCGCCAACTCGCCCAGGACGCGGCCCGGCAGGCCATCGTCCTGCTCAAACACGAGTGCCAGGTCCTGCCCCTCGAGGCTTCGGCGATCAAGCGGATAGCCGTCGTCGGACCGCTCGCCGGCCGTCTCGCGGAGGACTGGTACGCCGGGACCCTCCCATACCAGATCACCGCATTGGACGGCATCGTCGAGCGACTGGGTCCCGAACGCGTCGAGTACTGCGAGGGGTCGACCGGATCACGCTGCGCGTCGCCGGCGCTTCGACGTATCTCGCGATCAGTGCAGACGCCGTACTGCGTGCCGAGGCCGAGCCTGGTGAGTTCGACGTGTTCGATTGGGGCGGCGACGCGTGCGCGTTGCGCTCGGTGCGGAACGGCCGGCACCTGACTGTCACCGACGACGGCACGCTCGTCGCGGACCAGCCCGGCCCGAACGGTTGGGAGGTCAAGCAGACATTCCGGCTTGTGCAGGTTGCCGGCACGGTTCTCGTCCAGCACCTGCACAGCGGTCGCTATCTGCACGTCGATGCGACCGGAGCTGTCACGCTGTCCGACGAGGCGACCGGCTTCGAGCTCGACGTCGTGATCGACGGCGCGGCCCGGGCCGCCGAGGTGGCCGCCCGCGCCGACGTCGCGATCGTTGTCGTCGGCAACCACCCGCTGGTGAACGGCCGGGAGACCGAGGACCGTTCCAACCTCGACCTGCCGGTGGCGCAAGACCGGCTGATCCGTCAGGTCCACGCGGCGAACTCCCGCACGGTGCTGGTGCTGAGCAGCAGCTACCCGTTCGCGATCGGCTGGGCGCAGCAGCAGTTGCCGGCGATCCTTTGGTCGGCGCACGGCGGCCAGGAGTACGGACGCGCCCTTGCCGACGTGCTCCTCGGCGACACCGACCCAGCTGGGCGCCTGACCCAGACCTGGTACCACTCCGCCGCGGATCTCCCCGATCTCCTCGACTACGACATCATCGCGACCGACGCGACGTACTTGTACTACCGGGGCACACCGCTCTACCCCTTCGGTCACGGCCTCAGCTACACAACCTTCGCGTACGGCGATCTGCGGCTCAGCTCGCCGTCGATCCCGGCCGACGGCGAGGTCCGGGTCACGTTCACCGTCACCAACACCGGAAGTCGTCCGGGGCGCGAAGTCGTCCAGTTGTACACCCATCAGCAACTCTCGCGGGTCAAGCAGCCGCTGGGGCAACTGCGTGGCTTCCGGCGGGTGTCGCTGTTGCCGGGTGAAAGCGTCGAGGTCGAACTGACCGTTGCTGCGACCGACCTTGGGTGCTGGGACGTGACGCGAGATCGCCATTGCGTCGAGACCGCGCGGCACAGTGTCATGGTCGGCCGTTCGTGCACCGATCTCCGACTCACCGCAACGCTCGAGGTCGTCGGCGAGCGGATCCCACCGCGATCACTCGACCATGTCGCTGCCATCAGCTTCGACGAGTACTGCGCGATCACCTTGACCACTGCGGCCCGCGACCGAGGCGACGCGGTCGTCTCGCTGGAACCCCAAGCCTGGTTGGCCTTTCACGACGTCCTGCTGGACGGCCGCGAGAGTTGTCAGGTCTCAGCCGCCAACCGCGGACCGGAGCCGGCGACGATCGAGCTACGCCTGGACGATCCGCTGCAGGGCGAGCTGTTGAGCACCGTGCAGGTTCCACCGATGCACCGGCTCACCTCGATCGCCGCCGAGCTTGCCCCGGCCACCAGTGTGCAGACGCTCTACGCCGTCTTCTCCGCGGCGTCCGTCGTACTGGAGAGCTTGACGGTGTAGCTGTCGCAGACGCCCTCGATCACCCGAGACTCGGGCTGGCCGTCGCGCAGGCTGAGCTCGATCACCGCGGCCACTCCCCCGTCGGCGTCCGGCAGTTCGACAGTCGTCGTCACATCCTCGGACGGCGCGAACCAGCGCAGCTCGACACCATCGGCCCAGTCGTACTCCGGCCGGTCGTCGACGGCACCGACCGGGATCACCGCGCCCTCGCGGACCAGCACCGGCAGGCTGTCGAACCCATGCGTCTGCCGCACCCACCGCGGACCCGCGATCACCTCACCGGTCAGCAGGTGAGTCCACCGACCTCCCGGCAGATAGAACGAGACTTCGCCGTCGAAGCTCATCACCGGCGCGACGAGCAGATCGTGGCCGAGCATGTACTGGCGATCGAGGTAAGCGGCGGCCGGATCGTCGGGGAACTCCAGGACCATCGGCCGCATCATCGGCACACCGTCCTGGTGCGCCTCGGCCGCGGCGGTCATCAGGTACGGCATGAGTGAGAGCTTCAGCTTGGTGAACTTCCGCAGTACGTCGACCGCCTCGTCGTCGAACGCCCACGGCACCCGGTACGACGACGAGCCGTGCAGGCGCGAGTGTGAGGACAGCAGCCCGAACGGCACCCACCGCTTGAAGATCGCCGGGTCGGGCGTGCCCTCGAACCCACCGATGTCGTGACTCCAGTAGCCGAACCCCGACGCGGCCAGCGACAGCCCGCCGCGCAACGACTCCGCCATCGCCTCGAACGTCGACTCGCAGTCGCCACCCCAGTGCACCGGGAACTGCTGGCCGCCGGCCGTAGCCGAGCGCGCGAACAGCACAGCCTCGCCCTCGCCGCGGTTCTCCTCCAGCAGGCCGAAGACGGCGGCGTTGTAGAGCTGCGCGTAGTAGTTGTGCATCCGCTCCGGGTCGGACCCGTCGTGCCAGGCGACGTCGGTCGGGATGCGTTCGCCGAAGTCGGTCTTGAAACAGTCGATGCCGAGGTCGATCAGCGCCTGCAGCTTCGAGCGGTACCAGGCGGTCGCGTCTGGGTTGGTGAAGTCGACAATCGCCATGCCGGCCTGCCACATGTCCCACTGCCAGACCGAGCCGTCGGGGCGTTTGAGCAGGTAGCCGAGCCGGCGGCCCTCCTCGAACAGGACTGAGCGTTGCGCGATGTACGGATTGATCCAGAGACTGATGCGCAGGCCGCGATCCTTCAGGCGGCGGATCATCCCCGCCGGGTCCGGGAATGCGATCGGATCCCAGACGAAGTCGCACCAATGGAACTGCCGCATCCAGAAGCAGTCGAAGTGGAACACGCTCAACGGCAGGTCGCGCTCGGCCATCCCGTCGACGAACGCGCTCGTCGTCTCCTCGGTGTAGTCGGTGGTGAACGACGTCGACAGCCACAGGCCCATCGACCACGCGGGAACGCGAGCCGGCCGACCGGTCAGGCCGGTGTAGCGGCGGAGGACGTCCTTCGGCGTCGGGCCGGCGAAGACGTAGTACCCGAGGTCCTCGCCTTCGACGCTGAACTGGTTGCGCGAGGTGACCTCCGAGCCGACCTCGAACGACACCCGGGCCGGGCTGTCGACGAGGACGCCGTACCCCTTGCTGCTCAGGTAGAACGGGACGTTCTTGTAGGCCTGCTCGCTCGACGTGCCGCCGTCGGCATTCCAACTGTCGACAATCTGACCGTTCTTCACCAGAGGGCCGAAGCGCTCGCCGAGCCCGTAGATCGTCTCGCCGACGCCCAGCGCGAGTTGCTCATGCAGGTAGTGCTTGCCGTCGGCATCGGTGATCAGGCCGATGCTGCGGGCGCCGGAGTTCGTGAGCGGACGCCCGTCCTGCTCGAACCGCACGTCCCACGGCCCGTCGAGCCGGACGACCACGCTGAGCTCACCCGACGTCAACCGAGCCTCAGCGGCGCCGACGTCCACCTTCACCGAATGATCGTCGTCGGTGTTCAGCCGGTACGACGGACGCGCGGGCAGCCCGCCGAGGTGGTGGGCGATCCGGACACCGATCACGCCACGGGCCGGCGACGAGAACGTCACCGTGAACATCGGCTGGTTGAGCGTGTCCCCGCGCCGCTCGATCCGGTGCGCCGGCGCGAACACCGTCAGCTCACGCTCGCCGGCCTGCACACTCTCGACCTCGGCCGGACGCAGCCGTGTCAGTCCCGCCCGCAACTGCCAGTACCCATCGGTGAACTTCATCGGGGAAGCCCTCTCTCGAGCTGAAGCCTTCTCTGGGCGGCGTAGTCGAAGCGCTTCGACAACGCTAGGTCGGGCGACTTCACGCCGTCAAGTTTGGGCCGGCTCGAGTGTCAGGCCAGGTACAGACCGGTCCCGACCAGGGCGACCCAGGTGAGGCCGGCGATCAGCAGCACGCGGTCCTGGAACAGGTCGCGTTCGGGGACCTCGCCGTTGCCCGTCGAGACGATCAACGCGTAGCGCAGGAGCCCGGTCAGGAACGGCAGGAACGAGATCGCCAGGAGTTCGCGGTAGACGTCGTACCCGAGGTGCTGGAATGCCCACGAGCCGTACGAGAGCGCGGCGCCGAGCAACGCGACCGTCATCACCTGGTCGAGCCAGCCGTCCGAGTAGGCCGCCAGGACGGGGCGACTGACCGCTGCCTGCGGTTCCGTGGGCTCCCCCGCGGCCATCCGTTCCGCCTTGCGTTTGCCGGTGACCAGGAACAGGGCGCCGAACAGGGAGACGAGGAGGAACCAGTGCGACACGGGCACGCCGGTCACGGTTCCGCCGGCGGCCGCGCGGAGGACGAAGCCGAGTGCGACCAGGATCAGGTCGACCACCGCGACGTGCTTCAGCTTCAGCACGTACAGCACCTGGGCGACGAGATAACTCACGCCGAGTAGGAACGTCGACAATCCGAGTGTCGACGTGACGGCGAGGCCGAGGAGCGCGGCGACGCAGCCGAAGAACACGGCGCGGGCGGGACTGATCGCCCCGGCCGCCACCGGGCGCAGGCGCTTGCGGGGGTGACGGCGGTCGTCGGCGACGTCGCGGACGTCGTTGAAGGCGTAGATCGCGATCGCGAGCAGCGTGAACCCGACAGCGGCGAGCGCTGCCTCGAGGAGGACGAGGGGTTGGTCGAGCACGCCGGCCGCCGCGGGTGCGGCGAAGAGCATCACGGCTTTGTGCCACTGGCGCGGCCGGCTCAGCCTCAGGAAGGACCGGGCCGACGACTCGGTGCGCGCGACGACTACCGGCGTACGGACGTCTGTCATTTGGCCACGACGTAGAAGAAGTCGCGCTGGTCGTCGACCAGGTAGCGATCCGACGGTGAGTTCATCGAGGCGAGCAGCCGTCGGCCGGTGACGGTGCCCTGCGGCCCGGGCTGTTCGATGTCGAACCTGACCATCGCGGCGTGGATGTCGAGTTCCATCCCCTGCTCGATACCGGCCTGCTGCATCGCCGCGGCCAGCGTGGCCAGCGTCAGGCCCTGGCCGGCCACGTAGATCAAGTTGCCGTGGGCATCGGTTCCGAGTCCGGACCGCCAGGTGTACTGGTACTGGCTTCGGTAGCTCCCCCAGCGGCCGTTCGCGTTCCCGGTCAGGCCGTCGACGATCCGATGGTCGACAATCAGCTGATCGAGGTTCTGCCGGACCGCGACGACGTCCGGCGTCATCCGGACGGTCCGGTTCCAGGTGCCGATCCGCGCGGTGCCGTCGCGGAAGATGACCACGGACGCGCGACCGTCGGCCAGCGGCACGGCGGCGGACTCGGTGGTCCACCAGCCGCCCTGCGAGTCCTTCATCTTGAAGCCGCCGTTGAAGGTCGCGACCAGGGCGGCGTGATCGGTCGAGGGGACCGAGTAGCCGTGGCGGGAGGCCATGCCGACGACTGGTTCCCGGGTGCCGGGCATCAGGACCAGGCGGTTCGCGGACTGTGGGATCAGCGCGGCAGCGACCGAGACCGGCAGGTGCGCCGGATCGGGCCGGAACCAGGTTGTCCAGAGCAGCGGCTTGCCGGCCGTCGTCTGCCGGGCTACCGACCAGGCGCCTTCGTGCGGCAGCGCTCGTACGCCGGGGAGCGCCTTGACGACCGGCAGACCCGCGGCCGCTGCATGGGTCGCGCCGGTCGAGCGGACAGTCACGCTGGGTGCCGTGACGTCGCTCGGGGTGCCGGTGGCGGGCGGCTGATTGCGTGAGTACTTCCAGTTCTCGACCGCATCGACGATCGGGCCGCCGCCGTGGTCGCGGAACCATTCGACTGTCCGGACCGAGAAGCTCGCGTTACCCGGATATAGCAGCGCCCGGACGTACGACACCGCGGGGACGACCAGCAACAGGCAGCAGACCAACGCGATCCAGCGCTTCCGTACTCGGCGGCGACGGCGTCGGAGCGCGTTCTGCTTCATGGCCTCAGTAGATCCGGAAGTGCCTGAGAGGATCCGGAGAGCGCTCAGCGCCAGGCGGCTGGAAGCATCCTTCGCGGCAGCAGGTTGAGGATCCGTACGGCGAGTCCCATCGTGCGTGGCGCCCAGACGATCGTCTGACCGCTGCGCACCGCGCCCGCGACCCGTCGGGCGACGCGGTCCGGCGTGGTTGCGAGCGGCGGCTTCGACTGGCCCGCCGTCATCCGGGTCGCGACGAACCCCGGGCGTACGACGAGGATCCGCACGCCGGACTCCGCGGCCTGGCGCGCGAGCAGAACGGCCGTCGAGTCGGCGAGCTGTTTGCCCAGCGAGTACGCCGCGATCGACTGCCTCGGCCGGACCGCGGCAGCCGACGACAACAGCACGATCTGCTCAGGTCCGCGCTGCACCAACGCTCGCAGCAACAGTGCGACGGACAGACCATTCACGACGATGCCGTCGGCGAACGACTCTTCAGTCATCGTGCCGACCGCCAACACCGCGAGGCCGAGTGGATGGTCCGCGCAGGCGTGCTCGAGCATCCCGTCGACCTCATCGGCCCGCAGGCAGGCGTCGTACTGCGCCGTCGTCACGGAGTAGCCGAGGTCGCGGAGCTTCTCGGCGTTCCACCACAGCTCGCTACTCGGCCGTCCTGCCAGCACGACCCGCCGCGGCGGTGGCCCGAGCAGCTCGGTCAGTACGGCGATGCCGATCTCCGACGAACCGCCGACGAGCAAGGCGGTCCCGTCGGTCATCGCAGCAGGCCCAGGCGCTCGGCCAGGGCGGACGTCCAGCGGCGATCCGGGTCCAGGCGGGCCTGCGTGCGTTGCCAGGCCGGCAGCCGTGGATACATGACTGGGATGAGGTCCGGGTCGCTGAGGGCGTCCTTCGCGAGGTAGACCCGGCCGCCGGCGGCCGCGACCAGCTTGTCGATCGGCCGTAACGCCTCCGTGTCGTGCAACCAGCGCGCCGGAAGGTCGACGGCCAGCGTCCAGCCGGGAATCGGGAACGACAACAGCCCGCCGGACCCGCGGCCGAGATTCTTCAGCGTCGCCAGCGCCGGCGCCATCCGGTGCGTCGCCAGGTAGCCCAGCACCTCCTCCACAACGTGCCCCTCCTCCGGCGGAACGGCGAACTGATACTGGATCAATCCCGCACGCCCGAACGCCGCCGGCCAGGACTCGGCCCGATCGAGCGGGCAGAGCGCCGCATGCAGCGGAACCAGTTGACGCCCGGCCCGGCTCAGGTGCCACCGGGCCGCCGACGCGGCCAGAATCGTTGCCCTCGACATCAATCCCGGCCCGGGCAGGGAGCGGGTCGGCCGGGCCGCCGTGGTTCGCCCGCGGCGTTCCGGGAACGGCGGGACGGCGGCGGGGAGATCTCTGCTGGTGGCCGGGTGGAACTCGTCGATGAGGGCGCGGCCGAGGGAGGTGCCGGTCGAGTGGGCGTCCAGCCAGGCGACGACGTGGTGATCGGGGTCGGCTTCCTGGTGCGTGGCCAGGGTTCGGAGGACGGACAGGGTGCCGCGCAGGGACTCGGTCCGGTGGCGCTCGCGGACAGCCCAGCCGGTGTCGACGCGGTGGAGTTGGATGGCCGCCTGCAGGATGACGCCGGTCAGGCCCATGCCGCCGATCGTCGACCAGAAGGCGTCGGTGTCCTGGCCGGGCGACAGTTGGGTGGGCACGCCGTCCGCGCGGAGCAACGCGAGCCACCGAACATGCCGGCCGAATGATCCCGCGCCCGGATGGTTCTTACCGTGCACATCGGAAGCGATCGCTCCGCCCACAGTGATCCACTCGGTGCCGGGCATCACCGGGAGCAGCCATCCGAGCGGCAGTGCCTGCTCGGCGATCTCCTTGAGCAGTACGCCGGCTTCCACCACGATCACCCCGTTGCCCTGGTCGAACGAGATGATCCGGTCGCGCGCGGTCATGTCCAGCACGATCCCCCGACCGGGCAGCGCCGCGTCGCCATAGCTCTTGCCGGCGCCGCGGATCGTCACCTCGGGCTCGGCCAGTACTGCGTCGACCACACCGCCCTGCGTGTCCGGCCGTCGTACGCGGGTGTGCTTGTGAGTGGTCCGCCCCCAGCCGGACAGTTCGGTCGTGCTGGAGTGGTCGGGGGTCATGATGCCGACGTTAGGGTCAGTGCACTGAGAGACACCTGAGTCTGGTACGTCGCCAGATGCTGCGGGATGACGTGGTCCCACGTCATGGCTGGAACGGTGTCGCGGTTGTGTTGCTGGATCCGCGCGAGACGGGCGAGGTCCGTGAGGAGAGCGGCGGTGGTCTCGCCCATCTCGACGTCGGAGTCGACCAGGTAGCCCTCGACTCCGTGCCGAATGAACTCGCCGACACCACCGGATGCCATCGCGACCACGGCCAGACCGGCGCAGCGCGCTTCCAGGGCGGCGACTCCGAAGGACTCCAGCCCGGCGGGCGCGAGATACACATCGGCAGCGGCGTACAACTGCTGGATCTCGAAGCGGGTCAGGCGTCCCGGCAACTCGACCCAGTCCGCGAGGCCACGACGCCGGGTCTCGGCGGCCACCGCCGCGGCTTGCGGTCCGCTGCCGACGATGACGGCTCTGACGTCCACATTGGGTGGCACGAGGGTGCGGATCCGCTCGAAGGTACGCAGCAGGGCCAGCGGGCGCTTGCGCCGAGTGAGCCGCATCGTGCTCACGATGGTCAGCGGATGCCTGCCAGGCCTGGGGTTTCGCCAGTGCGTGGGATCGACGCCGTTGTGCAGTACGTCGACCGGCCGGTGGGGCAACGATCGGCGCAGTACGCCGGCCACCACCTCGCTGACCGCGGTCCAGCGGGCCGGATCGACGTACCGGTCGAGGTGCGCGAGCGGCCACGGCATCGTTGGACTGGGCAACGAATGCAGGGTGATCACGGCGGCCGGTGCGACCCGAGCGGCGTGCCAGGCGAGTGGCGAGAACAGCGACGTGTGGGCGTGTACGACGTCGACCTTGTCCAGCGCCCGACGCAGGCGATCGGTTGCTGCTGGCAACGGTACGCCGCCGAGCGCCGGCAGTCGTACGACGGGGACGTCGCCGGCTGCGGCCGGACCGTCGGTGACGGTGAAGACGGTGACCTGATGGCCGGCGCGGATCAATTGTCCGGCGAGGTCGTGGACCTGGAGTTCGATCCCACCGAGCCGCGGGAGATAGCAGTCACTGACCAGGGCGATCCTCATCCGGCGAGCGCCTCCAACTCGGCAGAGCGCGCCCGGGTCCGGTGCTGGATGCCGAACCAGATCGCCAGCGTGATGCCGCCGACCGGGATCTCCATGGCGTAGGTGAAACCGCGGAACAGGATGAGTCCGGCCGCGACGCCGGCCGGGTCGCCGCCGAGGGCGACCAGCGCGGCCGCGGTGCCCACCTCGACCACCCCGGCCGCGCCCGGGGTGATCGGGACCAGGGTCAGCAGCCGCTCGACCGCCAGCGCGGTGAAGAGCACCGGAAGGGCGAAGGAGATACCGAGGACGTGGAAGCAGAGCCAGAGCAGGGCCAGTTGCAGCGCGAGGTAGGCGAGCATGCCGGCCGTCATCGGGCGCCAGCCGTTGCGCAGGACCCGCAGGATCGAACGCCGCAGGTCCGGGAGCCTGGCCGCCAGCCGGCCACGCTTGCGGCGGAGGACCTTGTCGAGCGCGGCGCCGATGCCGGCGGCAACCTTTTCGTCGGCGAGCATCCAGACGACGGCGACCACGCCGAGCGGCACCGGAAGGAAGAGCAGACCCGCCGCACCGAACGCCGATGCGCTGTGCAGGATCGGCACCAGCGCGAGCGCGACCGCGATCACGCCGAGTTTGGAGACGGTGTTCAGCAGGGTCGTGACGGCGAGAAAGCCGCCGAACGCGGACCGGCTGAAACCCCAGCGGCGGACCATCGCGAAGTTCAGGCCGGTCCCGGCCGCGCCGCCCAGCGGGAGGACATTGGCGACGGCGCTGCCGGTCAGACTCAACGTCAGGCCGCGGCGCTTCGTCAGTCCTGGCAGGGACGCGGCCAGGACGAACGAATGCGCCCACAACCCCGCGATCCAGACGACCGCGAGGACCACGACCGCACCGGCGGAAACCCGGCCGAGGACGGCTCCGACCTCGCTCCAGGTCGCACCCACCGCCCGCGGGAGCAGTACAACCAGCGCGGCGGTCGCCAGCCCGCTCAGGACTGAGGTCACGACCCGGCGGGGTGCTCTGGGCTTCATCGCACCATCGTGGAAGGCAGCTGCTGAGAGGGTCCTGAGAGCGAGTCGGGCGGCCCTTGGCGGCCGTGCGATGCTCGGGAAGTGGCACATCCGCAGGACACCGACGCTGCCCGGTTCACGCTGGTGGCTTTCCACGCGCACCCGGACGACGAGGCGCTGCTGATGGGCGGCACGCTGGCCCGGCTCGCGGCGGAAGGGCATCGGGTCGTCCTGGCGGTCGCCACTGACGGCGAGGCGGGTGCGGCCGCCTCGTCGTACCGGATGGCCGGCCGGCTGGCGGCGTACCGGCGGGACGAGCTGGACAGCTCGGCCGCGGCGTTGGGGTGTGCGCGGGTCGTGCGGTTCGGGTTCCCCGACTCGGGGTCGTCGGGTCCGGTGGCGGACGGCGCGTTCAGTCGTGTCCCCGTCGAGGAGGCGGCGGCGCCGTTGATCGAGCTGCTCCGGGCCGAGCGCGCCGACGCGTTGACGATCTACGATCCGGCCGGCGGCTACGGGCATCCGGACCACCAGCAGGTCTATGCGGTCGGCGTGTATGCGGCCGCGCAGGCCGGTACGCCGTTGGTGCTGGAGGCAACGATCGACCGGCGGCTGATCCGGCGGCTGATCCGGGTGGTCGAGGCGATTCCCGGCGTACTGCCGGCGGTGCGGGCGGCCGACTACGACTGGGCGTACTCCCCCGCATCGGCGATCACGCACTGTGTCGACGTCCGTGCGTATGCGGACCAGAAGCGGCAAGCGTTCCGGGCGCACGCCAGCCAGGCGAGCTCGGACGACGGTGCGCGGACGCTCGGGCTGCTGCTCAAGCTGCCACCGTGGCTGTTCCGGCGGGTGCTCGGACGGGAGTGGTACGTCGAACACGGCCGGACCCCGGGACATCGGCTCGACGACGTGTTCGCGACGCTCCGATGAGTGGCTCTCAGCAGATCCTCAGCGAGCGGCGGTGAGACTGAGACCATGCGGGTGCTGATGGTGGAGGACGAGGTCCGGCTGGCCGACACGGTCCGCCGTGGTCTCACCGACGCGGGGTTCGTGGTCGAGCTGGTGCACGACGGCGAGGACGCGGTGTGGGCGGCGACGGAGAACAGCTACGACGTGATCGTGCTGGACATCATGTTGCCCAAGGTGAACGGGTACAAGGTGCTCGAGCAGTTGCGGGACCGCGGCGTGTGGACCCCGGTGCTGATGCTGACCGCGAAGGACGGGGAGTACGACCAGACCGACGCGTTCGATCTCGGTGCGGACGACTACCTGACCAAGCCGTTCAGCTTCCTGGTCCTGATCGCCCGGTTGCGGGCGCTGATCCGGCGTGGCGGTCCGGAGCGGCCGGTCGCGCTGACCGCCGGCGACCTGGTGCTCGACCCGGCCCGGCGGCGGGTCGAACGGGCCGGACAGGAGATCGCGCTCACGCCCCGGGAGTACGGCCTGCTCGAATTCCTGATGCGTCACCGCGGCGACACCGTCAGCAAACTCGAGATCCTTGCCAGCGTCTGGGACCCCGCGTTCGACGGCGATCCCAACGTGGTCGAGGTCTACATCCGCTACCTCCGCCTGAAGATCGACGGCCCGTTCGGCCGGCGCTCCATCGAAACCATCCGGGGCATGGGCTACCGCCTCGATCCCGAGGGCGGCTGAGGCGTGGCGGTTCGGCGATTGGTGGCCGTGGCGCCCGGTCTGGTGATCGCGGGCGCGGGCGTCGCCGCGGTGGCCGGGCTGGCCGATTCGGTGCGCGAATCCAACGGGCTGGCTGCTGACGACCCCAGGCTGGCCGGCGACGTGCTCGGGCTTCGCACCGTGGAGCTGACCGACGTGGCTCGGGCCTTGACCTTCCTGGGCGACGTACCGGTCTTGATGGTGTTCACGCTGATAGCCGCCCTGGTGCTCTGGCGCGTGACCAAGAGTCGGCGGCCTGCCGTGCTGCTGCTTGTCGCGATGGCCGGCTCTGCCGCGCTCACGTATGGCATCAAATTGCTGGTCGAGCGGCCGCGGCCGAGCGTCAGCTATGTGCTCGGCGCCGTGGACACGACGTACTCGTTCCCGTCCGGGCACACGTTGAACTCGGCCGTGTTCTTCCTGACGATGGCGGGGTTGTTGTGGATGCTGCGGGCCGGGCTGGTGTGGCGGATCGCCGGTACGGCGGTCGCCGTCCTGCTCAGTGTGGGAATCGGGCTCAGCCGGATCTATCTCGGCTACCACTGGGCGACCGACGTACTGGCCGGGTGGTTGCTGGCCGCAACCTGGCTGAGCCTGGTCGCGACCGGTGCCTATTACACGCGGCGCCCGGGAGGATGATGGGGTGCGGGAACCTCGGCTGCCGGGAAGGAACGGTGTGTTGGCCGCGAGGCGGAAGGTCGGAGTCGGGCTGCGGCGCGCCAGCGTCCGGAGCAGGTCGACCGCGGCGGCAGTCATCGTTGTCGCCGTGGCGATGGGCCTCGGCGCCGCCGTACTGCTGCTGCTCCTCCAGCGCGCGCTGATCACCGGTGTGTCGGACGCGGCCGACGGGCGGCTCGCCGACGTGGCCGGCCAGGTGTCCGAGGAGGGTACGGCGGGACTCTCGCGCGATTTGACCGACACGACCCGGCCGAGCCAGCTGATCCAGGTCCTGGACTCGTCCGGGCGGGTGGTCGCCGCCTCGTCGACGCGCGTGGACAGCAGGCCACTGACGGATCTCCGTCCGGCGTCCGGGGCGGTCCTGCGGGCCGAGGTCGGTGAGATGCCGCTGCTCGACGACGACCACGCCTACCTCATCGTCACGCAGGGAGCGTCGTACGGCGGCCAGACGTACACCGTGGTGGTCGCATCGTCGGTGCAGACCCAGCGCGACACGGTGGCCACGGTGGCGAAGTACCTGCTGATCGGGTTCCCGGTCCTGCTGATCGTGGTCGGGGTGGCGGGCTGGCTGCTGGTCGGGCAGGCGCTCGGGCCGGTGGAGCGGATCCGGGCGCGGGTGCAGGGCATCGGGTCGGGAGATCTGACCGAGCGGGTCCCGGTGCCGGCGACCCGGGACGAGATCGCGCGGCTCGCGGCGACCATGAACGAGATGCTCGATCGGCTGCAGACCGGGCAGGCCATGCAGCGGCGGTTCGTCTCGGATGCGAGTCACGAACTCCGGTCGCCGCTGGCCACGCTGACGGCGGCGCTGGAGGTCATCGAAGCGGACACCACCGGGCATGCGTGGCAGGAACTGCATCTGGTGATGGAGGCCGAGACCGAGCGGATGCGGCGGCTGGTCGAGGATCTACTGCTGCTCGCGAAGGCGGACGACACCGGCCTGCGGATGCAGCGTACGGACGTCGACGTGGACGACCTGGTCGCGGCGGAGCTCCAGCGGTTGCGGAGTTCCGCACCCGATCTCACCGTGACGAGCGAGGTTCATCCCGTCCGCGTGGCCGGCGATCCGGCCCGCCTCAGTCAAGTGCTCAGAAACCTGGTCGACAACGCGGCGCGGGCCGCCCACACCACCGTCCACCTCACCGCCGCCGAGCAGAACGGGTCAGCCGTGATCACCGTGGCCGACGACGGTGACGGTATCCCCGAGGCCGATCGCCTCCGCGTCTTCGAACGCTTCGTCCGCCTGGACACCAGCCGGGCCCGCGCCAGCGGCGGCTCCGGCCTGGGGCTGTCCATAGCTCTCGAGATCACCCGGGCCCACCAAGGCACCATCACCCTCACCCCCTCCCCCGACGGCGGAACCACCGCAACCATCACCCTCCCCCGCTGACCACGGGTCGGAAATACCCCGGCGTCGTGGGCAACCCCGGATGAAAATGAGTGCATGGATCTGTCGGTCGTGCTGGGGTTCGTGGTTGCTGTCTTCCTGGTGTGCGTCGTACCGGGACCGGACATGCTGTTCATCGTGGCCAATGCGGCGGTCGGCGGGCGCCGGGCAGGTGTGGTGGCCGCGGCCGGCATGTCGACCGGTGTGGCTGTGCACAGTCTGGCCGCCGCCGTCGGTCTCGGTGCGCTCATCCAGGCCGCACCTCAGGTGCTGAACGGCGTACGCGTCGCCGGTGCTGCCTTCCTGCTGTATCTCGCCTATCTGACCTGGCGTGCCAGCCGGCACGAGGTCGGCGAGCCCGACGAGACGCCGGAGCTACCGAAGCGGACGCTTCGCCGGACCTATCTGATGGCGACGTTGACCAACCTGGCCAATCCGAAGGTGATTCTGTTCTATCTGGCGTTCGTGCCGCAGTTCATCACGACCGGCACGGGCAGTTGGCCGGCGACCACGCAGTTCCTGGTGCTCGGCGGGATCTTCATCGCCGTCGGGTTCCCGATCGACGCCACCGCCGCGCTGGTCGCGGGCAGTCTGACCGAGCGGTTCTTCCGCGCCGGTAGCAGCGTCCGCCGCCGTCTCGAGCGCGTCACCGCCGGTATCTTCGCCGCCCTCGCCGCCCGCCTTGCCACCGACATCCACTGACGATCAGACCGACAGGACCAGCTTGCCGCGGTTCGCGCCGGTGGCCAGGCGGTCGAGGGCCACGCCGGCATCGGAGAGCGGCAGTACGTCGGTGACGTCGATGTGGACCTTCTTGGCGGCGACGAGGTCCAGACCGGCACGGCCGAAGCGGGTGACGAGCTCCGGCGCCCGGCGCGCCAGATCCCCGATGTTGAACCCGCCGACGAACTGATTGCTCTTCCACAGCGGCCGGACCGCCAGGGTCAGATCCGGATGGTTCCCCGCGTCCCCGTACGCCGCCAGCCGGCCGAACACCGCGAGTACGCCGAGGCTGTCCACGCGGGTCTGCCCACCGACCGAGTCCAGCACCAGGTCGACTCCGCGCCCGCCGGTAAGCTCCCGGACCTGGTCCGCGAATCCGTCACGCACGACCACCTCGTCGTACCCGAACTGCCGCGCGTACGCCGCCTTGTCCGCCGAACCGACCGTGCCGAACACCTTCCCGGCACCCAACGCCTTCGCGATCTGCACCGCGACCGTCCCCACCCCACCGGCCGCGGCATGCACCAGCACCGTGTCCCCGGCCGCCAACCGCCCGGCGCCGGCCAGCAGACCGTACGCCGTGGTCAGCACCGTCGGCGCCCCCGCCGCCACCACGGGATCGAGATCCCCGATCGGATAGGTGAAGGCGGCCGGTGCGATCACGTACTCCGCATATCCGCCGAAGCCCGGCAGGTACGCCGTCACCTGGTCGCCGGCCGCGAGTCCGCTGACCGCCGCTCCGACCGCAGCCACGACGCCCGCCGCCTCGAGCCCGGGCACGTCGCCCTCCGGCTCCGGCTCCCCGAAGTCACCGCGCCGGTGCTGGACCTCGGCGAAGTTGACTCCGGCGTGCGAGACCCGGATGAGCACCTCACCCGCGCCCGGCTCCGGCACCGGCCGCTCCAGCTCGACGATCTCCCCATTGATCTTCGTGAACCCGACAGCGCGCATGCCCCCACCCTCACACGCGAACAGGCCACGGCCGGCGGTGGTCCCACATCCTGACAAGGCGTGGGCGCGGTCAGATTCAGCGGCTGAGGGGTGGTGCGGGCGGGGCTGTGGGGCCAAGCTGGGGGTGTGCCCGGGCGACGGGTCGCCGTCGCCCTACGAGCGACGAGGAGTGACTGATGAACGGCGAGAGCGGGTGGGTCCGGTGAAGGCCGCGGCGGGCGACCAGGTTGTTGTCGAGAGCAACCACCTGTCGGCGCACCGGCGGCAGGGCGAGATCGTCGAGGTGCACGACCCGAACGGCGCCCCGCCGTACCTGGTGCGCTGGAGCGACACCGACACCGAGTCCCTGTTCTTCCCCGGCCCGGACGCGCACATCATCCACGCGCAGTGAAGAATCCGGTTGCCGCCTGACCGGCCATCCAGCAGGATCGCCCCATGACGCAGCCGGACACGCAACGCCCAGTCGCCCTCGTCACCGGCGTGGGCCGGACCATCGGCATCGGCGCCGGCATCGCCCGCCGGCTCGCGGCCTCCGGATGGGACATCGCCTTCACCTACTGGGCGGCGTACGACGAACGCATGGACTGGGGCGTCCAGTCAGGCGCGACGGCCGAGATCACCAAGGAGCTGACCGAGCTCGGCGCGACCGCGGTCCCGATCGAGGCGGACCTGGTGGACCCGGCGGCGCCGGAGCGGATCTTCGCCGCGGCCGAGGAGCGGCTGGGCAACGTCACGGCGTTGGTCATGTGTCACTGCGAGTCCGTCGACTCGAGCATCCTCGACACGACCATCGAGAGCTTCGACCGCCACTTCGCGGTGAACGCCCGGGCGACCTGGCTGCTGATCCGCGAGTACGGGCGCCGCTTCACCGGAGCCCCCGGCACCGGCCGGATCATCGCGCTCACCAGCGATCACACGGTCAACAACCTCCCGTACGGCGCGAGCAAGGGTGCGCTGGACCGGATCACGCTGGCCGCCGCGCACGAGCTGTCCCACCTCGGCATCAGTGCGAACGTGATCAACCCAGGTCCGATCGACACCGGCTGGATGAACGACGACATCCGGGCCGCCGGCACCCGGGAGACCCCGCTCGGTCGCCTCGGTACGCCGGAGGACACCGCCAACCTGGTCGACTTCCTCTGCTCCCCCCGAGGCCAGTGGATCAACGCCCAACTCCTCCTCAGCAACGGCGGCCTCGCCTGACCTCGAGCCTTAACCGTCATCTACCGACGAGCGCCGGCCCGATCAGGCGCCGGCGACCCCGTCGATCTGCTCGCGGAGGATGTCGGCGTGGCCGCCGTGCCGGGCGTGCTCCCTGATCAGGTGCACGTAGATCCAGCGGAGTGAGACGTCGTCCACGTCTTCGCGGGACACGACGTGGTCGAGCGGCAAGCCGGCTGCGATCCGTCGCGACTCCGCGCAGGCCTCCTCGAAGGCCGCGATCATCCCGGCGACCGTCTCGCTGTCGTCGACCAGCCAGCTGGCGTCGCCGCCGCGCGCGTCGCCGGCGATCTCGTCCCGCGGGCGCCCGGCGACGATGTGCTGGAACCAGTTCCGCTCGACGCCGGCCAGGTGCTTCACCAGCCCGATCGGTGTGGTCAGCGACGGCACCAGCCGGCGCCGCGCGTCCGACTCGGACAGGCCGCGGAGCTTGTCCACCGCGACCTGCCGATGCGAGTCGAGAAACGCTTCGAGTACCTCACGCTCCCCCGCCGTACGAACCAAGCTCTCCATCCGGCGACTGTATTCAGGAGCGGGTCCATTTCTGGTCGTCGGAGCCGTTGCAGGGGGCGGTGTTGACGGCTGCGCCATTGCCGGTCCCGGTGGCGGTCAGACAGAGAGTGGGGATGGCAACACTGGTGACCGTTTGGTCGGCATTGACTTCCCAAGCCTGATTGGTGGCACCGGTGCAGGCCTCGATCGTGACGGAGGTGCCGGCGGTCATGCACTTGTCGGCGTACACGGCGAGTTGCTTGTCGGCCGTGTAGTTCCACGCCTGGTTGCCCCCGTTGTTGCAGTCCCACAGGTCGAGCGCCGTACCAGGAGTCGTCGAGAAGCCGGGTACGTCGACGCACCGGCCGCTGGCCACACCGCGAAGGGGCTCACCCGGCGGAGCGGGCGGCAGGGTGTTCGTCGGCTCCTGCTTCAGCAGGCCCCAGCCCCACCACAGCTGCGCGCGACCGCTCTGGCTGTTGACCTGGAGGTCGGCCGGGCCGACCTGCGTGGTCATGGAGTACGAGTCGCCGGTGCGCAGGCCCGGCCAGTAGACGATGCCCATCTTCTGTTCGTTCGCCACCTGGGTGAGCGCTCCGAGGTACGCCGTGTAGACGTTGCCCTCGTGGTTGCCGTAGTTCAGCCCGATCGTCATCGGCGAGCCGGCCTCGTCGATGATCGTGCGCCAGCCGTACGAACCGATCCGCGGCCGCAGGTTCGCCAGCCAGGCTGCCTCGGTCGTGTCGGAGGCCCAGAAGCCGTAGAAGTGCAGCGACAGCAGCGTGCCCGTCAGCTCGGGCGCCGCACCGACACCGGTGACGTTGTCGTTGTAGCCGGTGCCGGAGATGACGATCCGGCTGCGCGGAACGTTGCTGTGCCGGGCGATCCAGGACGAGGTCAGCGACACCCACTCGGTCAGCGAGTAGCCGAACGGCTCGTTCATCGGCTCGAAGTAGACGTGCGGGTTCTTGGCGTAGGCCTTCACCACCGTGTCCCACATCGCCGCGTACCGGACCGGGTCGTCGACCCGGCCGTCCTTGGCGTTGTCGGCCTCCCAGTAGCTGAGGATGACCTTGAAGCCGCTCGCGACCGACGCGTCGATCGCCCCGCGGTAGGAACTCCACCAGGTGGTCCCCACGCTCGACGGGTTGATCGGCAGGCGGATCGTGTTGGCCTTGAGCTCCTTGCGGAACTCGCCCACGATCCCGGTCGCCTTCCGGTACGTCGTCCGGTAGTCGTCCGTCGTACTCAGTCCGGACGGGACCACCTCGTCGTCGGCGTAGTTGTCCCGCGGATCGGCCCAGTTCACTCCCCGGAAGTCGTTGGTCCCGGCCGGGCCGCCCGCGTGCGCGGCGGCGGGTGCGGCCGGGGTCGCGGTGGGTGACGCCTCGGCCTGGATGGTGACGGCAGCTGCGATGGCGGTGGCAGCGAGCGCAGCGGCGGCGATACGGCGAACTGTTGATCTCACGCGGCGATGTTCACGTAGCCATACGGGACCGTCAATGCCTTGTGTTTGCGTCAACATCGGATGTGACCGGCGTCACGCCATGACGACGAGCTCCAGGTCGAGCCATTGCGCGAGGTCGCGGAGTTCGCGGTGGACGGCGGTGCCGAGCGACTTCGGGAACGGCGCGTCCTCGTGGATCGCGTCGACCCGGAAGACGCCGGCCTTGCGGTCCGACGTGGCGTCGACCTTCCCGACCAGGCGGTCGCCGTGCAGGATCGGGAGCGCGAAATAGCCCCACTTGCGGCTGGCGACCGGCTTGTACATCTCCAGTTGGTAGTCGAACTCGAACAGCTCGGTCATCCGCTTCCGGTCGTACACCAATCGGTCGAGTGGCGAGAGCAGCGCCGTACGTCCGGAGAAGGGCCGGCCGAGCAGCTCCGGGTCGACGCGCCACTCACCGCGGACACCGTCGACCACGGCCGGCTCCCCCGCGACGCCGCCGTCGAGCGGCTCGCCCGGGCACGCGGGGCCCTTCGCCCGCAGGATGCCCATCGAGCGCAACCGCTGTTCGTCCCGGATCTGCCGGGCCTTCTCGACCGGGACCACCGGCTCGTCGGGATATATCCGCGACGCCAGGTCCCACAGGCGGTCGCGACCGTCGCGGCCCGCGATCGCCACCTCGCCGCGCTGCATCATGAACTCGAGCAGTTGCGAGACATTGCGGTTGTTGGTCCAGCCGCTCGACTTCCACGGCACGACGCAGGTGTCCGGCAGGTCGCGCATGAGCAACGGGCCGTCCTGGCGCAGGCGTTCGAGGATGTCGAGCCGGCAACCTTCGTTCGCCTGCACCCAGTCGCGGCGGTACACCTGGTCGTCGAGCAGCTTCCCATCCGGCGTCTTGCCGGTCGGCCACTCCGCCATCTCCGCCCGGAACAGCGCCAGACTCTGCGGCAGCCGCGCGAACCCGCGCAACTCGAGCAGCTCCTGCGTCGCCAGCGCGTCGGCCAACTCGCGCACGTCGTACGACGATCCGAGCCGGCTCCACGCGACGAGATCAGCATTCGGCGCAACGTGGGCAGTCTGATCCAGCTGCAGCACGTTGAGCCCCTCGACCACCTCGAACAGCCCGGGCGGCCGCTCACTGGTCAGCAGTTGCGCCCGGACCGCAAGGCGCCGCGCGTCGCGCCGGGACAGCTGATGGACGGTCATACCGCGAGGCTAAGCCACGCCCAGGACAGTTCGCGGCCGCCGGGACGGTTGTCCAACTACTCCGCGTGATGCGAGACTGGGGCTAACCGAGCAGGTGGGGACCTCGGAGCTCGGCGGTGGGGGGTCATCGTGGCGGTGCGTGGTCGGGCGCTTATGCCCCTTGCGGTCTTGATCGCGACGGTCGCCGTCGCGGGTTGTTCGAGTGCGGAGGGCGCGGACTCCGGCGACGGTACGGTCGGGACCCCGTCGATCGTCATCCCGCGCACCCCCACCGCGGTCCTCAAGCCGGCGAAAGACTGCTCGCAGGCCACCGAGCCGCTCGAGCCGGAGTCCCAGATGGACGGCGTGCGGCTCGACGCCAGCACCGACCCGACCCACACGTCGCTGCTGTTGAAGAACACCGGCAGCCTGTCGGTCATCGTCGTACCGGATGCGAGCTTCGCGTCCCGGCTGGTCATGGCGCCGTACGCGAATCCGACCGACCAGGCGTCGAAGGCGGCCCTGAACGCGGTGACCCACAGCGGCCCGCTCGGCCCCGACCGCGGGCTGCCGCCGTACGTTCCGTCGACGCAGGTGTTCATCGTGCCGCCGCAGTGGGCGGTCTGCGCGCTCACCGACGACGTTCGCGAGGCCGCCGGCGTGCGCTACCTGCGGGACAAGGTGTCGAGTGCGGAGTACTTCGTGGCGAAGGGACTGGCCGACCAGCTGGTGTCGAAGTTCGAGTCGAAGAAGACCGGGCCGACGCTGATCAGGTGCGTGAAGAACACTCTGCAACTGCTGCGGGCGCACCCCGACCTGGCGGACGTCGAGCTGTACGCCGAGATCCTCGGTGCGGAGTCCACGTGCCGGGCCGGCTACAAGGAACTGCTCGGCCACGACGAGCGTGCCACCGAACGAACCGGTACCACCGTCCTGAACATGCTCGAGCGGACCCCGCGCCTGCTCGAGACCACCAGGCTCTTCGAGGCGCTGGCGCGCGCCTGACCAGGGTCCGCTCCGGGTGCGATCAGGGTGAACTCCACTGCACGGGACCGCATCGGGCCCGGACACTGGATGCAGAGACCCATTAGCACTCGGAGGACAGAACATGATCGGCTTCATCGTCGCCGGACTCATCATCGGAGCGCTGGCCCGGCTCTTCACGCCCGGCAAGCAGAAGCTCGGTCTGCTCGCCACGCTGCTGCTCGGATTGGCCGGTTCCGTGATCGGTGGCACGATCGCGAGCCTGCTCGGCACCGGCGGCATCTTCGAGCTGAACGTGCTCGGCTTCATCGTCGCCGTGATCTCGTCGGTGCTGCTGGTCGGCACCGCGGAGTCGCTCTCTGCGCGCAACAAGAAGTCGCTCTCTGCCCGCAACAGGCACTGAGCCGCTCAGCTGTCCCGCTCGTTGCTCGCCATCGCCGCCCGCGGTTCGCGGCCGGGTGGCTGCGGCGGGCGGGGCAGCAACGGCGTGCGCTTGTCCAACGTCCGGATCACCGGCTTGTCCGCGGTGACGATGATGTCCTCCCCCGCGTGCCGGATTGTCACCTGAGCGCCCTCGCCGTCGTGCACCGAGTACTTCACCGACACCGGATCGATCTCCACCTTCAGCCGAGCCCCACGCCAGCGGATCGCGAAGTTCAGCCCGGACAGACCTTGCGGCAGCGCGGGGTCGAAACACAGACAACCCTCCCGGTCCCGCAGGCCACCGAAGCCGGCGACCAGAGCACTCCAGGCACCGCCCAGCGACGCCATGTGCAGACCGTCGCCGGTGTTGTGATGCAGATTCCGCATGTCGATCAGCGCCGCCTCGTAGGCGTAGTCGTAGGCCAGGTCCAGGTGACCGACCTCCGCCGCCATCACGGCCTGCACACACGCCGACAACGACGAATCCCGGACCGTCAGCCGCTCGTAGTAGTCGAAGTTCCGCGCCTTCTCCTCCGTCGTGAACGCGTCGCCGCACCAGTACGTCGCCAGCATCAGGTCGGCCTGCTTGACCACCTGCATGCGGTACAGCTGGAAGTACGCCGCATGCAGCATCAGCGGGTACTTGTCCTTGTACGCCTCGAAGTCCCACACGGCGTTTCCGGTGAAACCCTCCGACTGCGGGTGTACGCCGAGATCCTCGTCGTACGGCACATACACAGCGGCGGCGGCGTCGCGCCAGGCGGCCTCCTCCTCCGCGTCGACATCGAGCTCGCGGGCCACGGCCGGCAGCCGGGCCGCGGTCTCCGCGGCCGAGCGCAGGTTGCGTGCCGCCATCAGGTTGGTGAAGACGTTGTCATCGGCAACAGCGCTGTACTCGTCGGGTCCGGTCACGCCCGGCAGATGCCAGCGGCCGTTGCGGTCGTGGTGGCCCAATGAGATCCACAGCCGGGCCGTCTCGACCAGCAGTTCGAGCCCGACCTCCTCGAGGAACTGATCGTCGCCGGTGGCCCGGTGGTAGCGCATCACCGCCTCGGCGATGTCCGCGTTGATGTGGAAGGCCGCCGTACCGGCAGGCCAGTAGCCGGAGCACTCCTGACCGCGGATCGTCCGCCACGGGAAGGCCGCGCCGCGTAGGCCCAGCACCTCGGCCCGTTCGCGAGCCAACGGCAGGATCGAGTGCCGCCAGCGCAACGCATCCGCGGCGGAGCCGGGCATCGTGTAGGTCAGGACCGGCAGCACGAATCCCTCGGTGTCCCAGAACGTATGGCCGTCGTACCCGGCGCCGGTCAGGCCCTTCGACGGGATGGCCCGCCGCTCGGCCCGGGCACCGGCCTGCAGGATGTGGAACAGCGCGAAGCGCACGGCCTGCTGCAACTCCGGATGACCCTGCACCTCCACATCGGCGCCGTCCCAGAAGTCGTCCAGGAACTCGGCCTGCTGGGCGGTCAGCCCGTCCCAGCCGGAGAAGCGTGCACTCGCCAGCGCCGCCGCGACCTGGTCCCGGACGGCGGTCTCCGACCGCAGGCTCGACCAGCCGTAGGTCAGGTACTTCACCACGCGCAGACTCTCGCCGGGCTGAAGCTGGCAGATCACCGTCGACCGGGCCCAGTCCTCGCGGACATCCAGGTCCATCGCGTAGCGCACCGAGGTGTCCACCTCGTGGCTCATCGCGGCCGCCATCAACTGCCGGCTGCGCGTCGTCCGGTGGATCAGGACGACGCCGTTCTCCCCGCCGTCGTGGCTGACCGGCTTCAACGGGTTGTCCAGTACGGCGGCCACCCGCGGATCGTCGGACAGCTTCGGCTGGGTCTCGTTCGCGACCAGCTCGGACTGGATCACGAACCGCGCGGGCTGGTCCACCGGCTCGACGATGTACTCGATCGCGGCGACGGCCCGCTGGGTCAGCGACACCATCCGGCGGCTGCGGACCCGGATCCGCTTGCCACTGGGTGAGGTCCAGTCCACGTCCCGCTGCAGGATGCCGGTCCGGAAGTCCAGCGACCGCTCGTGTTTGGTCAGGTAGCCGTAGCGGACGTCGAACGGCGAGTCGTCGACCAGCAACCGGATCAGCTTGCCGTTGGTGACGTCGACCAGGGTCTGACCGGACTCGGGGTAGCCGTAGCCGGCTTCGGCGTACGGGAGGGGGCGCTGCTCGTAGAACGAGTTCAGGTAGGTGCCGGGGATCGCGTACGGCTCGCCTTCGTCGAGGTTGCCGCGCAGCCCGATGTGACCGTTCGACAAGGCGAACAGCGACTCCGACTGAGCCAGCTTGTCGAGTGCGAGCCGGGTCTCCCGCAACCGCCACGGCTCGATCGGATGATGCCCGCGGTCGATCATGCGCCCTCCAGCAGTTCGGCCAGGTCGCGGACCACGACATCGGCACCGTGCATCTTCAGCTCGTCGGCCTGTCCGACGCGGTCGACACCTATGACATGCCCGAAGTGTCCGGACCGGCCGGCCGACACGCCGGCCAGGGCGTCCTCGAACACGGCCGCCTCGGACGGGTCGATCCCGAAGCCCTTGGCCGCGGCCAGGAACGTGTCCGGCGCGGGCTTCCCCCGCAGCCCTTCGGTCCTGATCGTCACGCCGTCGACGATCTGCTCGATGTACTGCGCGAGTCCGGTGACATCCAGTACCTCGCGGGTGTTCGCGCTCGACGACACCACGGCTCGCCGGAGTCCGGCCTGCACGGTGGCCTGCAGATAGCGCCGGGAACCCTCGAACACGTGCACGCCCTCGGTCCGGATCCGCCGTTGGACCGCCACGTTCTTCCGGTTGCCGAGGCCGTTCACCGTCATCGCGGTCGGTGGATCATCCGGCGTACCGTCGGGCAGCGTGATCCCGCGCGCGGTCAGGAAGTCCCGCACCCCGTTGGCCCGCGGCTTGCCGTCGACGTACGCGTCGTACTCCTTGCGCGCGTCGAAGGGCACGAACGGGATCCCCTGCCGCTGCGCGTAGGCACGGAGGAACTCGTCGAACATCTCTTTCCACGCGGCGGCATGAACGGCGGCGGTGTCGGTGAGCACACCATCCAGGTCGAACAGGCAGGCCCGGATCCCCGTGGGTAGTCCCAGCAGCATGTCCCCAGACTAGGCCGTGCCTCAGGTCGTCAACCGGTCCGGCAGGCCGAAGGCCGGGAAACGGGAGTAGCCGAAGGTGATGATCTCGACGACCTTGCCGCCGCTGACCCGGAGCACGTCGAGCTTGAACGCCCGATACACCGTGTCCCCGGGCCGCAGCAGGTACGACGCCGCGGCCGGCAACCGGTTCGCCGACGTCGGCACCAGCCGCCACTCGCCGTCCCGGTCCGGACCGAACGCCCGCTCGAACAGCGGCAGGACGGCGGCCAGGCCGTCGAAGGTCAGCGGGTTCGGCGGCATCGACACGCGCAGGTCCTCGCCCGCGATCGCGATCGCCGCCGCGGCGTCACACCGCTCATGCGCGTCGATGAACCGATCCAGCACGTCGCGCTCCTCGGCGGTCGGCCGTGGCGCACTCCAGTCGGTACGACGAGCCGGCAACCGCTGCTGCATCGTCGCCCGCGCCCGCTGCAGTGCGGAGTTCGCCGCAGCCACACTGGTCTCGAGCAGTACGGCGGTCTCCGCAGCCGACCACCCGAGCACATCCCGCGCGATCAGGGCTGCTCGCTGACGCGCGGGCAATGCCTGCAGCGCGATCAGGAACGCCAGCTCGATCGTCTCCCGATCCACCGCGACGGCATCCGGCTCGTCGGCGGGTGCCGCGATCTCGTCGAGCATCCTGTCCGGGTACGGCTGCAACCACGAGACCTCCCCGGGTGACGCCGTACGCCGGGTGTGCCGTCGTACGACGTCCAGACAGACGTTGGTCGCGATCCGGTACAACCACGCGCGGAAGTAGGTCCGGCCGTCGTACCCGTCCCGTCCGCGCCAGGCCCGCAGCAGCGTCTCCTGGACGGCGTCCTCCGCATCGTCGAAGGACGCCAGCATCCGGTAACAGTGCACATGCAGTTCGCGCCGGTGCCGTGCGGCGAGGTCGGCGAACGCGGACTCGTCACCCGCGAACGCCAACTCCTCCAGCGTGCTCACTTGGTCTTCCCGACCTCCTGGACCGTCCAGCCATTGCCGTCCGGATCCGAGAAGCTGAGGAAGGTCTCGTAATCACTCCGGTTCGGACTCAGACCGGTCTGCTGTCCTTCGGCGGTGAAGTGGAACGGCTCGCTGACCTCGACCCCGCGCTCGACCAGCTCGGCCCGGGCCGCCTCGATGTCGTTCACCACCAGGTGCATGCCCTGGTAGGTCCCGGGCGCTGCCTTCGTCAGCCCGATGCCGATCGTGATCGAGCACGCCGACCCCGGCGGGGTCAGCTGCACCACGCGGAACGACTCCCCCACACTGTGGTCGACGTCCTCGTGGAACCCGAGCTGGTCGGTGTAGAACTTCTTCGCCCGGTCCACATCCGTTACCGGGACGATGACGAGTTCGAGCTTCCAGTCCATTGACGGCCTCCTGCGGTCGGGTCGGTCACAGTCTGACCGACGCATGTGACCGTGTAACGCCGCCCGCACCGGAAACTCATCGGTCCGTCGATGATTCCTTCGCGGCGAAGATGTTCGCGATCCAGTCGAGCTGGGCCAGCTGCTGGTAGGTCTGACCGCCCTCGTGCTCGTTGTAGCTGTAGACCTCGATGTCCTTGGCGACGTCAGGCCGGGCGCCGTAGTGGTTGTAGGCGGCGAAGACCGTGGACGGCGGGCAGATGGCGTCCATCAGCGCGACCGAGAACAGCGTGGGAGCCGTGGCCAGCCGGCCCAGGTTCACCCCGTCGAAGTAGCTGAGCGTCCGCAGCGCCGCGTCGACGTCGTGGCGGAACCCCTTCAGGTACCGGGTGATCTCGCCGTACGGATCCTCGTCGGTGATCTGCAGCGCCCGCTCGAAGTGGCACAGGAACGGTACGTCGGGGGCACAGCCGAGCAACTCGATCCCGGCCAGTCCGGCGAGCCCGGCCGCCGCGATCGCGATGCCGCCGCCCTGGCTGGCGCCGGTGACGATGATCTTGTCCGGGTCGACCAGCGGGGACGCCTTGGCGGCCTCGAGTGCGCGGACGGCGTCGATGAAGACGCGGCGGTAGTAGTAGGTCTCCGGGTCGGTGATGCCCGCGGTCATGAAGCCCGGGGTGTGGTTGAGACCGGCGTACGCGCTGTCGTCCGGCGTACCGCTGCCGCCGCCGGCGCTGTAGCCCTGACCGCGGGTGTCCATCACGAAGTGGGCGTAACCGGCCTGCGCCCACAGGTTCGTGACGTGCGGGAAGCCACGGCCGCCCGAGTAGCCGAAGTACTGCACGACCGTCGGGAGCGGACCGGTGGCACTGGCCGGCACGTGCAGCCAGCCCTTGACGGGCGCACCGCCGAAGCCGGCGAACGTGACGTCGTAGGTGTCGATCACGGCGAGCTTGTTGTCGATCGCGGTGAACGAGGCGGACAGGTCGTCGGTGCGCGCCTTCTCGATCGAGCGGCGCCAAAAATCGACCAGGTCGGCGGGTGCGGCCACCTCGGGCCGGTATGCGCGGAGCTTGTCGAGGGAAAGATCGAACATGGCCATGAGCAACAAACCTACGCCGAACCGGACGCCGGTGGTAAGCGATCTCCAATACCGGACAACTTCCCGCTAGGGTGAGCTGATGCCTGGTCCGAACATCGTCTTCGTCATGTCCGACGACCACGCCGCCCACGCGATCTCGGCGTACGGGAGCAAGGTCAACAGCACTCCGCACCTGGACCGGCTGGCTCAGGACGGGGTCCGGATGGATGCGACGTACTGCACCAACTCGATCTGCTCTCCGTCGCGGGCGTCGATCCTGACCGGCACCTACAGCCATATCAACGGGGTGGCGTCGATCTACACCGAGATCGACTACCGGGTGCCGACGTTCGTGGAGGTGCTGAAGGACAGCGGCTACCAGACCGCACTGTTCGGCAAGTGGCACCTCGGAGAGCGACCCGAGTCCGCGCCGCGGCACTTCGACGCGTGGCGGGTCTTCCCCGGGCAGGGCGAGTACGTCGATCCGCTGATGATCGGCCCGGACGGCGCCGGGATCGTACCCGGCTACGCGACCGACATCGTCACCGATCAGAGCATCGACTGGATCCGGCAGCGCGATCCGGACCGGCCGTTCCTGCTGCTGGTGCACCACAAGGCGCCGCACCGGCCGTGGGTTCCGGACGAGAAGCACAAGCATCTCTACCCGGTCGGATCGATCCCGGAGCCGGCCACACTGCTCGACGACTACTCCACCCGGAGCCAGGCGGTCCGCCGCGTGCGGATGTCGGTGGCGGACGACCTCGGTTCGGACGAGCTCGGCGAGGAACTGCCGGCCGAGCTGCGCGGCCCGGAGAACCGGGACGCGCGGATGCGGTGGAACTACCAGCGCTATCTGCGGGACTATCTGCAGTGCGTGCAGTCGATCGACGACAACGTCGGCCGGTTGCTGGACGTCCTCGATGACGAAGGGCTCCGCGACAACACGGTCGTCGTGTACACCTCCGATCAGGGGTTCTTCCTCGGTGAGCACGGGTGGTACGACAAGCGGCTGATGTTCGACGAGTCGCTGCAGATGCCGATGCTGATCCGCTGGCCCGCGGAGATTCCCGCCGGCAGCACCTGCGACGCGATGGTGACCAACGTGGACTTCGCCGCGACGTTCCTCGACATGGTCGGACTGGAGGCCGCGGTCGCACTGCCGACGTCCCAGGGCCGGAGCTTCTTGCCGTTGCTGCGCGGAACGGACCTTCCGGACTGGCCGTCCGCGATCTACTACCGGTACTGGGAGCATGACGACCCCAGTCACCACGCCCCAGCGCACTACGGCGTACGGACGAAGGAGTTCAAGCTCATCCACTACTACGGCGCGGGCCTCGGCGTACCGGGGTCGTCGGAGCGGATCTTCGCTGCGGAGTGGGAGCTGTACGACCTGCGCAACGATCCGGAGGAGCTGGTCAACGTTGCGGACGATCCGGCGTACGCCGAGACCCGTGCGGCGTTGACCGACCAGATTGCCGAGCTGCAGCGGCACTACGCGGACACGCCGTACACCGGCCCGTCGACGCCGCACCCGACGTGGCCGTGGAGCTAGCGGGGCAGCACCTGGTCGAGTTGGCTGCGGGAGGTGATGCCGAGCTTGGGGAAGACCTTGCGCAGGTGGTACTGGACCGTGCGGGCGCTGATGAACAGGCGGGTGGCGATCTCGGGGTTGGAGAGGCCGTCGCGGGCCATCCGGGCGATCTGCGCCTCCTGGGCGGTGAGCTCGCTCTGGGCGGGAACGACGCGCCTGCGGGCGGTCCCGCCGGCGGCCTGCAGTTCGCGGCGCGCCCGCTCGGCGAAGCCGGCCATCCCCATCGCCTCGAACCTCCCGTGCGCCGACTTCAGGTACTCGCGGGCATCGGTACGCCGTCGTTCGCGGCGCAGCCACTCACCGTAGAGCAGGTGGGCTCGGGCGAAGTCCACCTTGAGCCGAGTCTTCTCCAGGTGCCCGATCGCCTCTCGGTAGAGGCGCTCGGCCGTGTCGCCGGCACTGAGCAGCGCCTGGGATCGAGCGTGCACCCCGAGCACCCAGTCGGTGCCGGTCGCAGCGGCCATCTCGCCGAGCCGCAGGCCGGCGCGGTGCGCGGCGTCGATCGCCCCGGTGCGTACCGCGGCCTCGACCAGCTCACTCTGCGCGAGCATCATCGACAGTGCGTCTCGGCGATCCTCGAGGGCCCGGGCCGCCGCCTCGGCCGCGTCCTGGTACCGGCCGAGACCGTTGCCGAGGACAGCGGTCGCCCATTCGGCGAACACGATCCCGATCCCCTCGCCGCGCCGGCTTCCGTCCTGTTTGGTGGCCTCGACCAGTGCGAGGGTCTCGGACCGATCGCCGCGGAAGGCGGCCAGCGCCAGCCGGCCGTACGGCGCGAGGTTGCCGCCAGTCGCCTCGTTGGCCGCCTGGACCTCGTCGGTCAACGTCGCCGCGGCGGTCAGGTCCCCCGCGAACACACACACGTAGGCGAGTGAGGTCAGTGCCAGGGCGACGTTGCTCAGGACTCCGGTCTCACGGGCGAGCTGCACGTGCCGTCTGGACAGCTGCTCCCAGCGATCCGCGTCCCAGAGGCGCAGCGATGTCGTGGTCGCCATCCACAGCAGCTGTAGCTCCTCCTCGACCGACAGGCCGGTGCCAAACCCGGCCAGTGCCTTGTGCAACAGCTGTGCTCCCGCCGCGTAGCCATCCCGGAAGTACAGCGCGGTGCCGTCGAGCAGGAGGTCCGACGGGCGCTCGAGGGTAGGCCGCGGCGCGTCTGCCGCCGCGCGGGCCACGTCGATCACGTCCCCGCCGGGCGTCGCCAGGCCGCCGGCGAAGATCGCTGCCGAGAGCGCATCCAGGTACGTCGCCCGCGACAGCGCGGCGTCGATGGTCTCCAGCCGCTTGGCCGCCTTGAGCATCAGCTGCGGCGCGTCGTTGCCACGGTTGGTGACGAAGGCGAGTTGCGCGCGGATCAGCTCGGCCCGGGCGCGCTGCAGCTCGGTGAGCTGCTCTGCCTCGGCCATGGCCAGCAGGTCCGCGGCCGATTCGAAGGCACCGGCCTGCATCTCGGCCTGCGCGGCCGCCAGAGCCCGGCCCGCTCGCTTCGCCGGGTCGAGCGTCAGTGCCGCCGAGCGCTGCAGGAACGCGGCGGTCGCGGCGAAGCCACTCCGTGCCTGCGCTCGCGCGGCCGACCGTTCGAGCTCTGCCGCGATCTCCTCGTCGGGTCCGGCGGCGGCCTGGGCCCGGTGCCAGGCCCGTCGATCCGGATCGACCTCGGCATCGATGACCTCGGCCAGGGCCTGATGCACCTGACGCCGCTCCACGGCCGACGCCGAGCGGTACGCCGCTGACCGCACGAGCGGGTGCCGGAATCGGATCCGGGTCGCGAACTCCGCCAGTCCGGCGTCGGTCGCCGGGGCCGCCGCCTCCGGACGGATCCCGAGTCGTGCGGCTGCTCGTCGTACCAGGACGTCGTCGCCGGACGGGTCGGCCGCGGCGAGGACCAGGAGTCGCCGGGTCTCGTCCGGCATGGCGGTGACCCGGCGTACGAAGCTCTCCTCGATGTCACCCGCGCCCGGCAGCCCGAACCCGCCGGCCAGCTGCGCCGGAGTCAACCCCTGTGGCAGCTCCAGCAGGGCGAGTGGGTTGCCATGTGCCTCGGCCACCAGCTGATCCCGCACCTGCGCGTCGATCGGTCCGGCCAGTACGGCGTCCAGGAGCAGCCGCGCGTCCGTGTCGTGCAGACCGTCGATCGGGAACTCAGGCACGCCCGCGAGGACCTGGCCGACGTCTCTTGTCGCGAAGATCAGCCCGACGGACTCGGCGCCCAGCCGGCGCGCCACGAACGCGAGGATCTGCGCCGAGCACCGGTCCAGCCACTGCTGGTCGTCGACCAGGCACACCAGTGGCTGCCGCTCCGCCGCCTCGGACAGCAGGCTCAACACCGCCAGACCGATCAGGAACATATCGGGCGGTGGGCCGGCGCTGATGCCGAACACAGTCCGCAATGCCTCGCACTGCGGTGCCGGTAGCTTCCCGAGAAGATCCAGCGCCGGCGCGCACAACTGGTGCAGACCAGCAAAGGCCAGCTCCATCTCCGACTGCACGCCCGAGGCGCGCGTCACCCGGCAGTCGTGCGCCTGTTCGGCCAGGTAGTCGAGCAGTGCGGTCTTGCCGACTCCGGCTTCGCCGTGCAGGACCAGCGCCCGGCTCTCCCCGGACCGCACCGCCCCGATCACCTGGTCGAGGACGCCGCACTCCGCGTGGCGGCCGGTCAGTTCCACCGCGCGCCGCCACCCGAGCAGATCCGCAGGCCCGTGCACGAATTCACGCTATCCCTTGCCGGCGCCTGGCGAAGATGGCCAGCCACTGGCGGATGCCAAGCCGTAAGACCTGACCGCACGCTCCTCCTATGACTCTGAAGAACAAGCACCTCGCACCGCGGCCGCGAACCACCGATACGAGCGGAGTCGAGTGATGGGGCTTTCCTGGCAACAAGGACCGCTGGCCACGGGTGCCGTCGGCCGATTCCTGGTTCCGGTCGAGCTGCCCGAGCGGATGCTGTTCGCCGAACCGCTGCGGCGGCGGATGCGGGTCCGGTTCGGCGACACCTGGATCGCCGACAGTGAGGACGTCGTACTGCTGCATGAACCGGCGCGGTATCCGGTGGCGTACTTCCCACTCGGTGACGTCGTGGCCGACGTACTCGCGGCCGAGGAGCGCACGACCAGGCACAAGGACCTCGGCGTCACGTCGTGGTACACCGTGAGCGCGGGCGAGAGCACCAAGGCGCGCGCGGCCTGGCAGCACATCGAGCTCCCGGACCACGCGAGCGAGCTGAAAGGACGGGTCGCGTTCGCCTGGCGGGCGATGGACGCGTTCTACGAGGAGGACGAGCGGATCGTCGGGCACGCCGCCGACGCCTACCACCGGATCGACATCCGGCAGACCAGCCGCCACCTCGTCGTCCGCGCCGGCGACCAGGTCGTCGCCGACTCGTCGCGCCCACTGGTGCTCTACGAGTCGGGGTTCGCGCCGCGGTGGTACGTGCCGCGTGCGGACGTGGACGCGGAGGCGTTGACACCGGTCGAGGGTCAGACATTCTGTCCCTACAAAGGATTGTGCAGCTACTACGACATCGGCGACGCGCGCGGCGCCGCGTGGGGGTACGAGGACGCTTGGACCGAGGTACGGCGGATCTCCGGGATGGTCTCGTTCGAGCCGGACAAGATCGAGGTCGAGCTCGACGGACGGCGGCTGCGGCAGGAACCTGGTCAGAGTGTGATCTCACACGGCATCGACCGTGACCTGACTGTGGAGGAGCTCTCCGGATGACCACTGCCACTGTGCTCTCGGTGAACGTCGGCCTACCGAAGAACGTCTCGTGGAACGGCAAGACCGTTTTCACAGGCGTCTGGAAGGAGCAGGTCGACGGTCCGGTGATGGCACGGCGGCTGAACCTCGACGGCGACGGCCAGGGCGACACCGCCGGTCACGGCGGTGAGCAGCGGGCGGTGTTCGTCTACCAGATCGAGTCGTACCACCACTGGGAACGGCACTTCGGCCGGGACGACTTCGTGTACGGGCAGTTCGGGGAGAACCTGACGGTCGACGGGTTGCCGGACGACGAGGTGTGCATCGGCGACCGGTACCGGATCGGCGAGGCGGAGTTCGAGGTGACGCAGCCACGCGTCACCTGCTACCGGGTCGGGCTGCGGATGGGCGAGCCGGAGCTGCCGGCTCTGCTCGTCGCGCACCACCGGCCGGGGTTCTACTTCCGGGTGATCACCGAGGGCCGGGTCGAGGCCGGCGACGCGATCGTCAAGACGAGGACCGGTCCGGGCACGTTGAGCGTCGCCGACACCGACGCTCTGCTCTATCTCCCGCATCGAGACCTCGACGGTGTGCGCCGTGCCCTGGAGATCCCGGCCCTCAGCCCCGGCTGGCAGGGGTCGTTCCGCGAACTCCTGGAGGCTGATGCGACCGGCGCGGGGACGTTCACGGCAGCGGGGACATCGGTGGCGACACCGCCCGCCTGGGAGGGGTTCCGTGCGTTGCGGGTGACCGACGTGGTCACCGAAACCCCTTCCGTCTCCTCGATCCGGCTGGCGGCGACCGACGGCATGGACCTGCCTGCGGCCCGGCCGGGCCAGTATCTGACGTTCCGGTTGCCGGACGCCGGACAGCCGGTCCCGGTGCGCAGCTACTCGCTGTCCTCCACGCCCGGGACCGGCAGCTACCGGATCAGCGTCAAACACGAGCCGCACGGGATCGCGAGCGGCTACCTGACCAGCCGGCTGCGGCCCGGCGCCGTACTGGAGGTTGCCGCGCCGCGAGGCGAGTTCGTGCTCGAGGACGGCACCGAGCCGGTCGTGCTCGTGTCGGCCGGTATCGGGGTCACGCCCGTCATGGCGATGCTGCATGCGCTTGCGGCCGCGCGCAGTACTCGCGAAATCTGGTGGATCTACACCGCCCGCGGACCAGCAGAACACCCCCTTGCCGCGGAAGCGAACGACGTGCTGGGAACGTTGCCGCATGTCCATGAGCACGTCTACTACAGCTCATCCGGCGGGCGGCTCACCAAGGAGAAGCTGGTCGACCTGGCGCTCCCGGTCGATGCGACGGCGTACATCTGCGGCCCGGTCGCGTTCATGACGGACATGCGCGAGGCGTTGACCGCCGTGGGGATCGAGCGGATCCACACCGAGCTGTTCAGTGCATTGCCGTCGACCAACCCGGGCGTCGTCAACCAGACGCTGCGTCCGCCCCACCAACCTGCCGAGCTCGGCACCGGGCCGCTGGTGACGTTCGCCCGCAGCGGCCTCTCGACGCCCGGTGGCGACGGCAGTCTGCTCGACCTGGCCGACGCCTGCGACGTCCCGACGCGCTTCAGTTGCCGCACCGGCGTGTGCCAGACGTGCGTGACGCCGTTGCTGTCCGGCGAGGTCGCCTACTCCCCCACTCCGCTGGAGACGCCTCCGGACGGCCAGATCCTCATCTGCTGTTCTCGCCCCACCACCGACACAGTCCTGGACATGTAATGGAATTCAAGCTCGAAGTTCTTACGCTGCCTGTTCGCGACGTCGACGCCGCGAAGGCGTTCTACACCTCGCTCGGCTTCCACCTCGACGTGGACTATCACCCGCGCGACGGCTTCCGCGTCGTACAGCTGACCCCGCCCGGGTCGGCCTGCTCGATCCAATTCGGCGATGGCCTGACTGACGCCGCGCCGGGATCGGCGCGCGCGAACTATCTCGTCGTGCCGGACATCGAGGCCGCGCACGCGGATTTGGTTGCCCGGGGCATCAAGGTCGGGGACATCCGGCACAAGACGCCGATCGACACCTGGGCCGGCGACTTCGCGCCGGGGCCGGATCCGGACCGGCGCTCGTACGCGAGCCTGGCCGAGCTCGCCGACCCGGACGGGAACACCTGGACGCTGCAGGAGATCCGCCGCTGATGACCCTCACCCGGGTCATCGAGCAAACGTTGGCTACGGCAACTTGATGCCGAATCCGGGCTGCTCCGACAGCGTGACGTAACCGTCCGCCAGCGTGTAGCCGTCGCCGTCGGTCCCCTCGGTGTGGCCGGGGACGCCTTCGACGATAGGGATGTTGCCGAGTCCGGCGGCGAGGTGAGCGGCGTACAGGGTCTTTAGGGGTAGGCCCCAGGCGTGCGGGGAGGCTGCAGTGGACGCGTCGACGAGGCGTGGCATCGTCCGCCGCCACGCGGTGAGGCCGTGGCCGGTGACGTCCATCAGCGCGATGTCCAGGAGCCCTTCCTGCGCGAGCCTGACGATGTGCTCCTCGTCCGGATCGAACTCGCCGTCCGCGATCTTCGGCCCGGACGTGCCGAGCAGTTCACGGAGGAAACGGAAGTCCTCCCAGCGCTCGGCGAACGGCTCCTCGATCCAGTAGAGCCGGCAGTCCCCGACCGCGTCGAGGTACGCCGTCAGCGTGTTCACCGTGTAGCCGTCGTTCGGGTCCACCAGGATCTCGGCGTCCGGGTAGAGCTCGCGAGCCAGCCGGGTCACCTCGATGTCCCGCTCGAGCCCGGCCTGCGGGTCCATCCAGCGGTACCCGCGTCCGAGCTTCAGCTTGAAGTCGCGGAACCCGAGGTCGTGGTCCTGGCGAAGGTTCGCCCGGATCACCTCGATCCCCTCCGCCGCATCGAGATCGTCGAAGTAGATGCCGCCGCTGTAGCACCGGACCCGCGGAGTGCCCGCGGACCCGAGCATCGCGTAGACGGGCACCTCCAGGATCCGCGCCGCCAGATCGTGCAGCGGATAGTCGAGGAACTCGGCCGCGGGGTCGATCACGCCTCGATCCGGGTCGATCAGCTCGGCCAGATTCCGGCCCACGAGTCGCGCCGGATCTCCGGCGGACAAGGGAAGTCCCCAGCCGGTGGCTCCACGATCCGTCTCCACGACGTACGCCGTCGCCGTCCCACCACTGCCGTGATCACCACGGAACGAGTTGCGCCCGACGGAGCGGACGTACCGGTAGCCGATCTCCGCGGTTGTGACAGCTCTGATGACATGCCTGGCAAGTGTCATCGTTCAACGATAGAGACCGACCAGCCGACGGTACGCGCCCGGAGCACTCAGGACGTCGGTGTTGTCGGCGAACTGATCGATCGCTCCGAACCGCCCGAGCCTCGTCAGCCGCGGATCCGTGACCGTGGCGAGGCACGCGTCGACGAACCGCGAAGCCCCCAGCACCATCGCGGGCCGGTCGAAATACGGCCGTGGTGACGGGTCGATCGCGTCGGTGATCCCCAGGGCGTTGTGCCGACGTGCGAGCAGTTTGTACGCCGTGACGAGGGCGTGTTCCCGCTGACCGAAGTCGTCGGCGGCGACCACCCCCGCCAGCGCCTGGTCCAGCCCGTCCTCGTGCCCCAACCGGGCGAACGCCGTACCGAACCATTTGGAGTACGGCGCATAGGTCCGCGACTGCAGGAAGGCCAGCCGCATCACGTCCCGCACCAGCCGCCCGGCCACGATCCGCGACCCCAGCTCGTCGCCAACCTCGTGGGTGCGCTGGACGAACGCCTCTTCCTGCGCGATGCGAGACCACTGACACGCGAGCAGCCAGCGCCACACCTCATCCGGATACCAAGCGAGGGCCTGACGGACCGCCTCCAGCCGGCCGTCGTCGGCGTAGACGCGCCCGGCAACCACTCCGAGAATCTGCTGCTGTGGAGTGACCAGCCAATCCTCGAGGCCGATCCCCCGCGAGGCATCGAACCCCAACTGTCCGCGCAGCCAATCCCCCAGCGTCGCGACCGTCACATGGTGTCCCGGCTCCCGACCGTCCCATCCGAAGCGGACAGCGAACCCCTGATACTCCTCCGGCAGCCGAGTCTCTACGAGCGCTCGCACCCGCTCGACCTCTCCCGCATCCACCAGCACCACTACCCGCGGGCCCCACCCATGATCCGTCGACCGCTCGGTGTCGTAGCCCAGCACGTCCGACCCCCACCCCAGAAGCCCCGCCGCGTACCCGACCTCGCCCACCAACGGCGCGATCACCTCGGCGTGAAAACCAACCCCCAGCTCCCCCGCACCCCGAAACTCCACCTTTGCCTCCTCAAACAGCTCGGCGTAGCACCCGATCGTCGTCCGTCTAGAGTGTCGCGGGTGATGAGTGTTTCGCATGTGGTTTGGGACTGGAACGGGACTCTCCTGGACGACAACCAGGTGGTGCTGACCGCGGTCAACGAGGTGTGTGCCGGGTTCGGCCGGGCGGAGCTGAGCTGGTCCGAGTGGCAGGCGGCGTACGGGCGGCCGCTGCGGGCGACGTACGAGCGGATGCTGGGCCGCGCGCTCGACGACGAGGAGTGGGCTCGGGTCGACAAGCTCTTCCACGACCGGTACGACGCACTCCTGCATACCTGCGGTCTCGCAGCAGGGGTGACGGACGCGTTGCGGCAGTGGAACGACAGCGGCCGCAGTCAGTCGCTGCTGTCGATGTGGTTCCACACCCGGCTGACCCCGACCATCGAAGAGTTCGGCCTCACGCAGTACTTCACCCGCATCGACGGCCTGGCCGGTGACGTCGGTGGTGACTCCAAAGCCGACAGCCTGATCCGCCACCTCGAGGCCCAGAACCTCAACCCCGCCGACGTCGTCCTGATCGGTGATGTGGTCGACGACGCGCACGCCGCCCGGTCCGCCGGCGCCCACTCCATCCTCGTCACCACCGGCGCCATGAGCCGCCCCGCCCTCGAATCCACCGGCGCCCCCGTCACCAACACCGTCACCGAAGCCCTCCACCTCCTCGAGCCCTGAACGAAACCCTTCATGGAGACCCGGGGTCGGCGGTGCGGGCATGATGGGGTTATGGAGGACACTGCTCGGCTGAGAGCTTCGAACGGTGACAGCTCAGTGGAGTTGGACGCGCAGGCGAACGGTCACGTGGCCGAGACCTTCGCGCAGTTGGCGTTGGAGATGCACGAGGCGGACGGCGTGGACGAGACCGTCGATGCGGTCGTCCAGTTCGCGCTCCAGGCGCTGAACTGCAGCTATGCGGGCGTCGCCCTCTACACCCGTGGCGGGCAGCCCGAGGTGCCGGCGGTGACGGACCCGGTCGTGACGGAGATCTACCAGTTCCAGATGAAGGGCGAGGACGGTCCGCTCTTCGCGACGATGCGGGACCGGGCGACCGTTCTGGTCCGCGACACCACGACCGACACCCGCTGGCCGGACTGGGCGACGAAGGTCACCGCGCTCGGGGTCCGCAGCGTCCTCGACGTACCGCTGGCTCTGGGTGACGAAGCCTCGCCGACTGTCGGCGTACTCGGTCTGTACAGCCCGCAGCCGGATGCCTTCGACACCGACGACGAGGCGATCGCCCACATCCTGGCCCGGCACGCCACCGTCGCGCTCGCGACCGCGCGGCACGAGCAGACGATGTCGGCGGCGGTCGACGCCCGCAAGCTGGTCGGCCAGGCGATGGGCATCCTGATGGAGCGGTACGCCGTCGACGGCGACCGCGCGTTCGCCATCCTGAAGCGCTACTCACAGGACACGAACACCAAGCTCCGCGACGTCGCCCAGCAACTGATCGACACCCGCAAGCTCCCGCACTGACAGGCCGGCTACCGCCCCACGGCCTTCGCCAGCTGAGCCTTGGTCATCTTCGACCGGCCCTTGACGTTCTTCTGCTTCGCCTCGTTGTAGAGCTGCTCCTTGGTCCGGCCCTTCGACCCGGTGTGCGAACGCAGCCCACCACGCCGGCTCGACGAGATGTCGTGCGTCGAGCTGCGGCTCTTCTGCTTCGACTCACCCGACCGCGCCCGTTCCTTGTTCACCGTGCGCGCCGCGATCTCCTCCGCGGTGTCCTCACTCCGGCCGCGCTTCTTCAGCCCGGCCTTGATGTGCTCGTACTGCCGCTCCCGCTTCGGACTCGATCCTGCAGGCATGGTCTACTCCTTTCCCGTAGCCCCGCAGGTACCCGCCGCGCAGCAGCACAATCCCCCGGTCTACGCCGGTGCGTGCTCCTTCAGGATCGTCATGAAGGCGCGCATCCAGGTCGGGTGGTCCGGCCAGGCTCGTCCGGACACGACGTTGCCGTCGACGACCGCGTCGCCGTCGACCCACTCCGCTCCCGCGCCGCGCATATCGAGCTCCAGGGCCGGGTACGCCGAGGTCTTGCGACCGTTCAGGACACCGGCAGCCGCGGGAATCAGCGGTCCGTGACAGAGCTGGGCGACCGGCTTGGATTCGCCGTAGAAGTGCTTGACGATCCGCTGGCAGTCCGCGTCGTTGCGGATGTACTCCGGCGCCCGCCCACCGGGAATCACCACCGCCACGTAGTCGGCCGGATCCACATCGGCGAACGCGACATCGGCCTGCCACGTGTGCCCGGGCTTCTCGGTGTACGTGTCGAAGCCGTCAACGAAGTCGTGCACCACGAACTGCAACTTCTTCACCGCCGGCGCGGCGATGTCAACGTCGTACCCCTCCTCGAGCAACCGCTGGTAGGGGTAGAACACCTCCAGGTCCTCCGCGGCATCACCGGTGAGAATCAGAACCTTCGCCATCACGTATCTCCTTCGCAGCGTCCGTCACCACCGCCAGCCTCCTCCGCCCCCCAACACCGGTCAAGGGTGGTCGGAGCGTCATCACCGCCGACGAACGACGGAGCCTCGCGATCAGTCAGCGCCTGCTCGGCACCACCGAGATCATCCTCATCCACCACACCGACCGCCGGATGCCGACCGTCACCGACGACGAGTCCAAGGCCACGATCCAGGCCGAAGCTGCCAGGCATCGTCGCGATCGGTCACTTGGTGTACGAGATCCGTACGGCGCCTCGGTGTGCGCATCTGGTGCACAAAGTCGACGCCCGCTGGGGTCACGCGGTACCGCTCACAGAGCGCGCTGCGATGACGAACTTCACTCGCACCTGGGTCCGCCCTCCGAACCATGGATAGGGTCCGTCCAGGTACTTCTTGGCCAGATCCTCGATGTGATCGGCTGCGCCATCGTTCGTGATTTCCACGACTTCGCCGCGCACCTGGAAGTACTGCGACGGGTTCGCCGGGTCGAACACCGTGACGGCAACCCGCGGATCACGACGGACGTTCCTCGTCTTCACATGGCCTTCCACACTGTTGATGATGATGTGCTCGCCGTCCGTGTCCACCCAGGTCTGGGTGAGTTGCGGCGACCCATCCGGCATCAACGTGGCGATATAGCAGGTGCTGGGGCGGCGCAGCAGCGTCAAGAGTTGATCTGACAGGTGCACGAAGCTCTCTTTCGCGATGGGTGGCATGGCCCTGCAGGCAGGCAGACGAGCGCATGCCTGTGGTGTCTGCGACCAGATTGTGCACCCCGACGGCGTACTACTCACCGCCGCCCCGATGTTCGGTCCCGCGCCCGCCAACTGGGGCTGCTGGTCGTCGGACGTTCGTCCCGTGGTCATCCGGGAATCGGCGGCAAGCTACGTCGCGGTCCGACGGTGGCACAGCGCCGAATGATCGGCGCCTCAGCACGTGGATGTGAGGACCTGATGAACGAGTCTCCCGACACGCCCGCCGGCCTGAGCCGGCGCCGGCTCCTCGGCTCCGGGGCGGCCGCAGCCGGCCTGGCCGCGGCATCGCTCGCCCTGCCGCCGAACGTACGCACGGCGCTCGCCTCGCCGCCCCCGAAGCACGGTGGGCTGAAGGACATCAAGCACGTCGTCATGCTCATGCAGGAGAACCGCAGCTTCGATCACTACTACGGCACGCTGTCCGGCGTACGGGGTTTCAGCGACCCGCACGCGGTCCGTCTGCCCAACGGGCGGAACGTGTTCTACCAGCCCGACCCGTCCAACCCCGACGGCTACCTGCTCCCGTACCGGCTCAACACGAAGATCACCGCAGCGCAGGCGATCCCGTCGATGAGCCACGCCTGGGCGGTCCAGCACCAGGCGCTGAACGGCGGGAAGATGGACAACTGGGTGCCCGCGCACATGGCCTCCGACGGCCCCATCGACGGCCAGTACACGATGGGGTACTTCACCCGCGAGGACATCCCGTTCCAGTTCGCGCTCGCCGAGGCGTTCACCCTGCTGGACGGCTATCACTGCTCGGTGCTCGGCCCGACCGGCCCGAACCGGCACATGTGGATGTCGGGCACCATCGACCCGAACGGCCTGGCCGGCGGACCGTCGCTGACCACCGGCGGCCCGACGAACCAGTTCAGCTGGACGACGTACCCCGAGCGACTGCAGGAGGCCGGCGTCAGCTGGAAGATCTACCGCCAGCCCGGCGGCCTCACCGGCTCCGCGGCGATCAGCAAGTGGACCAAGTTCGGCAGCGCGCAGCCCGGCGACCCGATCTACGACAACGGCGTCGCCACCCAGCCGCTCGGCCAGTTCGAGTACGACGCGATGAACGACCAGCTGCCCACCGTGAGCTGGATCCTCCCGCCGTCAGGCTTCGACGAGCACCCGTCCGCGCTCCCCGCGGCCGGTGCGACGTTCGTCGCCGGCAAGATCGACGCCATCGCGGCCAACCCCGAGGTCTGGGCCAAGACGGTCTTCATCCTGTCGTACGACGAGAACGACGGCATGTTCGACCACGTCCTGCCCCCCACCCCCAAGCCCGGGACACCGGACGAGTTCGTGTTCAAGACCTCGAACACCGGCGAGGTCGGCGGCGGCCTGCCCATCGGGCTGGGCTTCCGCGTGCCCTGCATCATCGTCTCGCCGTGGACGACCGGCGGCTACGTCTTCTCCGAGACCTCCGACCACACCTCGCAGCTGCGCTTCCTCGAACGGCTCACTGGCGTCAAGGAGACCAACATCAGCGACTGGCGCCGCGACACGGTCGGCGACCTGACCGGCGCGTTCCGGTTCGGCGACACCAAGCACGCGCCGCCCCTGCCGGACACCACCGGCCAGTACAACCTGGCGCAGTACCAGGCTTCTCAGCTGCCACTGCCAACCGTCCCCGGCAGCGAGCAGCGCCCCCCACGCCAGGAGCCGGGCCACCGCCCCCACGTCGGCTGAACCCTCATCCGGCCTGGACCTGACTTCGTCTTTCGTCGCCCTTCCAGTCCGAGTTGAAGCCGTTGAGATGGGGGTGGTACATCTCGTTGCCGGCGTGCTGGGTGAACTCGACCTTCATCCAGAGCCGGTCCAGGTCGAACATGTCGACGCACAGGTCGATCAGGCTCTGGGCCAGTTGTGCCCGGGTTTCGTCGGGGCGGCCCTGGCGGATGTCGCACATGATGAGGGCCGAGGGTGTGGGTGGTCCGGATTCGTGGCACCGCCAGACGCCGCCTTCGCCCAGGTCGTGCACGGAGACCGTCAGGAGGTCCATGGCCACCTGCATCGTTGCTCCGTAGACGGCGCCGACGCGGTGGGCCAAGGCTTGTTTGGCGGCTGCGTCGATGGTGATCGGCAGGTCGATCTGGATGGACGGCATGAGCTCTCTCCTCTTCAGCGTGACTGGGCCGTGGTTTGGGTCGCCTGCAGTGCTCGAGCCGCCGCGAACAGCTTGTGTTCGTTGCCGGGGGCTACCAGAAGCTGGAGCGCCACCGGCAGACCTTCGAGGTATCCGGCGGGCAGGCTGATCGCCGGCATTCCCGTCAGGTTCCACGGGCTGGTGAGCGAAAGCAGGGCCGACCGGACCTCGAGGTCGTTGCCGGCGACATGGATGCTGCGGGCCCCTATCGGTGGTGCGACGATCGGCACCGTCGGGAGGGCCAGAATGCCGAAGTCCCGCAGCATCCCGTCCACGACTGCCCGCAGGTAGTCGCGAGCGTGTTCAGCCTGGGCGTAGCGCTCCGGCTGAACCCGCCCTCCGGCTTGGAGTCGTGCGAAGACCTCGGTGTCGATGAGCTCGCGATCATCATCCAGGTGGTGCTCGTGCACGCGGAAAGCCTCGCTGCTTTGCAGCGTCGTGAATACTTCGAACCAGGTCTGCTCGCCAGGCGCCCGCGGGAACCGTGGCGCTTCCTCGACAGCGAACCCGGAGCGGTCGAGGACATCGCGGACCAGCGCTTCGACGCGTGGGTCGGTCATCGCGATGTCACCAGGCGAGATCCATCCGACCACCTCGCCCCCACGCTCCGCGTCGTACGTCGGTTGGTCGACGAGGGCGTCATATCCGAGGCGCACGTCCTCGACGGTTGTCGCGAACACACCGACATGGTCGAGGCTTGGTGCCAGCGGATACACGCCTTTGGTCGAGATCGCGTCGTACGCGGGTTTGAAGCCGACCACTCCGCACAGCGCTGCCGGCACCCGGACGGAACCGGCGGTGTCCGTGCCGATCGCGAGCGGCACCATTCCCGCAGCTACGGCCACGGCGCTCCCACCGCTGCTGCCGCCGGACATCCTGCTGGAGTCGATCGGGTTGCGCGACGGCCCATGGACGGAGCGGTCACCAGTCGCTCCGTAGGCGAACTCGTGCAGTGTCGTCTTCCCGACGATGACGGCACCACGGTCACGTAGTCGCCTGACGACTTCGGCATCCTCCGTGGCCGTGGCGCCGAAGGAGGTAGCCGATCCGCACGTGGTCGGGAGCCCCTGCATGTCGATGAGGTCTTTGACGGCGACCGGTATGCCGTGGAGCGGGCCGCGATCGATACCGGCCGCACGCTCTTCGTCCACGATGCGCGCCGAACTGTAGGCACCTTCCTCGTCGATCAGCGCGAAGGCGTTCACGGTCGGGTTGAGCTCGTGGATCCGGCGCAACGCTCTGCCGACCAGGTCTGTGGCCGAGGTCTCGCCGCTGCGCAAGGCGCGCGCGAGCTCGGTGATGCTGGGAGTGACGGTCATGAGGCGACTCCAGGGATCAGGCCGAGGACAGGCACGATGACCGCCGTACAGACACTCATCGAGGCCACGTTGCCGATGAAGGGATGGAAGGACGCAGGGAGGCGGCGCGAGATCGCAGCTGCGACCGGCGGAGCGATGAGTGCGCCGACCAGGGCGCCCAGGAGGACGGCTGGGACCGTCGCACCGAAGGCCAGCACAGTGGCCGGGGCGACCGATACGACCGGTACGAACGTGGGGTAGAAGCCGTGGGCATGCCAACGGCTGCGCCAGATGAGGACACCGGTCAACGCGGTGACGGCCTGTGCCGCAAGGACAGCCAGGAAGAGACCCGAGCCGTAGACCAGCGCCGAGGGGCTGATCGCGTAGGCGACGACGGCCCCGAGAAGCATCGCGGCGCTCGCCCATTCGTTGCCGAAGAACTGCGCTTCGGTGAAGTCGGCCAGCGCGCGGCGTGGGACCCACAGCCAGGAAGCGGTGCGTGGATCGGGGTCAGCTGCCTTGGCTGCCCGCCAGGCGCCCGGCGCGGGCATCCAGGGAAGGAATCGGACGAGAGAGAACGCCACGAGGGCGCCGATCCACATCCCGCTGGTTGCGCCGACGACCAGAGGCAGCTCCAATGGCTTGCAGACAAGGTCGACCGCGGCGATCGACGCCGGTGGAGCGAACAGCGCCCCGGTGACGGCCGCCGTCAGGCCGACGATCCGTCCGGGACCGTAGAGCACGACCATGGCCGGCGCCACGGAGACGAGCGGCACGAACAGGGGCTGCCAGATGCCGGGCTCCAGCGTCCACCCCCACGCAATGGTGCCAAGCAACAAGCTCAGGATCGCGCTGCCCGCAGCCCACGGCCAGAGCCCGGTGCCGCAGGCCTGCACGAATCCTCGCCACTTCCATGAATTCCGATCCGCCAGGTGCCCGATCGCACCACCCACGAGCAGGCAGGCGCCGGCGGAGGCGACAGCGTAGTACTGCGGTTCGCTGATGGAAGTGATCAACCACAGGGCCAGGCCCCGTGCATCGGCGTAGCGGCCGTCCCACACCTGCTCAGCCGGTTCGTTGCCTGCAGCAAACACCCAGGCGACCAGGAGCACGAGAAGGAGGCCGCCGACGCCGCCGGCGACGTACTCGACCCGATACCGCCGCAGCGTGCTGCCCGGACGGCCGACCGTCGTCGTCATCACGTCACCGCGGCAGCGGCGCCGCGCCGCGATAGCCGAGCATCTGGTCGTACAGATCGGTACGGCGATCGCGATGCAGGTCGTTGAGCTGGTTCCAGATCGGGGCGGTCCTCGCGGCGGTGAGGTCGATGTCCGCGTAGATGATCGTGTCCTCGTCCGGTCCGGCGATCCGGTCCACGGGCCAGCCGTTCGTGCCGGCGATCAGCGAGTTGCCCATGAAGCCGGCGCCGCGCTCCTGACCGATCCGGTCCGCGGTGGCGATGAAGACGTTGTTGGCGTGCGCGGCGGTGATGGTCAGATGTGCGGCCATGCACACACCGCTCGCGTCGTACAGGGGCGGCGGGGTCCAGACCCAGCCGGTGGGGATGCAGATGATGTCCGCGCCCAGCTGCGTGACGATCCGGGCGGTCTCGGGGAACCAGATGTCCCAGCAGACCAGCAGCCCGATCCGGCCGATCCGCGTGTCGAACACCGAGAACCCTTCGTCGCCCGGGGTGAACCACAGCTTCTCGGTGTTCCACAGGTGGGTCTTGCGGTACCGGCCGATGTAGCCCTCCGAGCCGACGAGGACCGCGGTGTCGTAGAGCCTTCCGTTCGCCTGTTCGACGACGTTCCCCACGATGTAGACGTCCCGCTCGGCGGCGATCCGGGTGAACATGTCGACGCTGCGGCCGCCGGGCACCGGCTCGGAGTGCGCGTATGCCTCCTCGCGGGTCTCGAACACGTAGCCCGTGGTCGCGAGTTCGGGAAGGACTATGAGGCCCGCGCCGTGATCGGCGGCGGTCGTCAACCGCTCCTCCACGGCGGCGGCGTTGGCCTTCAGGTTCTCCACTCCGACGTGCGGCTCGAACTGCACCACCGCCACGCGCACCGGGCTCACCCTGGTGTCCCCACCGGCCTGAGACTGCTCCGTCATGGTCTCTCCTCCGTTCTGCCCCGCATCAATCGGTTTCAATTTGAAACCGATGCGAGGGACCGTAGCAGCGGCTGGTTTATACTTGCAACCAGTTGCGAAGAAAAACTTGTCGGCGGATCGATCGATCAGCGAGGAAGTGACATGGCGCGACGCGTGAGCCACGAGGGGGCGGAGTGTCCGGTGGCCAGGGCGGTCGACGTCGTCGGCGACCGCTGGTCACTCCTGCTCGTTCGCGACGCCTTCGACGGGATCACCCGGTTCAGCGACTTCCAGCGCAGCCTCGGGCTGGCGAGGAACATCCTCGCGTCACGACTGAAGGACCTGGTCGGCGCGGGCATCCTGGAGGTCGTGCCCGCCGGCGACGGCAGCGCCTACCACGAGTACGCGCTGACCGAGAAGGGTCGCGAACTGTTCAGCCTCATCGTCGCGCTGCGGCAGTGGGGTGAGGATCACCTGTTCGAGGACGGCGAGCCCCACTCCGTCCTCCTCGACGCCACCCACGAACGCCCATTGCAACGGCTCGAGGTCGTCGACGCCACCGGCCGCACGCTGACATCGTCGGACATCTTCGTCCGCAAGGTCTCGCACTGAGCTCAGTCGGGATAGGTGCCCGGGTCCGGCGTGACTGTGGGTGGGATTCGAGGCACGAGTGTGGGGTCGCCCGCTGTCGCCTCAGCGAGGTCGCGACAGCGGGCGAACTCGACGTCGCCGCACGACTGGGCGTACTCGATCAGTTCGCGCAATGCCACCAGCCGGCTCGGACGTCCCGTCAGGAACGGATGCATGCACAGATTGAACAAGCAGTGGTACTGGCGCATCGCGTCCAGCTCCGCCCGCCACATCTCTAGCACCTTCCGCGGCGACTCGATCACCGACCCGATCTGCGGGGACGGCAGGTACGCGTACTGTTCCCAGTCGTCCAGCGACCAGTGCACCGGTAGCTCCACGAACGTCGCGCCGTCGACCTCGAGCCGGTAGGGCCGGTCATCCCCCATCAGCGACGAGTCGTAGGCGAGCCCGTGCTCGGCGATGAGGTCGAGCGTGACCCCGCGTCGCTTCCCACAGCGCTGCCCGGTGCCCGCGGATCTCGATGCCTTGGGCATCAAACACCGCCAGGGCCCGCTCGAAGTCCGCACGCTCCTCGGCCGCGCCGAGCGCGGTCGGCGCACGATGACTGTAGGAGTGATGCGCGACCTCGTGACCGCGCTCGACGATGGTTGCCGCCAGCCCCGGTCGGTGCTCGGCCACCCACCCTGGAACGAAGAACGTCGCCGGTACGTCGAGCTCCGCCAGCAACTCCAGGATCCGCGGGACCCCGACGTCCGGCCCGTAGGCCTGGTGCGACATCGTCATCAGATGATCGGCGTACCGGCGGCCCGCCGCCAGGATCGGCGTCTCGGCATCGACGTCGAAGGTCAGCGTGACAACAGCGGCCGCCCCGCCGTGCCACGTCGACTCCGTCATGGCTGATCAGTCTGCCACTGGCGGGCATTCGCCAAGGTCGCCGCCGGCTCCAGCATCCGGCGATCGAAGCGAGTCAGCTCCGCTTCGTCGGCCAGGCGCCGCGGCAGGTCCGGATTCGCCAGGGCTCCCCGGCCCAGTGAGAGCAGGTCGGCGTGGCCGTCGGTCAGTACCCGATCCGCCTGTTCCGCGTCGTGCATCCCGCCGTTCGCGATCACCGGCAAGCCGCTGACCCGTCGCGCGAGTCCGGTGATCGTGTGACCGCCCTGCAACCGGGCGGTGTCGAGCCAGTTGCGCCCTTCACTGGCGATGTGCAGGTAGCCGATGCCGGTGTCGGCCAGGGTCGCGAAGATGATCTCGGCGTCGTGAGCGCCGCCCGGCCAGCGATAGTCGAGGTCGTTCACCTTGGTCTGCGACAGCCGGACCCCGACGACGAAATCCGAGGGGGTCGCGGCCACGACGGCGGCGGCGACCTCGGCAGTCAACCGGATCCGGTTCGCCACAGGACCGCCGTACGAGTCGGTGCGCTCGTTGGTGTAGACGGTGAGGAACTGGTCGAGCAGATACCCGTTGGCGCCATGGATCTCGACTCCGTCGAAGCCGGCGTCATGTGCTCGCACCGCCGCCGCGGCGAATCCGGCGACGATCTCCTCGATCTCGGTCACGGCGAGTTCGCGTGGCGTGGGCCAGGGACCGCTGCCGCCGTACTCGGTCAGCATCTCGCCGATCGGCCGGACAACGGACGGCCCGACGCGCTCCGAGCGATGCGGGTTGCCCTGCGACAGCGCGCCCGCGTGCATCAGTTGAGCGATGATCGGGCGCCCGGCGGCATGCACCCGGCGGGTCACCTCCCGCCAGCCGGCGACCTGCTCCGGCGTGCTGAGCCCTGGCTGGTTCAGATACCCCTGGCTGTACGACGAATCCGGGTAGGTCCCCTCGGTGATCACCAGACCGAACCCGCCCTCGGCGAACTCGGCGTAGTAGCCGGCCATCTCCGGCGTCGGCATACCGTCGGGTGCGGCCGACACCCGGGACATCGGTGCGACGGCGAACCGGTTCGCCAGCGCGAGGCCGGAGAGTTCGGCAGGTTCCAGGGCGGGGTGGAGGCTCGTGGTTGTCAGATCCATGCCGACAACTGCACCATCCGTCGACCCCCTTCGCGATGGAGCCGGCCACAGAGAACCGGGCGTGCGCTGGAGGATTCTCCACTGAATCCGGGCAACCCGCCTGGTTGGGTTGCCCTATGACACAGACCATTTCGCGCACGACCGTCCCGGCACGGACCGGACGAGCAGTCCGAGTCCAGCGCGGTGACCACGTTCGGGTCGTCGACCTCGCCGGAGCACAGGTCGGTGACCTCTTCGCGTACGTCGCCACGCCGGACGGCATCACCGCGGAACATCTGAGCGCCTCCCACACCAGGGCCGCCGTCAGCCGCCTGTTCCCAGCAGTCGGTGAAGCCTTTGTGACCGATCGACGCCGGCCCATTCTCACGCTGGTCGATGACTCGTCGCCCGGCGTGCACGACCTGCTCATCGCGGCCTGTGACGACGCCCGGTACGCCGGCCTCGGCGTACCGGATCATCCGTCGTGTGCGCGCAACCTGCGAGATGCGCTCGCGGTCGACCTGGATGTCGTACCGCAACCGGTGAACGTCTTCATGCGGGTCCCGATCGGCGCCGGGAACACGCTGGATTGGTTGCCTGCGGCAACGCGCCCGGGCGACTCGATCACGTTCCGCGCCGAGCTCGATTGCGTCGTGGTGGTGTCGGCCTGCCCGCAGGACCTGACCGTGATCAACGGTGCGGCACCGACCGACCTCGCCATCGACGTACTGCGGTAACTCGCTACCGCGACCTGGCCATGTCGCCCGCCTCGAGGGCGAGGTAGAGATCGACCCGGTCCTCGGTCCGGGCGACGTCGCGACCGGTCAGCTCGGTGATCTTCGCCAGCCGGTTCCGCAACGTGTTGACGTGTACGTAGAGCGCGGTCGCGGTGGCGGCGAACTGTCCGTCGTTCGCAAGAAACGCCCGCAGCGTGCTCTCCAGCTCGCTGTCGCGCAGTCTGTCGTGCTCGCGAAGCGGTCCGAGCACTCCGTCCACGAACCCCTGCAGCGTCGCGGCGTCCTGGAGGCCGAGGAGCAGCCGGTGAGTGCCCAGCTCCCGGAACGACGCGACCGCCGGACCGCCGCGCCGGCGCCGCAGCACCTGACACGCCTCACGAGATTGCACCAGCGGTTGCCGCAACTCTGCCGCCGAGGAAGCGGTGTCTCCCAGCCCGACGACGGGCCGCCGATCGGAGAGTCGGGTCCGCACCGCGGAGCACAGCTCGGTGGCGAGCTTGCCGAGATCCCGTCGAGGACGTTGGACGACGGCGACCACGTCCTGGCTGCCTGCGGCGACGGCAACGGCCAGGCTCTGGGACAGGAAGAACTCACCGACCGTCTCGGCCAGTCCCGGCAAGGTCGACTCGGCACCGTCGGCGAACGCGACCGTGAGAACGACCAGCTCGGCCGACGGGTCCACACCGAACGCCCGCAGCCGGTCGGCGACCTCGGCCGCCCGCTGCGGCCCGGACTGGATCATGTCGAGCAGCTCGCTGGCGAACCGCGACTCGATCGCCTGGATCGCCTGCTGTTTGGCGACCTCCAGGCTGAGGAAGCGCGCGGCCTGGTCGAGCGCCTCCTGCTCCGCCCTCCCGAGCCGGCTCACCGGCCGCAGACACAGCAGCGCGGCATCGGTGTCGCCGACCGCGCCGACCAGGAACACCGTCGCGCGGCCGATGTCTGCCCCGAGGTCGATCTCCAGCGGCGGCGGGTGCCGGGCCAGGCCGTCGGCCACCGTTCGCCGCTGCTCGGCCGACAACTCGCCGCCGGTGGATGCGAGCTGCCGCGCCATCCGGTCGACCACCACCAGCGGAACGTCGTGCTCCTTCCGCAGCACGGCCAGCACACCCGAGGCTCCCGCCCCGCGCGAGATCGCGGACGCCAAGGCGTCGCCGCGCCGAACCATGCCGACCAGCGCGTCCCGGCGCCGATCGGCCTGGATCGCCGACGCGGCCTCGGTCACCGCGGTGAACGGGACCTCGATCGAGATCTCCACCAGCGGCAGACCCTCCTGCCGGCAGGCCTCGACCAGACCGTCGGGGGTGACCGGTGTCTCCTGACGCAGGCCGAAGATGATGCCCACTCCCCCGGCCCGGCGAACGCTCGCCACGAACGCGCCGGCGGACGTCTCGTGCTGCCACAGCCCGTTGGTGAGGACGATCTCGCCGGCCCGCACGTACGGCGAAGGGTCGGGCAACTCGGTGTTGTGCACCCACAGGGCCTCGCGGTCGAGCGCCCCGGCCGGGCCGGGGACCAGGACTTTCAGTTCGAGCGCACGATTGCCGACAAGCGCCGCCAGACTCAGCATGGTGTGAACATATCCAGTGAGAGCCCGGATTCACTAGACATCTACCCACTGCCCCGACGTGGTCACGGCTGGTTTTCTGAGCCAACTCGATCCACTGGAGGCCGCCATGACCACCCCCGCACCCGAGGCAGTGCCGTTCGACGCGCACGGCGTGGATCCGATCCCGCCGGCCGACCGGGACTCCAGTCCCCGTGAGCAGTTCTGGATCTGGGCCGGCGCGAACCTGGCTCCGATCAACTGGGTCCTCGGCGCGCTCGGCATCACTCTCGGCCTGAGCCTGCTGGAGACCCTCCTCATCGTTGCCATCGGCAACGTCCTTGGCTGCGGACTGTTCGGCCTGCTGAACGTCATCGGTCACCGGACCGCCGTCAACCAGATGGTGCTCGGCCGGGCGCCGTTCGGGCGCTACGGTGCCGTCGTACCGGGCCTGATCCAATGCCTGCTGACGATGGCCTGGGTCGGCGTGAACACCTGGGTCGTCCTCGACCTCGTCCTCGCCGTACTCGGCAAACTCGGCATCCGGAGCGGCGGCGGTCTCGAGTACGGCGTCGCCGCGGCGATCATGATCGTCCAGCTCGGCCTGGCACTGTACGGGTTCTATGCGATCCGCACCTTCGAGAAGTACACCGTCCCGTTGACGGTGCTGGTGATGGCGATCATGACGGTGCTCGCGCTCAGCCGGACGGACCTGCACTGGACCGCAGCCACCGCGAGCACGCCGGCCGACAAGCTGACGGCGATGACGCAGTTGATGACCGCTATCGGCGTCGGCTGGGGAATCAGCTGGCTGCCGTACTCCGCCGACTACAGCCGCTTCGTCCGGCCCGAAGCGACCAGCCGATCCGTCTTCTGGGCCACTGCTCTCGGGATGTATGTCCCGACCGTCTGGCTCGCCGCCCTCGGCGCCTGCCTGGCCAGCGCGGGCACGAGCATCGATCCGTCCGCTCTCGTCACCGAAGCCTTCGGCGTCATGGCCGTGCCCGTGCTCCTGCTGATCATGCACGGGCCGATCGCGACCAACATCCTGAATCTGTACTCGTGCTCGCTCGCCGCACTCTCCATCGGGATCAAGGCCGCGCGGTGGAAAGTCACCCTGGTGGCCGGCGTGGTCGCGTCCGCCGTACTCGTCGTCTTCGTGCGCGCCGGCAGTTTCGGGCAGGCCTTCGACAGCTGGATGGTCTCGATCCTGGTCTGGATCAGCCCATGGAGCGCCATCGTCGCGGTCGACTACCTGATCCTCCGCCGGGGTCGCCTGGACATCCCCGGCCTGTATGCTGCCAACTCGCCGTACGGCCGCTGGAACGTCCGGGCACTCGTCAGCCTGCTGCTGGGCCTGGTCGCCGGCTGGAGCTGGCAATACGGATTGGTCCCGGCCATGCAGGGCCCCATCGCGGTTGCTCTCCACAACACCGACTTCTCCTGGCTATCAGGCGCCCTCGTCGGCGGAGGCCTCTACTACCTAGCCAGCCGCCGGGTCATCCTCAGAGCCGCGGACTTCACCCTGGAAACCAGCTGACTTAGCCGCGGGCTACCTGGAAAGGTGCGAAGGATTGGGCGGTCGGCATCAGTTCGATGGTGTTGATGTTGACGTGCGCGGGGCGGGTGGCCACCCAGTGAATGGTGTCGGCGACATCGTCCGCCGTGAGCGGCTGCATCCCGTCGTACACGGCCTCGGCCTTCTCCTGGTCGCCGGCGAACCGAACGGCGGAGAACTCGGTCGCCGCCATCCCCGGCTCGACGCAGGTCACGCGAACGCCCGTGCCGTGCAGGTCGCTGCGCAGGTTGAGGCTGAACTGGTGAACGAAAGCCTTGGTCGCGCCATACACATTGCCACCGGGATATGGATAGCTGCCGGCGACCGATCCGAGGTTGATGACCTGACCACCGCCTCGCTCCACCATGCCGGGAACGACCGCGCGGGTGACATGCACCAGACCGCGGCAGTTGGTGTCGATCATCCGGTCCCAGTCGCCCAGGTCGGCGCGTTGCGCGGGCTCGAGGCCGAGAGCCAGACCCGCGTTGTTCACCAGCACGTCGATCGCGGCGAACTGCTCAGGCAGGTCGCCGAGGATCCGCGCGACCGCCTCCGGATCGGTGACGTCGAGGACGACCGGAAGTACGTCCGCACCGAGGTCGGCGGCGAGTCCGGCCAACCGGTCGGCTCGCCGTGCCGCCGCGACGACGCGGGCGCCGTCGAGCGCGAAGCGACGGACAACAGCGGCTCCGAAGCCCGAGCTCGCTCCAGTAACCAGGACGGTGCGCGGCGCCGTCACCGTGGATCAACTCCGTCGCCCATCGGCTTCAGGAACTCCGCCAGTGCGAGGTCGAACTCCTCCGGTCGTTCGAGGTTGGGAAGGTGGCCCGCGCCGTCGATCACCACCAACTCGGATCCCGGGATGTAGCCGGCCGTCCTGGTCGCCCACTCCACCGGCGTGTACTCGTCGTCGCGGCCGACCATCACGAGCGTCGGTACGTCGATCCGCCGCAGCAGGTCCACGTAGTCCTGCCGTTCCGCCCGGCCGCGAAGAGCCGCCGCGGCGCCTTCGGCCGGAGCGTTCCGCATCATCGTGAGGACGTGCTGCGCGACCTCGGGCCGCGCCTCGATGGTGCCCGGGGCAATCATCTTCGGCAGCAGCTCATCGGCGTACTCGGACATTCCTTCGCGCAGCAGCCGATCAGCCACCTCGTTGCGCTGCCGCTTGCCCTCGGCGGTCTCCGCCTCGGGGAAGGTGTCGGCGAGGACCAACGCACGGATCCGCTCCGGCACGAGCCGATACAGCTCCAGCGCGATCTGGCCGCCCATGGACAAACCAGCGAGAGCGAAGCGCTCGATCCCCAGGTGGTCGAGCAATCCGATGATGTCGGTGGCGAAGACCTCCAGCGGCGTCACACCTGGAACCACCGTGGTGTCGCCGTACCCCCGCAGGTCGGCGGCGATCACGCGCCACCCGTCCGCGCCGAAGCAACTCCGAGATCCACCGCCTCCTCCGGCACTTCGAATCCAGGGGCTGCGCCCTGACTCCGCGATTCCTCGGTGTCGCGGCCGATGGTGCGGAGCGGCTGACCTTCATCGCGGGCGACACCGGCTACCCACCGCTGTCTGACGATGTCCGCTCGGACGAAGCGCTGGCCAACGTCGCGCGCGCGATTCGTGAGGTACACGACGCAAGCCAGGGCTTCGAGATGTCGAGCCTGGTGCCCGGTCTGAGCTACGAGATCGCCGGCCCGCCTGTGGTGGACTGCATCGGTCACAACGACCTGGCGCCGTGGAACATCCTCTTCGACGGGACCGAGGTCTGCGGCATCATCGATTGGGACACGGCACGGCCGTCCAGCAGGGTCTGGGACTTGGCGTACGCGGCGCATCAGTTCGTCCCGTTCCATCCCACCGCGGATCTCGCTGCGTGGGGCTGGCTGGACGAGCCGGATCGACGGCGGAGGCTGCGACTCTTCCTCGAGAGCTACGGTCTCGGCATCGAGGCCCGCGAGATCGTGGACACCGCTGTGATCAGGCTCTACGGCATGGGTGCTCATATCGCCGGCCAGGTCGCCCGAAAGGACCCCGCATTCGCGGTTCATGCTGAGGAGAACCATGCCGCGGGCTACTTCAAGGCAGCGCAGTCGTTGATCCTGATGCGCGACGCTCTGGTGTAAGGATCCGGCGAGCCGGGATCAGAGGACGACGCGGTAGTGGGTGGTCAGGCGACCGTTGTCGTCCAGGACGTGGAAGGCCAGCCCGGGTGGCTGCTCGAGGTCTGCGGCCTCGTCGCCCTCCCACGGCATCCGCAAGGTCCAGGTGATCGCCGGCCCCACGATCAAAGGCCGGGCGGCGAAGATCGACGCCGCTGCGGTGTGAGCGTGGCCGGTGATGACGGCGGCTACCTGCGGATGTGCGTCGAGCAGGTCGGCCAGTTGTCCGGGCTGTTCGAGCATGCCGGAGTCGGGCAGCGGGTGGTGGAGCTCGACCGGTGGCTGGTGGAACGCGATCAGCGCTGAGGCGTCACGCGGAAGTCCGGCGAGGGTGGAGTCGATCCACGCGAGGGTCTCGGCGTCCAGGCGTCCCTCGTCGCGGCCCGGGATCGTGGAGTCGCACATCAGAATGGTGGTCCCGGCGATGTGGTGCGCCTGATTGATGGGGCCGTCGTCCGGCGCCTCGCCAAGCAGAGCCTTGCGGTACGCCGGTCGCACATCGTGGTTCCCGGGGCAGGTCAGCACCGGGAAGGACGCGGTCAGGATCCGGGCCGCCTCCTCGTATTCGGCCTCCGCGCCGTGATCGGCAATGTCCCCGGTGACCAGCAGAGCGTCGACCGGGCGAGGCAGGGCCCGCAGGTAGTCCATGACACGGACGGCGCGACGCGTCGCCCGTTCGGTGCCGTCCAGATGCAGGTCACTGATCTGTGCAAAGAGTGCTGTCATCTCACTGTCTCCTCCGCTGGCAGGTTCTAATGGAAGATGTCCGATCTTCCGTTAGAGACCCTACGATACGCAGAGCGACCGCATCAAGTGACTATTCGTCTGAGGCAGTCGTCGGGTGCAGTTTGTTCAAGTGGTGAGGTTGTGGAGTTGGTGGCGGCCGGTGATGCCTAGCTTTGGGTACGAGCGGTAGAGGTGGGAGGCGACGGTGCGCGGTGACAGGAACAGGCGGTCGCCGATCTCCGCGTTGGTGAGGCCGCGGGCGGCGAGGATGACGATCTCGCGCTGCTGTGCGGTGAGTTCGGCGAGGGCGTCGGGTGCTGTCGGCGTGACCGGCTCGGCTACGCCACAGGCGCGCAGCTCCGTTTCCGCCCGTCGGGTCCAGGGTGCCGCGCCCAGCCGGCGGAACGTCTCCAGGGCGGTCGCCAGGACCGGCTTGGCGTCGTTGATCCGTCGCTGCCGGCGCAGCCATTCACCATAGTCGAGCCGCAGCTGGGCCCGCTCGAACGGCCACTGCTCCCCGGCTGGATCGGCCAGAGCCTTGTCGAAATGGGCCTCTGCGTCCACGGGTTCGGCGAGGAGGGCGCGGGCGCGCGCCGCGAGCTGGTGTAGCCGGGGGCCGCTGCTCTCCTCGACCGGCACCAGCGCGCGCTCGATGAGCGTCCGCGCCTCGAGCCGACGCTCGGCCCGTACCGCCGCGGCCGCGAGATCACCGATCGCCAAGTAGGAAACGTGATGGTGCAGGGGTTCGCCGTCCGCGTCGAAGAGCTGCCGCAGCTGGGCAAAGGCCGGGAGGAAGTTGCCCTGCGCGAACGCCGCCATCCCTGCGGCATGGCGGGCACGGGCAGCGATCGACCGATACTCCCGCTCGTCGGTGTACGTCGCCGCACTGGTCAGCAGTGACTGCACCTGTTCGTGATCGCCGCGCAAGGCGAGGATCGAGGCCGCGCAGAGGTCAGCCGTCGCCGCGACAGTCTCCATGCCGTACGCGGCGGCAGCGTCACTCGCCTCCCGGGCAGCTGTGAGCGCTTCGTCCCAGCGACCGCTGTCGATGCACGCCCATTGGAGCGCGGACAGCGCAGCCCCACTGCGTCCCAGCATTCCGGGCGCGCGGAGCCGGCTCAGCGCTTCGCGGAGTAGCCGCACTGCGAGTTCGGTCTCGTCGAGCAACCAGGCCGACGCGCCGACCCTGGCCAGGTCGGTCACTGTCCGGGCGGCGACCCGATGCAGCTGACCGACGCCGTCCGCGTGCGCGATCAGTGGCTCGGTGCACGCTCGTACCCACACCCGCTGCTCGTCCGCGAGGCCGTCCGGCCAATCAGCCGACGGCCGGACCGGCTCGGGAAGCCGATCCAGGGCCCGTACGATCGCAGCCCGGTCGGCGGGCGCGCCGGATTGATAGGAGACGGTTGCGGCCAAGCCGAGCGCGTCCCAGGCGACGTGCGGGAGCCGGGGCGATGCCTCCTCGACGACAGACAGCAGTGTCGACAATGCCTCGGCATGCTGGTTGGACCACACGAGTGCCCAACCGATCCGCTGCTGGGCGGCGATGCGCACTTGCGGATCGACGGTCACAGCAAGAACCCGGCGAGCGAGGTCCTGAACCCAGTCCGCCTGACCGGCTGCCAACGCCAGTCCGGCCGCGGCCAGGAGCCGTCGGGCTTGGTCCTCTTCGGCGGGGCTGAGCTCGGCGGCCCGCTCCAGCGCTCGCGCCGCGGCCGCGGCGCCGCCTCGCCGCTGTGCCTGCGCGGCGGTGTTCTCCAGCAAGGCGGCGAGCCGTTCGTCGGGTTCGAGTGCTGCAGCCGCCAGGTGCCACCCTTGGCGGTCGGGCTGGTCGCGGAGTACGTCCGCGACTCCCAGATGGGCCGCAGCACGCTCGGCGAACGGTACTGCGTGGTACACAGCCGCCCGCACCAGCGGATGCGTGAACTGTGGGCCGGATTCGTCGACGCGGATCAGTCCGGATCGCTCGGCTGGGGCGAGGGTCTCGGCGTCGAGCCCGGAGATGCGCGCGGCCACGTCTGGGCTGTCCGCGACCGCGGCAAGCAGCAGCGCCGTTCGGGCCGACGGTGGCAGTACGCCGTACTGGGCGGCGATCACGCTGGTCAGTCGCTCGGTCAGTGGGAGCGGCTCGGCGGTCCAGCGCCGGCCTGCGCTCGGATCGGCGGCGATGGCCTTCGACAACTCGATCAGCGCGAGCGGGTTGCCGTCGGATTGTGCAAGCACCTGCTCGCGCGCTCGACCGTGCGGTGAGTGCGGCTGCTGGTCGAGGAGCTGCCCGGCTTGCGGCGTACTCAAGGCCGGCAGGACCAGCTCCGGGAAGTCCCGGTCGAATCCGGGCGGCGCGGTCGTACCGCGGGCGGCGACCAGCAGCACGAGCGGCTCGGTGTCCAGGCGTCGCGCAGCGAACGCGAGGCTGTCGAGCGACGCACGGTCCAGCCATTGGCTGTCGTCGACGACAACGACCAGCGGGCTGTCCTCGGCGACAACGGACAACAGTGTGAGTACGGCGATCCCGGTGAGCAGGGCGTCGGGTAGGACCGGGTCGTCGGTCAGCGCGAATGCGCCGAGCAATGCCCTGGCCTGCCGATCCGGTAGCGCCGGCACGCGATCAAGCACCGGCCGTAGCAGCTGGTGCAGGCCGGCGAAGGCCAGATCACGTTCGGACACGCGGCCCGTGACACTCAGCACGCGTATCCCCGCGGCTCGAGCCCGCCGGGTCAGCTCGGCCAGCAGTGCGGTCTTGCCCAGGCCGGGCTCGCCCAGCAACACCTGGACCTGGCTCGCGGACGGCGGCGCGTCCACGAGCTGCGACAACCGCGACAGCTCGCTGTCCCGTCCGATCAACCCGACGTCAGCGATAGCCACCTCAACCCCTCGCGTGACCCAACTGCAGTCAGCATACGGATGCCCCACACCCCGTCCAGCCGCGCATAGTGGGCGAGATGGAAGTGGTCGTAGGGCGCGAGAACTCCGGCGCCATCCGAATCTGCTACGAGGACCACGGGCATGGAGATCCCGTGGTGCTGGTGCACGGCTACCTACAGGACGGTCGCTCGTGGGAGAAGCAAGAGACCGCACTCCTCACTGCCGGGTATCGGGTCATCACCTACGACCGTCGTGGCTTCGGCGCGTCCACCAGACCGAGTGTCGGCTACGGCTTCGACACACTCGCGGCCGATCTCGCCGTACTCCTCGAGACCCTCGACCTCCACGACGCCGTCCTGGTCGGCTTCTGCTCCGGAACCGGCGATGTGACGCGGTATCTCGGCACCTACGGGCAGTCGCGAGTACGAGGCGTGGCGCTGCTCGCACCACTGCCGCCGTACCTGCCACGGACCGCAGGCAACCCCGACGGCATCGACCCCGCGATCCTCGACGAGCTCGCCCGCGAGGTCATCGCCGACCGTCCCGCCGCGGCGAAGACCTTCCTCGACCGGTCGTACAACATCGACCTGCTCGGCGGCACCCAGGTCAGCGACCAGGCGTGGCAGAACAGCTTTCACGTCGCGCTTGGCGCGTCGGCCGTGGCCGCGCGCGGGGGCGTCGAGGCCTTGCTCGAGGACTTCCGCGCCGACCTCGCGCGAATCACCGTTCCGGTCCTCGTCGTCCAGGGCGACCGGGATCGGATCATGCCGCCCGAGGCGACCGGTGATCGGCTCTCCGGCCTTCTCCCCCGCGCCCGGCACGTCGTCGTACCCGAGGGTCCGCACGCGCTCATCTGGACCCACGCCGACCAGGTCAACCAGGCGCTCCTCGACTTCCTGCACACCCTCTGAGCCGAGTGCAGTCAACATGCGGATACCCGGGCTGCCATCCGGCTGGCGAGCATGACGGGAGCACGCACTTCCCGAAAGGACGTACCGAAATGAACGCACGACCCAACATCGTTCTCGTGCATGGCGCCTGGGCCGATGGCTCTTGCTGGAGCGGTGTCATCGAACGGCTGCAGGCCGACGGCTACCACGTGACCGCCCCGCAGTTCCCGTTGACCTCGCTGGCCGACGACGTCGCCCGGCTGCGGAACGTGCTCGAACTCCAGGACGGCGACACGATCGTCGCCGGGCACTCGTACGGCGGACAGGTCATCACCGCGCTCGGCGCCGACGCCCCGAACACGACTGGCCTCGTCTACGTCGCGGCCTTCGCCCTGGACAACGGTGAATCCCTGGGCGCCCTGCTGTCGCAGGGACCCACGACACCCGCGCTGGTCCATCTGTTCACCGACAAGCAGGGGTTCGCCTGGCTGTCCGAGGACGACTTCGTCAACCACTTCGCGTCCGGCGTCGACCCGGTCCGCGCCAAGGTGTTGTACGCCGTACAGCAGCCGCTCGCCGGCTCCGCCTTCACCGACGTGATCGACGTACCGGCGTGGAAGTCGTTGCCGACCTGGTACGCGGTCGCGGCCGAGGACCAGGCCATCCCGCCCGAGGCCGAACGCCAGTTCGCCGGCCGGATGGGCGCGACCACCATCGAGGTCGCGGCCGGCCACCTCGCGATGATCTCCCACCCGGACGAGGTGGCCCAGCTCATCCGCACCGCGGCGGAAGGAGTCCATCGTGCCGATGATTGACGTGTACGCCGCGGCCGGAACCTTCGGCGACCGTCACCAGCTCGCCGTCGACCTGGCCATCGCCGTCATGACGATCGAGCAGGTCCCGGACATCCCGATGTTCCGGCGCAACACCGCCGCGTTCGTCCACGAGCTCCCCGCCGACAGCCTGTCCAACGTCGACGGCGACAGCACCTACATCCGTGTCCAGGTCCTCACCAACGCCGGCGCCCTCGACCGGGACAAACAACTGGCCGTCGTCGAACAACTGACCCGGATCGTCGCCACCGCCGCCGGCGACCCCGGCCGCACCGACCGGACCTGGGTCCTGCTCACCGAAGCCGCACCCGGCGGCTGGGGCCTGGGCGGCCACGCCAACACCAACGAGGAGCTCGTCCTCGCCGCCCGCGCCCAGATCGCGGACCTCAAGTCCAACCAGTGATTCGCGGTGGCGGAGCCCTAGTCGGCCTCATGTGTTCGGGTGATGCTGTAGGTGCTTCCTGGAGCGTGAAGGAGGAAAGGGTGACAGTCACGTACGTCGATGCCCCGACCAAACGGGTCACGGCGGGTAACGGGATCGACTACGCCTACCGCGAGTCCGGCGACAGCGCCGTACCGCTGGTTCTGCTGCAGCATTTCCGGGGGAACCTCGACAACTGGGACCCCGCCCTGGTCGACGCACTCGCAGCCGATCGGCGAGTCGTTGCCTTTGACAACACTGGTGTCGGTGCGTCCGGCGGGAGTACGCCGCGATCGGTCGCGGAGATGGCGCGAGACGCGCTGGCGTTCCTGGACGCGATGGGCTTCGAGCAGGTCGACCTCGTCGGCTTCTCCCTCGGCAGCTTCGTGGCGCAGGAGATCACGCTGATCCGGCCGAGCGCCGTACGTCGTCTCGTCCTTGCTTCGTCAGCGCCGCAGGGTGCGGCCGGCATGCACGGCTGGGCGCCGGACGTGATCGGCGCCGTCGGCCAACCGCAACCCAACCCCGCCGGGGTGCTCGGCGTCTTCTTCGCCAACTCCGAAACCAGCCGCCAGGCCGGGATCGACGCCTTCGGCCGGATGGCGGCCCGCACCACCGACCGCGACGACCAGACCACGTGGGCGACCAGGCTCGCGCAGTACGACGCCGTCTGTGACTGGGGTGTCCCCAACCACGCACTGCTCGAACGGGTGAGCGCCATCGAAGTGCCGGTGTTCGTCACGAACGGCGACAGCGACCCGATGATCCTGCCGCACTACTCGTACCTGCTGGCGGGCCTCATCCCGCACGCGCGGATCAAGATCTACCCCGACTCCGCCCACGGATTCCTCTTCCAGCACCACACCGAGTTCGCCGCGGACGTCCACGCCTTCCTGACCCAACCTGGCTGACCCGCCGCAGTGCCGCGCCGCCACTCGGTCCAGCTCGGGGTGCCTTCAGAGTTCGCCGCCGAGCGCGCCGGCGAGCCCGTCCCGGGTCAGGCCGAGACCGAGCAGCAACTCCGCGTCCGCGTCGTTGTCGGGGTCGATCCGATCTGGCAACCGATCGGCCACCGAATCGGCAACATCAGGTCCGTAGGTGCGACGAATGATCACCAGCGCCTCAGCTTTCGTCATAACCGCCATGTTTTTTGCCCGCTCCCAAGAACACAGACGCCATCCGATAGCTAGGACCAGACATAAACCAGTTCTGTGACAACCGACAGACCGTGGCCGCACGATGCCGACCTGCAGACTCTGCGCGGCGGATCAGTTGGTTCTCGGATTCGCAGGCGCGCGTGCGGTCGAGATAGTCGAGACAGGCAAACGACCGCACCTGTACCGACTCCAAGAGGAAGTGCAATGACTGCTCAGCCCGACTCTGACCTGCCCGCCGTTCCCGCACGCAGGGCCGGCCGGCTCGTGGAGCTCAACTACTGTCTGTCACTGAAGACCCTTCCCGGCCGGGACCTGCACCCGAGCGAACTCGCCGAGCTTGCGGCCTCGATCGCGGCGCAGCCACACCTGTGGGAGGACAAGGTCGCCTACAGCGACGACGAACGTGTCTTCGCCCCGCTGTACCGCGACGCCAACGTCGACGTCTGGCTGATCTGCTGGACGCCGGTCAACGACACCGGCTGGCACGACCACGACGTCTCGTCCGGCGCGGTGGCGGTTGCTCGCGGCAGGGTGGTCGAGCACAACTTGGCGATCGGGGTCGACTCGATCGAGACCGAGGTGGCTGCGGGTGACGTCTACGGCTTCGGCCCGGATCACATCCACCGCCTGACCGGCCTGGGCGAGGGCAGTGTCACCGTGCACGCCTACAGCCCGCCGTTGTGGCGGATGGGCCAGTACTCCGTCAAGGACGGCGTACTGCGCCGCGTCTCCGTCTCGTACGCCGACGAGCTCCGCCCACTCGACTGAAGCCAATCGACTGTTGCCCGCAACGGAATGGCGCGGCTACTGCCGGTCCGGAGTCGGTCAGAGTAGCCTCGAAACGCTGGTCGCTCTGGTTGCGTGACGGCCGATCACGCCGGAGCGCTACGTGCCCGATCGGAGGGGTTCGAATGAGCGATGTGCTCGCTGACAACACGACGAAACTTCTGCGCGGAGCCGGGCGGCACTGGGGCTGGCCGCTGGCCTACGGAATCATCACGCTGCTCCTCGGGGTCGTGGTCCTGGCCTGGCCGGACCGCACGATCAAAGTGGTCGCAATCCTGTTCGGCATCCAACTGCTCGTGGCCGGAATCTTCTACTTCGTCTCGGCCATTGCCGCCGACAACGAGAGCGGCGGCGCCCGGGTGTTGCTGGCGTTGCTAGGCGTGCTGTCGTTCATCGCCGGCCTGTACGCCCTGCGTCACCTGCTGGTGACGATCGCGGCATTGGCCGTGATACTCGGGATCTTCTGGATCGTGAACGGAGCCATCGAGATCTTCACAGCGCTCACAGACGACACGATGCACGGACGGGGCTGGACTGTACTGATGGGGCTGCTCAGCATCGCGGCCGGAATAGTGGTCCTGGTCTGGCCGGGCATCTCCCTGCTGACGCTCGCTGTCGTCCTCGGCGTGTGGCTGCTCGTGCTGGGCATCATGGAGATCGTCTTCGCGTTCCAGCTCCGTTCGGCGGGCCGAGCCGTCGGGCAGATGGCTCCTGCGACGTAGGTCGCCCGGCCGGACGGCGCGAGGTTGACGTGACCGCGGACCCTGGCAAGTCCGCGGCGCCGCAGCCGCCGGCAGGAGGGAAAGGCGGGTGGTGGCCGAAGGTACGCCCGGCCGTCTATCTCGTGCTGGGCGGTGTGTCGCTGTACCTGGTGCTCCCGAGCCTGCTGTCGGTCTTCGGCTCATGGCGATCGCTCGAACATCTGGACTGGCCGTTCGCGATCCTGGCGCTCGCCTGCGAGATCACAAGCTATGTGTGCCTGTGGGAGGTCGATCGGATCGCCTTGGGCACGCGCGCCTGGTTCCCCGTCGCCGCCGCCCAGCTCACCGGGTTCTCCGCCGGCCACGCATTACCGGGCGGTGGCGCCACGTCGACAGCTGCCGCGACCGCGATGTTGCGCAAGGCCGGCATCGCCGAAACACAGGACATCGTCACGGCGTACGGCGCGGCCGCGATCCTGCAGATGGCGACCACGTTCTCCCTGCCCGTGCTGGCGCTACCAGCGATCCTGGGCGGTGCCGCGGTCAATCACAGCCTGGCGACGGCGGCCTACCTCGGCGTCGCCGTACTCGTGACAATCCTGGCCGTGGGTACGGCGGTGTTTGTCAGCGACAAGCCCGTCGAACGGGCCGGCCGCGCCGTTCAGTGGCTCCTCAACGCGACCGTCAGACGACGTAAGCACCTTACCGACGTTCCGCAGAAGCTGCTCGCGGATCGCGACTTCGTTCGCACCACGGTCGGCAAGCGTTGGAAGGCGACACTGTGGGCGGCCGCCGGCAACAGCCTGTTCGACTACTTCGCGCTGCTCGCCGCCCTTCACGCCGTCGGAGCCGACCCGCACCCGTCGCTCGTCCTTCTCGCGTACGTCGCGGGCGAGCTGCTGGCGCTGCTGCCGTTCACCCCCGGCGGCCTCGGCTTCGTCGAGGCCGGCCTCGTCACGACGCTCACTCTCGCGGGCGTGCCCAGCGGCGACGCGCTGGCGGCGACGCTGCTCTACCGCATCGTCTCGTACTGGCTCCCGCTCCTGGCCGGAGGCGTGGCGTACCTGCTCTTCCGCCACCGCTATGGCTCCGGCAACGCCCGGAGCTGACGGACGCCGCGTGCACGTGCCGCAGGCGTAGGCTGGCCACTGACCACTGAGGAGCTGCAATGACGTCGACCCCAGGACCTGAGCACCTCACCAGCCATCACCGTGACACCCTTCGGAAGATCTTCCAGCACCCCGTGAGCCACAACATCGAGTGGCACGATGTGGTGTCGTTGCTGGAGGCCATCGGCACCGTGGAGCGCCACCAGGACGGCAAGATCAAGGTCACGATCGGCTCGGAGACCGGGTTCTTCGACAATCCCGTCCACAAGGACGCCGAGATCGAGGCGGTCGTCGGCCTGCGCCACCTGCTGGCGGCCGCCGGCTATTCAGAAGGCGGCGCGCCGAGCTGAATCCGGTGGGCGTCGGTGCTGCCTCGGCAGGGCTCTCCGACGGTTGCGGACATCACGACGCGCCGATCAGGCCGTTGGCGAGGGCGAACAGGACCAGCTCGGCGCGGGTGTCGAGTCTGAGCTTCCGCATGATGTGTGCGCGGTGCGTATCGACCGTTCGCCGCGAGATGTAGAGCTTCTGGCTGATCTCGTGGTTCGTGTAGCCGAGCGCGAGCAGATAGAGAACGTCGCGCTCGCGATCGCTGATCGGTTCGAGCGCCGGCTGCCCGTCCGCGACGACGAGTTGCGCCCCCAGTTCGGGATCGACATAGCGTTCGCCGGCCGCGACCTGACGGATCGCCTCGATCAACTCGGTGTCAGACGCGCGCTTGGGCACGTAACCACGCGCACCCGCGGTGATCGCCTGCCGTACCGACGTCGGTTGGGTGTGCGACGAGACGACCAGAACCTTCGGCGCCGGGGTCACTCTCAGCAGCCGCGGAATGATGTCGACGCCATTCGTCCGTGGCAGGACCAGGTCGAGCAAGACCACGTCGGGCCGCAACGCAGATGCCTTGATGACCGCCTGCTCGGCAGTACCGGCTTCGCCGACAGGCACGATCCCGTCTTCGTGCTCGAGTCGCAGGCGCAGCGACGTACGGAAGAGCTCGTGGTCGTCGACGAGGAGGACGCGGATCATCGGTCGGCTCCGCTGAGGACGAGTACGGCGCGCGCTCCGCCGCCGGCTCGCGGCTTGAGCTCCAGCACGCCTCCGAACCGGGCGACCAGGCGACGACACAACGCGAAGCCCAGTTGACCACCAGTCGCGTAGCGATCGGTCGGTCCGAGTCCGACGCCGTCGTCATCGACGACGAGCACCCGCCGATCCCCGCGAGCAATCGCCGAGATGAAGATGCGCCCGGCGCCCGCCGCGACGGCGTTCGCCAGCAGGTTCCGGAGCACGATCCGCAGGGCAGCCGGCGGGATCGGGAACTCGCCGGTCACCGTTGTGACGACCTCAGCGCGTAGGTCTCCGAGATCGGCGACGGCCTGCCGCACGCAGTCGGCTCCCTGGGCTGCGTCACCATCAGCTCGATCGGCGCGCGTCGCCGCGAGGATCGAGTCGACGATCTCCAGCGCCCGCAGCAGGGCCTTGCGCGGTTCGACGCTCGTCAGAGCGCAAATCAGCGAAGACTTCACATCGTGCGCAACGAGTGCCGCAAAATCCTCGAGTGCCTCGTTCTTACGAGCAAGCCCGGCGGCATGCTCCGCAAGCTGCTCGGCAGTCAACCGGTCGTGCGCGCGCTGCCGCTCGGGGAACGTACCCTCGCCCCAGTCGGCGGAGTAGGCCTCCGGGGTGTCTTTCGCAGTTGTCGTACTCATGACATGGGTTCCTCATTCAGTTCTCGAGCGACCGTGCGGTGCGCTGATGTGATTACCCTCAGGTCGATCGGCGCGCGTCGTCCCCGGGGCGACCCCGGGGGCGACCCCTGGTTGAGCCCGGGGACATGCTCCGGTGGGCGCGGGAGACGAGAGCCCGTGTCCACCATCAGGCGATCGAGCGGCTTGGTGTCGACTAGTTGGCCGGTCGGGCGAGCGCATGCTCGCCGATGCGCCACATGGTCCAGCCTCGTGCGCACAGCGCCGGCCAGAGCCGGTTGCCGCAGTGTTGGCACAGGTAGAGGTCTCCGGCTCGCTCGGCGCGGTACATCGCGCGGACGGAGGGTCCGCATCGGTCGCAGGTCTCGTTCATGCCATCACTGTCGCGCCGATCCAGAGGTGTCGACCCCGGTGCAGACCCGGGTCCAGGCCCCGGGTTGTGCCCGGGGCAGGCGTCAGCGGAGGTCTTTGCGTGAGGTGATGCCCAACTTGGTGAAGACGTTGCCCAGGTGCCACTCGACGGTGCGGGGGCTGATGAACAACTGACTGCCGATCTCCTGATTGGTCTGTCCGCTCCGGGCCAGCTTGGCGATCTGGGCCTCCTGAGCCGTGAGATCGGTGAGCATGTCCGCGACGTGCTTGCGCACGGTTTCCCCGGTGGCCAGCAGTTCTCGGCGGGCGCGGCCGGCGAAACCTTCCATCCCCATGTCGGTGAGCATGTCGTGGGCGAGGTGAAGCTGCTCGCGCGCGTCGGGACGGCGACCATCGCGCCGGAGCCATTCGCCGTAGACGAGATGCGCCCGCGCCAGCTCGGCACCCATGCGGGTACGGCCGAGCCGCTCGATCGCCTCCTGGTACAGACGATCGGCGGTCTTCCCTTCGCTCAGCAGTGCCCGTGACCGCGCTTCGACCCCGAGCGCCCAATCGCTGCCGCTGGCACTGGTGGACTCCACCAGCCGCCGCATGGCGTCGGTCCCACTATCGAGCGCCCCTGTCCGGGCGGCCGCCTCGACCAGCTCGACCAGACCCCAGATCGCGGTAGAGCTCACGTTGTAGAGGTATGCGCTGGCCTTTTCGGCTGCGGCCAACGCGTTCCGATAGTGACCAAGACCGTTGTAGAGCACCGCGATCGCCCAATCGGTGAGGCCGATCACGAGACCCTCGCCACGTTGGACAACCTCGTCCTTGGTGACGGCGGCCAGCGCGGAAAGCTCGGCTTCGCGACCCCGCAATGCGGCGAGGCCCAGGGCGCCGTACGGCGCGAGGCTGCTTCCCGTTGCCTCGGTGACGACCTGCACTTCCTCGACCAGGGAGGCCGCGGCGGCCAGCTCGCCGGCGAAGAAGAGCCAGTAGGCGCGTTGGGTCAGGGCGATGGGAATCTCGCTCAGCGCGCCGGCTTCCCGGGTCAGCCGGACGTGTCGGGCGGACAGCGTGTCCCACCTGGCGTCGTCGCGCTGGTGGATGGCAGCGGTACAGGCCAGGAACAGCCAGCGAAGATCCTCTGCCGCCGACGTCTCTCGGTCGAAGGCGCTCAGCGCGCGCCGGAGGAGGGGCAGTCCTGCCGCGTATCCCTCGCTGAAGTTCGCGGCCAGGCCGTCCAGGAGAAGATCTGATGCGCGGGGCGGGTGCGACGGCCGTGGCGCCGCTCGGGCCGCCGCGGCCGCCTCCTGCGGCCCTGCGCCCGGAACTGCCAGCCCGCCCGCGAACAGTGCGGCGTTCAGCGCGTCCAGGTAGGTCTCGCGGGCCAGACCGGCATCGATGGGCTCGAGCCGTTTGGCGGCCCTCAACAGCAGTGGCGGGGCGTCGCTGCCCCGGTTTGCGGCGAAGGCGAGCTGAGCCCGCAGGAGATCGACGCGGGCACGCTGGAGTTCGTCCAGCGGTGCGGCCTCGGCCATCCCCAGCAGCTTCACCGCGGCATCGAACGAGCCTGCCTGGATCTTGGCCTGAGCCGCGGCCACTGCGCGGTCGGCCCGCCGCGCCGGGTCAGGGGTCAGCACCGCCGCGCGCTCGAGGAACGCGGCCGCCGCCGCCAGTCCACCCCGCGCCTGGGCCCGCACGGCCGAACTGTCCAGTTCGGCGGCCACCTCCTCGTCAGGTCCTACCGCGGCGTGGGCGCGATGCCAGGCCCGCCGGTCGGGATCAACCTCACGATCGGTCGCCTCGGCCAGCGCCCGATGCGCCTCCCGCCGGTCACCGGCCGAGGCCGCCTGGTAGAGCGCAGAGCGGACCAGGGGATGGCCGAAATGCACCCGGGCGCCGAGCTCGACCAGTCCTGCAGCCTCGGCCGCCGCTCCGGCGTCGGGTGGGATCCCCTGCAGCTCGGCCGCGCGCCACAACAAGGTCATGGAGCCAGTCGGATCGGCCGCGGCGGTCAGCAGCAACCGCCGTGTCTCGCGCGGCAGCGACTGGAACTGCCGGTGAAAGCTGCTTTCGATGCGGCTGGCCAGTGGCCGCGAGTCGGGAAGCCAATACCCGCCGGCCAACTGGGCCGGTCCCAGGCCGCGGGGCAACTGCAGCAGCGCGAGCGGGTTGCCGCGAGTCTCCGCGACGATCCGGTCCCGCACCTCCGCGTCCACCCGCCCGCCGATGGCCGTGGCCAGCAACGCGCGCGCGTCGGCACTACTGAGCCCGGTCACGGTTAGTCCGGGCAGGCTGGCCAGTTCTTGATCGTCGCCGGGCTCGCGTACGGCGAAGATCAGGGCGATCGGCTCGGCCAGCAGCCGCCGTGCCGCAAACACCAGACTTTGCAGCGAGGCCCGGTCGAGCCACTGCGCGTCATCCACCAGGCAGGCCACCGGCTGGTCCTCGGCCGTCGCGGCCAGCAGGCTCAATACAGCCAGGCCGACCAGGAAACGATCCGGTGCCTGCCCCTCCCGCATCCCGAAGGCGACCGCCAGCGCGTCCCACTGCGGCTTCGGCAGCCGTTCCAGCCGGCCGAGCATCGGCGCGCACAACTGGTGCAGCCCGGCGAATGCGAGCTCCATTTCCGACTCGACGCCCCAGGCCCGCACTACACGGAAGTCCGATGCCGACGCCCGGCGCATCGCATAATCCATCAGGACCGTCTTACCGATCCCGGGCTCGCCGCGCACAACCAGCACGGCGCTGTCACCGGCCCGCGCCCGGTCGAACACCCGGTCCACTGCCGCGCGCTCGCCGAGCCGGTCCAGCAGCCCTGTCCCGAGATCACCGCTAGACACGCCCATGATCGATGTTCTTCCGCTCAGCTGCGAAGTCTGCCCGCTATCAGCAGCGTAGGCCAAGGAACGCCAGCGATCGTGACGGGTAATTTCGCCCGCGTCGGAGCTTCATCGAACTGAACGGGAAGCCGGCACTCGCCGCCAACCTGGGCGCGCGGGCACTGATGAATTGTGGGGCGAGCCTGGCCGCACGACTACGCCTCCGTCGTCGGCGCACCGGCCTGCGCGATTCGGGCTCGGGCGTCGGCTAGGTCGCCTGTGGGGCGAAGGCAAGGCCTGGGTAGGGTCCCGGGTTCTGCCCGGGGGACGGGGTACCGGCCGAGCCGTGTGCGCTTGCTCCCAGCGGTCCGCCGGCGCTGCGGCGAGTTGACCGTTGCTCGAGAGGTCACCGGTGGATCGCGGCGACGGCGTCAGCGGAGGGCTTTGCGGGAGGTGATGCCCAACTTGGTGAAGACGTTGCCCAGGTGCCACTCGACGGTGCGGGGGCTGATGAACAACTGGCTGCCGATCTCCTGGTTCGTCTGTCCGCTCCGGGCCAGCTTGGCGATCTGGGCCTCCTGAGCCGTGAGATCGGTCGTCGTTTCCACCGTGCGCTTGCGAACGGTCTCGCCGGTGGCCAGCAGCTCTCGGCGAGCCCGGTCCGCGAAACCGTCCATCCCCATATCGGTCAGCATCTCGTAGGCGACGCGAAGCTGGTCGCGCGCATCGGTACGGCGCTCCTCGCGCCGCAGCCACTCGCCGTAGACCAGATGCGCGCGGGCCAGATCCACACGCATGCGAGTGCGGCCAAGCCGCTCGATCGCCTCACGGTACAGACGATCAGCGGCCTCGCCGTCGCTCACCAGTGCCCGGGAACGCGCCTCGACCCCGAGCGCCCAATCGGTGCCGGTGGCACTGGTGGACTCCGACAGCCGCCGTACGGCGTCGGTCGCGCGTTCGGGCAACCCGCAGCGGGTGGCGGCCTCGACCAGCTCGACCAGAGCCCAATTCACTGAGGCGCTCACGTCAACGAGGTATGCGCAGGCTGTTTCGGCTGCTGCCATCGCGCTCTCGTAGTGGCCGAGACCGATATCGTGTACTGCGGTCGCCCAATCAGTGAGGCCGATCCCGATACCCTCGCCACGTTGCATGGCTTCGTCCTTGGTGGCGGTGGCCAGGTCTGAAAACCCGCCTTCGCGGCCTCGCAGCGCGGCGAGGCACACATCACCGTAGGGCGTCATGCGGGTTCCCGTTGCCTCCGTGACGACCTGCATCTCCTCGACGAGGGAAGCCGCGGCGGCCAGCTCACCGGCAAACAGGAGCAGGTAGATGCGTTGGCTCAAGGCAAGGGGAAGCTCGCTGAGCGCGCCGGCGTCGCGCGTCAGATGTAGGTGCCGGCCGGCCAGCGTGTCCCACCGGGCGTCGTCCCACAGATCGACAGCAGCGATACAGGCCAGCCACAGCCAACGAAGATCCTCCTCCGCCGACGTGTCCCGGTCGAAGGCGCTCAGCGCACGCCGGAGAAGGGGCAATCCTGCCGCGTATCCTTCGCCGAACTTCGCGGCCAGGCCATCCAGAAGGAGACCGGACGCGCGGGGCGGATGCGACGGCCGTGGCGCCGCACGCGCTGCCGCAGCCACATCCTGCGGCGTTCCGCCAGGACGTGCCAAGCGGCCCGCGAACAGCGCGGCATTCAGCGCGTCCAGGTAGGTCTCGCACGCAAGACCGGCATCGATGGGCTCGAGCCGTTTGGCGGCCCTGATCAGTAGTTGCGGGGCATCGCTGCCCCGGTTTGCCGCAAAGGCGAGCTGAGCACGCAGGAGATCGACGCGAGCACGCTGGAATTCGTCGAGCGGTGCGGCCTCGGCCATACCTAGCAGCTGCCCAGCCGCCTCGAACGCGCCTGCCTGGACCTTCGCTTGAGCCGCGGCCAATGTTCGTTCGCCCCGCTGCGCCAGGTCCGGTGTCAGCATCGCCGCACGCTCGAGGAATGCGGATGCCGCCGCCAGTCCACCACGCGCCTGTGCCCGGCCGGCCGAGCGTTCCAGCTCGTCTGCCACCTCCGCGTCAGGCCCCACTGTCGCGTGGGAGCGATGCCAGGCCCGCCGGTCGGGATCAGCCTCAGGATCGGTGGCCTCGGCCAGCACTCGGTGCGCCTCCCGCCGGTCGCCGGCCGAGGCCGCCTGGTAGACCGCAGAGCGGACCAGGGGATGGCCGAAGTGGACCCGGGCGCCGAGCTCGACCAGTCCGGCGGCCTGAGCAGCGGCGACGGCATCGGCCGGGATGTCCTGCAGCTCGCCGGCGCGCCACAACAACCTCATGGAGCCGGTCGGATCGGCTGCGGCGGTCAGCAGCAACTGCTGTGTCTGGCGCGGCAGGGACTGGAACTGCCGGAGAAAACTGTCCTCGATCCGGCTGGCCAGGGGCCGCGAGTCGGGAAGCCAGAAACCGCCGGCCAGCTGGGCCGGTCCCAGACCGCGGGGCAGCTGCAGCAAGGCGAGCGGGTTGCCCCGTGTCTCCGCGACGATCCGGTCCCGTACCTCCGCATCCAGCCGCCCGCCGACCGCCGACGCCAGCAGGGTGGCCGCGTCGGCACTACCGAGCCCGGACATGGTCAGTCCGGGCAGGCCGGCCAGCTCAGGGTCACCACCGGGCCCGCGTACGGCGAAGATCAGCGCGATCGGCTCGGCCAGCAACCGCCGCGCCGCAAACACCAGACACTGCACCGAGGCGCGGTCGAGCCACTGTGCGTCATCCACCACACAGGCCAGCGGCTGGTCGTCCGCCGCCGCGGCCAGCAGGCTCAAGACGGCCAGGCCGACCAGAAAGCGATCCGGTGCCGGCCCTTCCCGCAGCCCGAATGCGACCGCCAACGCGTCACGCTGCGGCCTCGGCAGCTGCTCCAGCCGGGGGCCTAGGAACGGCACGCACAACTGGTGGAGCGCGGCGTACGCGAGCTCCAGCTCCGACTCCACGCCCGACGCCCGGACCACACGCAGGTCCGATGCCGACGCCCGGCGCACCGCATAATCCAGCACGACCGTCTTGCCGATCCCGGGCTCGCCGCGCACGACCAGCACGGCGCTGTTGCCGGCCCGTGCCCGGTCGAGCACCTGATCCACTGCCCCGCGCTCGACGCGCCGGTCTAGAAGGCCCGTTCCGGGACCACCGCTGGAGACGCCCATATCGATGTCCTGCCGCTCAACTGGCAAGTCTCGCCGATATGAGCAGCGTTGACCACCCGCCACCCGCCACCGCCTCCCGCGTCTGCTCGGGCTACTAACCAACGGCTGGTCGGTCAGTGGCCGAGGAGGCCGACGGCGAACGAGACGACCAGGACCGAAATCATCAGGGCCGAGACCGATTCGACAGCCATCAACAGCTTGGCCCGGACGGACAGTGGCATGGTGTCGGTCGGGCTGAAGGCCGAGGAGTTGGTGACGGACACGTACAGGTAGTCGACGAACCCCGGCGCCCAGCCGGACTTGGCCGAGGACCGCTGCGCCACTTCACTGATCGCGTCGTGGTCCTCGTCCTGCGGGAAGCGGAAGTCGGCGTCGGGCAGTCGCGGCCGCGCCACCCGGAAGCGGGTGACCGGACCGCCCCTGTCGAGCTCCCAATACGCGAGCGCGAAGACGAGAACGTTCGTGAGCCACACCTGCCCAGCGGCTGCCAGTAACTGACCACCCGCCTCCGCGTCTCCCGCGACCAGCGATCGGATCAGCAGCACGAGTGCGGTCGTGTTGGACAACGCGATCAGCAACACGAGGCCGATCGACAGCCGCCTCAGCAGCCGGTTCTGCTTGCTCATCCGGCGCGGATTGGCCAGGACCAACGGGATGAACAACAGCAGCTCCAGCCCCGGGACCACGAATCGTGGCCCGATCTGCAGCGCACTGGGCAGAAAGGCGTACAGCCCGATCGCCGCCACCACCCCGACGGCAGCCGGCAACCGCGGCTCACCCGGATGCGCCTGCGTCGTCGTCCGTTCATTCATGCGGGTCACCCTGGCACACGCCTCCTGAGACCAACCACCAACTTCTGATTGGTCAGGTACCCCGCGCGGGGCAGGTATGCGCGTTTACGCCAGATCAGGTCCAAGGCCCAGCGCAGCCGCACCGAACCGCAGACCGACGTACGCCGTCATCAGCCGCAGCAGCCCGACTGCTTCGTGGAGGTCTCCTCGATGACGGTCAGCAGGCCGCCGCTGATCCCAGTGGCCCGGCCGCGACCCGCCGGCGCGGAGATCTCTACGGCTTGGGGTGCCGGGCCGCAGCAACCGCCGGCCTCGTCGTCACTGCCCCGGTAGGCCAGGTTGGACGAGCAGACACCGGTCTCGGGCAGGTCGAGCTGCACGTCGCGGGCCGCTTCCCAGTCCCCGGCCAGTGCGGCGACGACCGAGCGGGCTTGTTCGTAGCCGGTGGCGAGGAGGAACGTCGGTGCCCGGCCGTAGGATTTCGCACCTACGGCGTAGTACCCGGGTTCGGGGTGCGCGAGCTCGTCGACCCCGTGCGGCGGGACGGTGCCGCAGGAGTGCTGGTTCGGGTCGATCAGCGGTGCGAGAGCGCGGGTCGATGCCATGATCGGGTCGAGGTCGAGGCGCAGTTCGGAGACGAAATCGTGGTCCGGGCGGAAGCCGGTCGAGTTCACCACGGTGTCGGCCACGACCCGGCGTTCGCCGGCAGCCAGGTCGACGCGGCGGTCGGCGGTGCGGGTGATCGCTTCGATCCGGAACGAGCTGACCAACTCGACGTGCCCGGACTGAACCAGCTTCTTCAGACGGCTGCCGAGCGCGCCACGGGCGGGGAGTTCGTCGGCATCGCCGCCGCCATACGTGCGGGCCTGGTCGGTGCCGCGCACGACCCAGACAATCTCGGTTCCGGGAACCTGGTCAGCCAGCTCACCCAAGTCGAGCAGGGTAGTCGCTGCCGAGTGACCCGCACCGACGACGGCGGTACGACGACCTGCGTAGCGGTCACGGTCAGCGCCAAGGACATCCGGCAAGGCGCGGGCGATGCCGTCCGCTGCGGTGGCTTCACCTTGGGCGGGGATTCCGGAACCACCGAGGACGTTCGGCTTGCGCCAGGTGCCGGCGGCGTCGACAACTGCGGAGGCGAGTAGCTCGCTACCGTCGGCAAGGCGGATCAGGAATGGCGCGGCCTCGCGGCCGGCGGTGCGAATGCGGTCGAACCCGACCCGGGTGACGGCGGCAACGGTCGCGTTGTACCGGATGCGGTCGTTGAGCTGTTGCGTCTTGGTCAGCGGTGCGAGGTAGGAGTCGATCAGGTCGCCACCGGTGGGGAGCGTGCCCAGGTCAGGCTCGGTCCATCCGCTCGCCTCGAGTAGGCGCCGGGCCGCGGAGTCGATGTCGTAGCGCCATGGGCTGAACAGCTTCACGTGCCGCCATTCTCCGATTGCCGCCGCGACGCTGGGCCCGGACTCCAGCACGACGAATTCCAGCCCGCGTTCCGCGAGGTGCGCCGCCGCGGCCAGACCGACCGGCCCCGCGCCGATGACGACCACCGGCGCCGCTGTCTGCTCGCTCACGATTCCAGCTCCCTGTCTAGAAGATCATCGAAACAACAGTTAGCTTGCCTCGTGATTAGACAAGAGTCAAGATAGACCTATGTCGAAACAGGAACTCACGTTGACGCCCGTCGGGACCGGTGGTTGTTGTGCGCCGATCTCCGATGCTGCACTCGATGCAGCCGGGGCGGCCGAGGGTGCGGCGGTGTTCAAGGCGCTGGCGGACCCGATCCGGCTCCGCCTCCTGTCGATGATCACGTCAGCGGGCGATGAGATCTGCGTGTGTGACCTGACCCCACAGTTCGAGGTGAGCGGTCCGACGATCTCCCATCATTTGAAGGTGTTGCGCGAGGCCGGCCTGGTCGACTGCGAGCGCCGGGGCACGTGGGTCTACTACTGGCCCGTGCCCGAGCGGCTGCAATGGATCTCAACTCTTCTCGCTGTGCCGGAGCCTGTGTCGCCTCGCTGATTCACGGTCGCGCCGACCTGAACTGATGTAGGCCGCGCCGGCTTGACTCCGCTAGATACCTCAGTGATCATTGAGTCAATGGACGCTGAGCGATTGGCCCTGGCTGAACGAGCCCGCATCCATGCGGCACTCGGCGATCCTGCGCGGCTCGCGATCGTGGACACTCTGGTCGCGGGTGACGCGGCGCCGGGCGAGCTGGGGGCTGCGCTGGACCTGTCGACCAACCTGATCGCCCACCATCTGAAGGTGCTGGAGGATGCCGGCCTGGTCCTGCGTACCCGGTCCGAGGGTGACCGTCGGCGTACCTATGTCCGGCTCCGACCGGACGCGCTGGCCGCGATCGCCACTCCTGCGCTGCTCGCGGCGAAACGGGTCGTGTTCGTCTGCACCCAGAACTCCGCACGCTCACAACTCGCCGCGGCGATCTGGTCCCGCCGCAGCCATGTGCCGGCCGTCTCCGCAGGCACCCAACCGGCCGAGCGCGTCCATCCACGGGCGTTGAAGATCGCCCGCCGCCACGGTCTGGACCCCGTTGACTGGCACACCTCCAATCTGGGCGACGTCGTACGACGCGATGACCTGCTGATCGCCGTGTGCGACAACGCTTATGAGCATCTGCCGTCCGAGCAACGGCCCCGGTTGCACTGGTCGATTCCCGATCCGGCACCGGTGGACACCGACGCGGCTTTCGAGTCCGCCTACACCGAGATCGCCGACCGGATCGATCGGCTGGCGCCCGCACTGTCGCCCGAGGCGACTGACTCCACCCGGAGCACACCATGACCGAACTCGCCTGGCATCGCCACGCAGATCTCTCGATCGACCAGAGCCTGGCCCTGCGTACCGCCTCCGTGCGGTTGACCGAAGAGTTCTCCGACATTTACGGTCCGGAGACCATCGAACGGTTCCTGCACTCCAGCTACGACCAGTTCGCCAGTGGCAGCACCATCCCGAACTTCCTCCCCCTGCTGGCCGAACGGTTCGCGCGGCAACGCCTCACGGCACTCGCACGGGTCGAAGGTCACCGCGACGACGGCAAACCCGTCGTGCTGTTCCTCTGCGTCCACAACGCCGGCCGGTCCCAGATCGCGCTCGGCTTCTTCCAGCACCTGGCCGGCGACAACGCGATCGCCTGGTCCGGCGGTTCCGAACCCGGTATCGACATCAACCCGGCTGCTGTCGGTGCGATGGCCGAACGCGGCATCGACATCTCCGCCGAATATCCCAAGCCCTGGACCGACGAGGTTGTCCGCGCCGCCGATGTTGTGGTCACGATGGGCTGCGGCGACGCGTGCCCGATCTTCCCCGGCACGCGCTACGAGAACTGGGACCTGGACGACCCCAATGGACTCGACGTCGCCGACGTCCGCCCGATCCGCGACGAGATCGAACGCCGCGTGCGCGTCCTGCTCGACGAACTCGCCGTACCGGCGAGCCGCGGATGAGCCACGCACAACCGTTGTGGCGCCGCGCGGTCGCCGAGGCTTTGGGCACCGGTTTGCTCGTCACCGTCGTTGTCGGCTCCGGCATTGCCGCGGCCAACCTGTCGCCCAGCGACACCGGCCTACAGCTCCTGGAGAACTCCTTCGCCACCGCGCTCGGGCTAGCGGTACTGATCGTCACGCTCGGTCCCGTGTCCGGCGCCCACTTCAACCCGGCCGTGTCCGTGATCGACTGGCGGCTCGGCCAGCGCACGGGCAGCGGGCTGAAAGGCCGCGACCTCGCCGCCTATATCCCCGCTCAAATCGGCGGCGGCATCGCCGGGGCGATTCTCGCGAACCTGATGTACGGCGAACCCGCGGTCTCCTGGTCCACCAAGGACCGATCCGCCGGACACCTCTACCGTGGCGAGACTGTTGCCACGGCCGGTCTGATCCTGCTGATCTTCGCGCTCGCCCGGTCCAGCCGAGCCCAGCTCGCACCTGTTGCCGTAGGCGCCTATATCGGGGCCGCGTACTGGTTCACCTCGTCCACCTCGTTCGCCAACCCGGCGGTCACGATCGGGCGCGCGTTCAGTGACACCTTCGCCGGCATCGCGCCCAGCTCGGTGCCCGGCTTCATCTTCTTCCAAGCCTTCGGCGCCATCCTCGGCGCCGCCCTCGTCGTGGTCCTCTACCCCCACGCGAGCGAGGGCGCGGACAACGTGGTCACACCTCAATCAGACACCACCCACACAGGAGCATCCGCGTGAGCAAGCCCGCTGTTCTGTTCGTCTGCATCCACAACGCCGGCCGCTCACAGATGGCCGCCGGTTGGCTGCGCCACCTTGCCGGCGACCGCATCGAAGTCCGGTCGGCCGGCTCCGAACCCGCCAGCCAGATCAACCCCGTCGCCGTCGAAGCGATGCGCGAGGTCGGCATCGACATCACCGGCGCCGTGCCGCACATCCTCGAAACGGAAGACGTCCGCGCCAGCGACGTCGTCATCACCATGGGCTGCGGCGACGCCTGCCCGATCTTTCCCGGCAAACGCTACGAAGACTGGGAACTCACCGACCCCGCCGGCCAACCCATCGAGATCGTCCGCGAAGTCCGCGACGACATCCGTAGCCGGGTCGAGAAGCTCGTCGCCGAACTGCAGGCCGCATGACGGCCCGCGGCTGCGACGAGTTCGCGATGAAGCTCGTCATCCTCGCCGGCACACGGACTTTGCCACCGGCCGGCGCTGAAGGACCTGGTGAACGCGTGTCGAAAGGCCGTGTCACGCAAGGGGAGCCCGCAGAAGGCTGGAGTTGAGGGAAGGAGGGCTCATGACTGTGCAGCATCCTTTGTCCAGGGTGGTCGCGCTGGCTGCGGTTTGCCGGTGCGTCGCGTCCACGATGCGGCTGCTGGCACAACGACGCGTGCATCAGCCGCGCAAGTACGTCGGCAGATGGCTACGGTTCGCCGACGGGACACAGGGCCAGGTGTACCGGGAGACCGTGGTCGATCGGCCGCCGCCGGCCGATCCGTGCGTACTGGTGGTCGCGTTTCGGCTGCGTGGTGTGCATGGCCGGGGACACGCCGTGTTCCGGTGGGAGTCCTGGTTCAACACTCCGCTGTTCGTCGGCTTCCCCGGCTTCGTGTCCAAGCTGTGGTTGGCACATGACGACGTCGGCACCTACCGGGGGCTCTACGAGTGGGACGGCGCCGAGTCGGCCGAGGCGTACGCGCGCGCACTGTGGCGGGTGCTCGAGCTCGTGAGCGTGAAAGGCTCGATCCATTACCACGTGGCGCCCGATAGGCGACGCGACGAACTGCTTCGCGATCCGCACCTGCTGGACCCCGTTCAGCCGGCGAACCAGGGGGCATGGTGGCGCATGGTCGGCGCGAGCTGAGCCGTCGCGGTGGGACCTTCGGCCCTGGCGTTCGGGCCGGAACGCACTGCCGTCCGCCTGCCGAAGGCGGAGATCGTGGGACAAACATGACGTTCCCGATGTCGCCCGCGCAAGTGCGGCGGCGGAGTTCCTGGCGGTGACGGAGATGACACCTTTCCCGTTCGGCGTGCCGTGGTTCTTCCAGGTGTGGGCGCGCCCCGACTTCGCCGACGCTCAACGCGATCCGCAGCGCCCGGCCCGCTCCTGGCCTCTCTTCGGCCGGCGGCGCGCGGCAGATCCGGCCACCGACAGCCCGGAGCCTGACACCAAGTGGCCGTACCCGCCGTTGCTCCTGCCGTTGACCGAGGATGAGCTGATCACCTTCGGACGTGAGCTCACGTCCACGTCCGACGTCATCGCCCGCCTTCTGGCCGAGTGCTGATCACCGGGGCGCAGCGTCGTTCTGCTCGTATCCATCCACGCCCGCGCGGCGAGCCCCTCGGGCTCGCGGCGGCCGACTACGGACTCTCACCACCGGCGACAGATCCGCCGTCCAGCCCAGCCAGAATCGGAGCGGGCTTGAATCCCTTGACGATGAGGTAGATACCGAACGACAACTCCCAGAAGAACTCCGGAATCGTCGCGATGCCCTGCACGGTGCCTCCACGCTCGATGACATCGAACATGACCAGGATCCCCGAGATGACGATCAGCGGACCTCCGATGAGCCCCAGCATCGTCATTCCTCGTGGCACCAAACCAGACCGATACATCAGGTAGCCCAGGATTATTCCGTTCGCGACGCCGGCGCAGAAGCCTGGCCCGATCAGGAATGCCCGATCGTAAATCGCGACGAAAGCCTGTCCGAGGGCGGCGTCTGTGCCGGCCGTGCCTTCCTGCCGCATCAACAGGAACGTGAGCATGCTGACGATACCGATGGCGATGAAGGTGGCCTCGACGAGACGTGCTGCGACGTAGCCCAGAGCGAGGCTTTCGCTGTATCGCCTGTAGATCGCGTACGGCACTACGGCGGTGCCGATGTTGGCGATAATGACGATGAGTTCGAGGGTAGCGCCCAAAGCCACGCTCGAGGTGGGGTCGGCTCCGGCTCCGGTGATGTAGTCGGGGTGATCCCGCACCGGCGCGTAGAGGATGAAGTACGCCGGGATCGAGGCGACGAAGGTGACCACCATCAACCAACCCGTCAGGGTGGCAATCTTCCTCGCATTCACCGTGCTGCTGTAGCGATCCGTGCCAGTGTCCATGTGAAACCCGCCCCCCGAGCGGACATAACTCGGCAACCCCCTCCGGTCCCCAAACGCAAGATGCGACCGCTCAAACCTCAGCATGTTCCTTCCCACTGGAACTGTCCACCACCCAGCTCAAGCTCACTTGACCAGCGGGGCTCCGCTCTGGACCGAGGCGACCACGTCGATGATCGCTTGGGTTGTGGCCGCTGCGTATTCCTCCTCCGCAATCAGCGCCTCGTGGGTGGCGCCCTTGATGACACGGTGCGCGCTGTTGGTCGACAAAGCGGCCATCTCCTTCTGCTTCGCTTGCCAGGCCGCATCATTTCCGCTCCCGGCCGTCAGGACGACCAAAGGCTTGTCGGCGAAATCTCGGAGAGCTGCGGATTGCTCCATCGACGCGTTCGCCTGAACGTACTCATCGATCGTGCTACGGAGATTGCCGGCCGTCGCGCCGGTGGCGCGTACCTCGTCCCGGGACCGCGGTGGCAGGCTGCCGAACGAGAACTGACTGAACAGGCGGCCCAGACCAACTCGAGCCGAGCTCGAAACCAGTGCGGAGAAACGGCCCAGGATGTCAGAGGAGCCTGGATCGCCGGGCGATGCTGCCGCCGATTTCGAGGCGGTGGAGTCCACGAGCACCATGCCGGCGACCTCGTCGGGGTAGCGGGCGGCGAACGTGCGTACGTAGAGGCCGCCGAAGGAGTGGCCGGCCAGCACATAGGGTCCTGGAACGTTTCCGCGCTGCAGCAAGGTGTGAAGGTCGGTCGCGATCTGCACGCTGTCCTGGGGGGCGTCAGCGGGCTCGCTCCACCCGCGACCTGCCCGGTCGTACACGCAAACCCGGGTCTTGCCGGCTACGGCCGGCGTTATCCACCCAAAATTCGAAGACATCTCGCCTCCGCCGGGTTCGAGTACGACGGTCGGACTGCCCGAGCCGGTGCAGTTCAGATGCAGGCTGTGTCCGCCGACATCGATCAACTGACCAGCCATCGGATAAGCCTTGGCATCCGCCGCTTCACGCACGGTCTCGTAGCCACCGCCGATCGAAGCGAGACCCAGCAGCGCAATCACCGGGTAAAGCAGCCATCGTCCGCTCCGGCTGCGCAACTGACGATGGACGCGGACAGCCATCCAGATCACCAACACCAGCAGGGCGGGAGGCCACACCCATTTGAGCACCTCGTCCACCCCGGAGCCGAACACCACCAGGAGAAGACCGCCTATTCCCATGAAGAGCGCAGGAACCACCGCCCACCGCTGTGGCTGATCGGTGAACCGCACCGAGAGTACGGCGAGCAGCGCCCAGCCCAGCGCGAATCCGCACAGGACCGCGCCGACAACCTCGCTGTCCCCTGCCGAGATGAACGGGGCAGCGACGAGCAGCAAAGCGGCCACGGGTCCCACGACCAACGAACCAGCCACGATCCAGCCGATGTGTCCCCGCGGCCGGCCATCGTGGCGGGCCGAACTGCCCTGCCCCTTGTCCTTGGGGGTGTGCGTAGTCGTCATAACAGCTCGATTCCATCCACAGGTCGCGTCGCGCGAACTAGCCCTGGCGGTGGCGCCAGCGGGGGGCGACGATCTCCCACTCGCGTTCCCAGGCCCGCATCCGGCGCCGGTTCAGTGGTACGACGGACAGCCGCGCCAGGCCCGTGATCAGCAGCCACGACGTCATCGCCAGACTCAATCCGACCACGTCACCCAACGCCGCACTGTCTCCGGCGGCCCGCGGCGGGACGGTGACCGCCCCCGAACTGTCGAGCCAGACGATCACCTCGGCGTCCTTCTTCGTCCCGAACGCAACGCTCGCCCGACCCTCGCGGGGCAGGCCGGCCGGATCGATCCACGTCACTCGGACCGTGGTAGCGACCTGTCCGGACGCGTCGGGGGCCGACTCGGTGTCCTCCAACGTTCGTGCCTGAACCTGGGTGAGAACGGCGCGACGATGTGCCGCGGCCTGCTCACTCGCGTTCCGTACGGCGGTGCCCGTAGCGGCGGCGATCGGAATCATCAACAGGGCGGCGAGCACGGCACCGAACACGATCGCCGACTCGATCCGGTCCACGCGGCGGCGTAACGGGTTGCGCCCGTACCCGAGCCGGCGCGCCCGCATCAGCACCCACGGCTCCCCAGACCTGCTCCGGCCGACGCTCATCGCGAACTCCTCCCCTGTCTACACCATGCCTGTCTGCCGCTGCTCGTGGCAGGGCCGAAAGTCCCAGCCGACCGGGACAACATTCCGGACGGGTCGGATACTCGGGACCGACGACTGCAACAGCCAGGACGAAAGGCACCAGCGCGGCAGCGTCCGAGTCGCGAGGGTGGAGGCACAACCACGACAACCCGAGTCGAAGAGGTGAGGACGATGCTGATCCGCGAGGTCATGACCACCCCGGCGGTGACCGTGACGACACAGTCCTCGACCGAGACGGCCTTGTGGCTGATGCGGGAGGAGCAGATCAGTTCGATTCCCGTCGTCGACGACCGCGGCGCTCTGCTCGGTGTCCTCGACGAGACAGCTCTGGTCCAGGACGGGGCTCTGGTCGACAACCGGGTCCTGGCTTCAGCCGGGCGCGTCTCCGGTACGACGCCCTCGCGACGGGTCGCCGACGCGATGACCCATCACGTCGTGACCGTCAGTCCGGACGACACGGTCGACCTGGCGATCGACCTCATGCGGTCGACGATCCTGGAGTACCTGCCGGTCGTCGAGAACGATCGAGTGGTCGGAACAGTCGGCCGCACTGACATGGTCCGCCTGCTTCCCTCCCCCAACCGCTTCTGCGTCTTCGAGGCCTCTTCCGGCACGGCACGCAGTACGACTCTGCAGTGAGACAGCTCCCGCCGACTGGGAACCGTCGGCAGAACGAGGTGATGACGATGTTGATCCGCGACCTGATGACCACACCTGCGGTCACCGTGACGGCGCAGACACCGATCGGCCTGGCGCTCCGGCTCCTCGACGATCGGAAGATCACCGCCATGCCGGTCCTCGACACGGCCGGCATCCTGGTCGGGATCGTCAGCGAGGCCGACCTCGTCCAGGAGGAGGGCCTGCTGGACGACCGCGTCCCCAAGGCCACCGTCCAGACCACCACGGACACGCCGGCACGCCGGATCGCCGATGTGATGAGCCACCTGGTGGCCACCGTCGACGCCGATGACGAACTGGAGATCGCGATCGATCTGATGTGGTCGACGATGGTGAAGAGCCTGCCGGTGCTGGACCACGGCCGCGTCATCGGCATGATCAGCCGCAGCGACGTCATCCACCTGCTGGCGGGCCGGGACGACCGGATCCGCGCCGAGGTTCGCGAGATCATCCAGGCAGAGAACCCGGGCTGGCAGGTCGACGTCCGCGACGGAGTCGTCACGGTGACCGGCCCGGCCGACCCGCGTGAGCGCAGCCTCGCCGACACCCTGGCCGGCACGGTCCGCGGCGTCATCGCCGTTCGCATCTGCTGACGTGGCTGGACTGGACTACTCGGGATCGCAGGTGTCAGCTGAGAGGTAGGCGCGATCGCCCGAAGGGAGGCACGCCGACTCCTAGCCGGGCTCGACGCGAGGACGAGAGGAAGTCACCCATGATCACCACGGTCGTCGCCGGGTACGACGGGTCTCCCGCCAGCGAGACCGCGGTCTGGTGGGCCGCCGAGGAGGCCGACCGCCGGTCGGCGCGACTGCGCCTCACCTACGCCCAGCCGTTGCCGTTCTTCAGCAGCCCACTGGGGATCCCCTCGGTTCCGCTACCCACCGACATGCTGCGGGTTGCGGCCGAACACCTGCTGGCCGAAGCCGCCCAGGAGATCCGGGAGACCTTCCCGCGCCTGCTGGTCGACGCCGTCGTCACCTTCGGCGGCGCCGCACCGGCTTTGTTGCAGGAGGCAATGAACGCCGAGCTGGTCGTGGTCGGCTCCCGGGGCCTCGGCGAGTTCCGGGACCTGGCGATGGGATCGGTGTCGGCCCACGTGGCGACGCACGCGGCGTGTCCGGCCGTCGTCGTACCGCCGCGGTGGGAGTCCGGCCGGGCGAGCGGGATCGTCGTCGGAGTCGACGGCTCCAAGTGCTCACTCCAAGCGATCGAGTTCGCCTTCGAGCAGGCCGAGTCCAGGCAGACGACGCTGGCGGCGGTGATGGCCTGGCACGACCCGATCAGCACCGGCGCGAACGATCCGCTGCCTGTTGTCTACGACCTCGACACCCTCGAAGAGGAAAGCACGGCGCTGCTGGCCGAGTCGATGGCCGGCCACCGGGACAAGTACCTGGACGTCCCCGTGGACGAACTTCTCGTCCACGGGACCGCGCACGACGCACTGCTCTCCGCCGGCCGGTCCGCCGAACTGCTCGTGGTCGGATCCCGGGGCCGTGGCGCGTTCCGCGGTCTCCTGCTCGGCTCGACCAGCCGCGCCCTCGTCCACCACCCACCCTGCCCGGTCGCGGTCGTTCGCTGACTCAGGAGGACACGTTCAGCAGTAGGTAGCCGGCTGCCTACTGGAAGTCGATGGTGCCAGGCGGTCGCCACCATGCTCCGGTGGTCGGTCGCCGACCATGGACCCGGCTGGTTCAGGACTGTCGGCCCTGCCGGCCGCCCACCCGTTGCCGTGTGCTGGAGGTGATCGGGAAAGGAGCGCGACGACGACCCCAGCGCCTGGAACACCGAGATCGTCCAGCCGTATTGCCCGGCCCTGGACCTCTCGTAGTACCCCGGCCGTAGGGCCGCACAAGGAGGACACCCGTGAACACCACCAAGGCACTGACCGACGACGAGGTGGGCATTCTGCTCGCCGCCGCGGTCCACGCTCCGTCGATGGACAACACCCAGCCGTGGCGGTTCGAGGTCGCCGGGCCGGTGATCGACGTCCGGCTCGACGAGGACCTGGTCCTGCCCGCCGCCGACCCGGCCGGCCGCGCGATCCGGATCGGTCTGGGCGCCGCGGCGTTCAACCTCCGCGTTGCCGCCGCCATGCTCGGGCACGAGTCGGCGTTCGCCGTCACGCCCGACCCGGCCGAACCGGACGTGGTCGCCCGGATCTACCTGTCCGATCGCAGCGGCCCGATCACCGACCTGTCCGACCTGTACGGCGAGATCTCGCGCCGGCACACCTATCGCGGCCCGATGCTCGACCAGGCCATCCCACCGATGGTGATCAGCGCGCTGACCGACGCTGCCGAGATCGACGGCGCCGAACTGCACTGGCCGGCCGACGATGCCACCCGGACGCTCGGGCAGCTCCTGCGGCAGGCCGACGACCTCGACCTGCGCGACGAGGACCGCCTGCTGGAGCGCGGCCGGTGGGTCGGCGGCGAGCGGCCGCACGACGGCGTACCGGACACCGCACTCGGGCCGGTGCCTACCGATCCGGCCATGGTCCGGGATTTGGCGACGGGTCTCGACACACCGGGCCGGGAGCACGCCGTCTTCGAACAGCGCCCGCGCATCGCCGTGCTCGCCACCGCGGACGAAGACGAGCCCGCCTGGGTGCTGGCCGGCCTGGCCTTGGAGCGGGTGTTGCTGACCGCAACTTCCTCGGTGCTGGCCGTCTCCTTCCTCAATCAGGCGCTGGAGTACCCGACCTTGCGGGCACAGGTCCGGGACCTGATCGGCGGACGGAGCTGGCCGCAGATGATCCTCCGGATCGGCTATCCGGCCCAGGCCGAGGCGCACACCGGCCGCCGCCCGTGGCGGGACGCGACCGGCTGGGTCGGTCTCGAGCCATGAACGACTGGATCCACCGGTTCGGTGGCTACGATCCTGCCGACGAGCGGCGGCGTGAGGCGTTGTGCACCGTCGGCAACGGGTACTTCGCAACCAGAGGGGCGTGGGCCGGTGCGGTGGCCGGCGAACACCATTACCCCGGGACCTACCTGGCCGGCTACTACAACCGGCTGGCCGACCAGGTCAACGACCACCTACTCGAGAACGAGAGCCTGGTGAACCTGCCCGACTGGCTGCCGCTGACAGCCGCCATCGACGGCGGCGACTCGCTCACTCCCGACAACTGCGAGGTGCTCGAGCACGACCAGGAACTGGACCTGCTCCGCGGCGTCCTGACCCGGCGGTTCCGGCTCCGCGATCCGCACGGCCGGGAGGTCCGCGGTGTGGAGCGGCGCTTCGTCAGCATGGCCGATCCACACCTTGCCGGCCAGACGCTGGCCGTCACCGTCGTCAACTGGGAGGGCCGGCTACGACTCGGGACCGCGGTGAACGGCGCCGTCTGCAACGCCGGCGTCGAGCGCTACCGGAAACTGTCCGGCCGGCATCTGACCGACGTGTGCCCAACGGTTGCTGACGGCAACCTCATGGTCGCGGCGACGACATCGCAATCACGCCACCGGGTTGCCGTCGCGACCCGAACCATTGCCACCCACAACGGATCGCCGGTCACGGAGTGGACCTCGCGGACGGACGCGACATCCGCCTTCGCCGAGCTCGTCGTCCCGGTCCGGAGCGGCGACGTCGTCACCGCCGAGAAGGTGGCCGCGGTCTACGGGTCGCGGGACCCGGGGATCTCCGAACCGCTGCTGGCCAGCCGCACCGCAGTTGCGAACGCGTCCAGCTTCGACCAGCTGCGCGACGCCCACGTGCTGGCCTGGTCACACCTGTGGCGGCAGTTCTCGCTCGATCTCGAGGAGCCGTTCGACGGCACCCTGGCCGCTGTCCGGTTGAACCTCTTCCACTTGCTCCAATCGGTCTCGCCGTACAGCGCCGACACCGATGCCGGCGTACCCGCCCGCGGCCTGCACGGGGAGGCGTACCGGGGCCACATCTTCTGGGACGAGTTGTTCGTCTTTCCGGTCCTCACCTTGCGCATGCCGGCGCTGACGCGGGCACTGCTGCTGTACCGGTACCGGCGGCTGCCCGCCGCCCGGCTAGCGGCTCGGCAGGCGGGCTGTCCGGGAGCCATGTATCCGTGGCAATCCGGCAGCGACGGCCGCGAGGAGAGCCAGCGGCTGCATCTCAATCCATTGTCCGGCCGCTGGAGCGAGGACGCGACCTTCCGGCAACGGCACGTCGGCCTGGCGATCGCCTACACCATGTGGCAGTACGTCGAGCTGACCGGCGACCTCGCGTTCCTCGGCGACTACGGTGCCGAGGTCATCGTCGAGGTGGCGCGGTTCTTCGCCGGCCTCGCGGAGTACGATCAGGGTCGCGACCGGTACGTGATCCGCGGTGTGGTCGGACCCGACGAGTTCCACACCGGCTATCCTGATCAGCCGGCCGCCGGGATCGACAACAACGCCTACACGAATGTGCTGGCCGTCTGGCTGTTCGGCGTGGCCGGCAAGGCCCTCGATCTACTACCGGACTGGCAGCGCACGCAGCTCGTCGAGTCCCTCGGCCTCCGCGCCGAGGAACTGAGTCACTGGGACGAACTGACCCGCCGGATGTACATCCCGTTCCACGACGGGGTGATCAGCCAGTTCGAGGGATACGAGCAACTGGCCGAGCTCGACTGGGAGCACTACCGGGCCGAGTACGGCGATATTCGCCGGCTGGACCGGATCCTCGAGGCCGAGGGCCACGACGTCACGGCGTACCAGGTCTCCAAGCAGGCCGACGTACTCATGCTGCTGTACCTCCTGCCCCGCCGGGAGTTGCGTGAGCTGATGGAAAGGCTCGGCTACCCGCTGACCGCCGAAACGATCCGCGCCACGGTCGAGTACTACCTGGCGCGCACGTGCCACGGCTCGTCGCTCAGCGCGGTTGTGCACGCCTGGGGGTTGGCGATGCTCGACCCCGATCGGGCGCTGGGCTTCCTCGAACAGGCACTGCACAGCGACGCCGGCGATCCGAGCCAAACCGGCACCACCGCCGAGGGCATCCACCTTGCCGCGATGGCCGGCGGTGCCGATCTCATCCAGCGCTGCTTCACCGGTCTGAGCACGTCGAACGACGTACTCCGCTTCGGACCGCACTGGCCGGGCAAACTCGGCACCCTCCGGATGGTGCTGCGCTACCGGGGACACCGTCTCGTCGCCGAGGTGTCCACCAGCGGGCTCACGCTCACCGTCGATCCCGGCCCGGGCGCCCCGATCACCGTCCGCTGCTTCGGCCGAACGCGGCAATTGAAGGCCGGCGAGTCCCACACCTGGCCGTCCAGCTGATCAGCTACGCGGTCGCCGGCCGTAGACGAAGTAGGCGATCGGCACCATACCGGCCGCGTTGATGAGCGTGATGGCGAGGGCCCAGAGCGTCTTCGAGCCGTTCACCTCGGTTGGCGGGCGGCGCGCCAGGTCAGCGAGGGCGGCAGCTTTCAGGGCGCCCTCGATGGCAGCGCCTGCGATCATGACGCGGCGTCTGCGAGGACTGAGGTCGTGCCACTTCGTCCTGGTCACGTCTTCACGATGCGCACAGCCGACCTCCCCGGCAAGGGGGGCCGGCTGGGCCTACGCCGCTCAGCGTGTGTCGCTCTCCGCTGAACTCGGGGCCACGGCGGCGCGGCCTGCTTCGAGGCGGGCGATCGGGATGCGGTACGGGGAGCACGAGACGTAGTCCAGACCGGCCTCGGCGAAGAAGGCGATCGACGCCGGGTCGCCGCCGTGCTCACCGCAGACGCCGATGACCAGGTCAGGGTTGCCGCTGCGTCCCTCGGCGACGGCGATCCGGACCAGCCGGCCCACGCCCACGACATCCACCGACTCGAACGGCGAGACCGCGAAGATCCCGGCGTCGAAGTAGCGCGGGAAGATCGATGCCTCTACGTCGTCGCGGCTGAACGCCCAGGTCAGCTGGGTGAGATCGTTGGTGCCGAACGAGAAGAAGTCGGCGGACCGGGCGATCTGCTCGGCACCCAGCGCCGCCCTCGGCACCTCGATCATCGCGCCGATCCGGGTCGGAACCGTGCGCCCGGTTCGGGTCGCCACCTCGGCGAGGACACCTTCGATCTCCTGCCGCACCAGGTGCAGCTCAGCTTCTCCGGCCACCAACGGCACCATGATCTCCGGACGTACCGTCTTGCCCTCCCCCGTCACGATGGCGGCCGCCTCGGCGATCGCCCTGGCCTGCATGGCGAACAGGCCCGGGATGACGATCCCCAGCCGGACACCGCGAAGTCCCAGCATCGGGTTGCTCTCGTGCATCCGCTGGACCGCCGGCAAGAGGCGCTCCGCGTCGACATCGGGAGTGCCGGTAGCCCGGCCGACGGCCGCCCGCACCGACAGGTCGGTCAGGTCGGGCAGGAACTCGTGCAGCGGCGGATCGATCAGCCGTACTGTCACCGGCAGGCCGGCCATCGCCCGGAAGATCCCGACGAAGTCGTCGCGCTGGAGCCGCAGCAGTTCCTCGAGCACTGTCTGCTGGTCCGAGGCACCTTCGGCGAGCACCAGCCGCTCGACGAGCTTGCGACGCTCACCGAGGAACATGTGCTCTGTGCGGCACAGCCCGATGCCTCCCGCGCCGAACTGCCGGGCGCGCTCGGCGTCCGCGGGAGTGTCGGCATTCGCGTGAACGCCGAGCCGGCGACGGGCATCCGCGTGCCGCAGCAGCCGGTCGACCGCCCGCACCAGGTCATCCGCCTCGGCGAGGCCCAGGCGACCCTCGAAGTACTCCACGACCGGCGAGGCGACGACTGGAACCTCCCCGTGGTAGACGACGCCCGACGTTCCGTCCAAGGAGAGCACGTCACCCTCCTCGATGACGACGCCGTCGGCCGTGACAGCACGGCGCGCGACCGGGTCCACGGACAGACTGTCGACGCCGCAGACACAGGTCTTGCCCATGCCGCGAGCGACGACAGCGGCGTGGGAGGTCTTCCCGCCTCGGGTGGTGAGGATCCCCACCGCTGCCAGCATGCCGGGCAGGTCGTCGGGGTTCGTCTCCCGGCGGACGAGAACGACGTGCCGGCCGTCGTCGGCGAACCGCCGTGCCGCCTCGGAGTCGAAGGTCGCGACCCCTACCGCGGCACCCGGCGAGGCGGGAACACCGTGGGCCAGCTCCGGTACGCCGTGTCGCTCGCCGAACCGTGGAAACATCAACTGGCCGAGCTGGGCGCCGTTGACGCGCAACAATGCCTCGTCGAGGGTGATGAGGCCCTCGTCGACCAGCTGGACCGCGATCCGGAACGCCGCCCCAGCGGTACGTTTGCCGACCCGAGTCTGCAGCATCCAGAGCCGGCCACGCTCGATCGTGAACTCGATGTCACACAAGTCGCGGTAGTGCTGCTCCAAGGTGGTCATCGCGGTCAGCAGCCCGGCATAACTCACCGGATCGATATCGGCCAGCCGAGCCAACGGAACCGTGTTGCGGACACCGGCGACGACGTCCTCGCCCTGAGCGTCCTGGAGGTAGTCTCCGTAGACCCCCGTCGCACCCGACGCCGGATCGCGCGTGAAGGCGACGCCGGTGCCGCTGTCCGGGCCACGGTTGCCGAAGACCATCGCCATCACGTTGACCGCCGTACCGAGGTCGTCCGGGATGTGCTCCTGGCGCCGGTACAAACGAGCCCGAGGTGTCGACCACGAGCGGAAGACCGCGCGGACCGCGAGGTCGAGCTGCTCCGCCGGGTCCTGCGGGAAGGGCCGACCGGCGTGGTCGGCGATTACCTGCTTCAGCGCCGTACAGGCACGTTCGATCGCCTGGGCCGGCAGCTCCTCAGGAGTCCCAACGCTCCACTCGACGTACTCCGTGGACACGGCCGCCTGTAGCAGGTCGTCCGGTACGTCGAGGACTGTGCGCGCGTACATCTGCAGCAGCCGCCGGTAGGAGTCCCACGCGAAATGCTCGTCGCCCGAGTGCTTCGCCAGCCCGTGCACCGACTCGTCGGTCAATCCGATGTCGAGGATGGTTTCCATCATCCCGGGCATCGAGAACTTCCCACCCGAGCGCACCGAGATCAGCAGCGGGTCGGCTGGGTCACCCAGCCGGCGGCCCATCACCTGCTCGAGCCGGCCGAGGTGCGCCGTGATCTCGTCGGCCAGGCCGACCGGCAGATCGCCGGTCGCCAGATAGGCACGGCACCCCGTGGTCCCGATCGTGAATCCCGGTGGCACCGGGAGACCCAGCCGGGTCATCTCCGCGAGATTGGCGCCCTTTCCCCCGAGCAGCTCTTTCTGGTCCATGCTCCCTTCGGCGAAGTCGAAGACATAGCGGTCCGTCGTCGGCATTGTGGTCATGTGTGTGCCACCTCCCTCTCTCACGGTCCTGTCCCACACGCCGCGGGCACAGGGCCGAAGGTCCCGTTCGAGGACCAGTCCGCCGCAGTCGCGGTGGGTGGTTAGGGTGCAGGCATGGGGAGCAGCGTCTACATCGCGTCGGTGGAGGGGTCCACCGGAAAATCCACGGTCGCTCTCGGTGTGCTTCAGCAGCTGTCGCGCCGGGTCGAACGGGTGGCCGTGTTCCGTCCCATCGTTCGTCCGGACACGGCGATGCATGGTGGTCGGGACTACGTCCTGGACCTGCTGACCGCTCACGAGGCGGTCCAGTCGGCGTACGACGAGAGCCTCGGCATCACGTACGACGAGGTGCACGCGGACCCCGACGCCGCGCTCGACGCGATCGTGCAGCGCTATCACGCGATCGCCGACCACGCCGACGCCGTACTCGTCGTCGGCAGCGACTACACCGATGTGGGGACTCCGACAGAGTTCTCCTTCAACGCCAAGATCGCCGCCAACCTGGGCACACCGGTCGTCCTCGTCCTCAACGGGTTCCAACGCAGCCCGCATGAGGTTCGGATGATCGCCGACATGGCTGTCGGGGAACTGCGAGGCAACCACGGTTCGCTGGCCGCGGTGGTCGCCAACCGCGTCGCCCCGGACCACCTCGCTGACACGGTCGCGGTCTTGGCAGGCGCCGGTGCACCGGCGTTCGCCTTGCCGGAGGAGCCGCTCCTGACCCAGCCCACGGTCGCGGACCTGATGGTCCCGGTCGAAGGCCGCCTGCTGAGGGGTGATCCCGCCCTGCTGACGCGAGAGGTCACCGGTCTCGTCGTCGCCGGGATGACGATGCCGAACGTGCTCGACCGGCTGTTCGACGGAGCAGCGGTGGTGACTGCGGCAGATCGGCCGGAGGTGGTCCTCGGGGTGTTGGTCGCGCACGCGTCGCTCAACTTCCCGCAGATCTCCGCGGTCGTCCTCAACGGCGGCTTCACGCTGCCGGCGCAGGTCCAGCGGCTGCTGGACGGCGTCGGGGTGACACTGCCCATCCTCGAGACCACTCTCGACACGCAGGCCACGTCGGCGGCGCTGACCGCCGTCCGCGGCAGGCTCACGAAGGACTCGCCGCGCAAGGTGGACGCGGCGTTGTCCCTGTTCGAGCAGAACGTGGACGGCGAGGCCCTCCTCGATCAACTGGAGGTCGCGCGCAGCAACGCGGTGACGCCGCTGATGTTCGAGCACCAGCTGATCGACGAAGCAGTTGCCCACCGCAAGCACATCGTCCTGCCCGAAGGCGAGGAGGAGCGGATACTGCGGGCCGCGGACGTCCTGCTCCGCCGTGGAGTGGCCGACCTGACCCTGCTCGGGAATCCGCTGGTGATCAGCGCGAAGGCCGCCGCACTCGGCGCCGACGTGGCGTCCGCCCGGATCGTCGACCCTGAGCACGACCCCCTGTCCGAGAGGCTCGCGGACGAGCTGCACCGGCTCCGGAAGCATCGCGGGATCGACCTGGACCGAGCCCGGGAGCTGGTCAGAGACGGCTCGTACTTCGGCACGATGATGGTCCAGCTCGGCCTCGCCGACGGCATGGTGTCCGGCGCGGCGCACACCACCGCCCACACCATCCGGCCGGCGCTCGAGATCGTCAAGACCATCCCCGGGGTCTCCGTCGTCTCCTCGGTGTTCTTCATGTGCCTGCAGAACCAGGTCCTGGTGTACGGCGACTGCGCGGTCAACCCGGATCCCACCGCCGAGCAGCTCGCGGACATCGCGATCTCCTCGGCCGCGACAGCGGTTGCCTTCGGCATCGAACCGCGGGTCGCGATGCTGTCGTACTCCACCGGCACCTCCGGTTCGGGGACCGACGTCGAAAAGGTGTCCAAGGCAACGGCGATCATCCGCGAACGGGCACCGGAGCTGCCGGTCGAGGGACCGATCCAGTACGACGCCGCGATCGACAGCGCGGTGGCGAGGACGAAGCTGCCCGGCTCGCCGGTGGCAGGCCGGGCGACCGTGTTCATCTTCCCCGACCTCAATACCGGCAACAACACCTACAAGGCGGTGCAGCGCTCGGCGAACGCCGTCGCGGTCGGGCCGGTCCTGCAAGGTCTGCGCCGACCAGTCAACGACCTGTCGCGCGGAGCGACCGTACGAGACATCATCAACACCGTTGCGATCACCGCGGTCCAGGCGGCCGGGAGCGGCACGCGATGAGCGACCACGTCCTGGTGATCAACGCCGGCTCCTCGTCGCTCAAGTACAGCGTGGTCGACGCCCGTACCGGTGAACCGGCGGCCGCCGGCCTGGTTGAGCGCATCGGGGAAGGCGAGGGCCGCCACGTCCACCGCGGCCCGGCCGGCGAGACCGAGACGACGCGGTCGATATCCACCCACGAGGATGCGCTGCGCGCGGCGATCGATGCCTTCGAGGCGGACGGGCCGTCACTCGCAGACCTCGACCTCGAGGCAGTAGGCCACCGCGTGGTCCACGGAGGCTCGCGGTTCTCCGCGTCGGCCCTGATCGACGACGCGCTCATCGCCGAGGTGACGGACCTGGTGCCACTCGCCCCACTGCACAACCCAGCGAACCTGGAGGGAATCCGGATAGCAGGTCGCCTCTTTCCCGACCTGCCTCAGGTCGCCGTCTTCGACACAGCCTTCCACCAGACGCTCCCGCCGCACGCCTACACCTACGCGGTGCCGACGGACTGGCTGGAGGACCACGGGATCCGCCGCTACGGCTTCCACGGCACGTCGCACTCGTTCGTCTCCCGGGAAGCCGCCCGGCTCCTCGTCCGTGATCCGTCCGACGTGAACGTCATCGTGCTGCACCTGGGCAACGGATGCTCGGCGTCGGCCGTCCAGGGCGGCCGATCGGTGGAGACCTCGATGGGCCTGACTCCGCTTGAGGGCCTCGTGATGGGCACCCGCTCGGGCGATCTGGACCCGGCGATCCCGGCGTACCTGACGCGGGAGCTGGGCATGTCCGTGGACGAGATCGACCATGCCCTCAACTCCGCATCGGGGCTGAAAGGCCTGGCCGGCGAGAACGACTTCCGCGAGCTCTCGCGGCTGCGGGCAAGCGACGACGAGCGGGCCTGCCTGGCCTTCGACGTCTACTGCCATCGGATCCGCAAGTACGTCGGTGCCTACTACGCCGTCCTGGGAACAGTCGACGCCGTCGTCTTCACCGCCGGCGTAGGCGAGAACTCGGCCGACGTCCGGGCCGCATCACTGGCCAGCCTGGAACGCCTCGGCATCACCATCGACCCCGAGCGCAACATGGCACCGGTGACCGGGGCCCGGCGGATCTCCACCGACGGCAGCGAGGTCGCCGTCCTCGTCGTCCCGACGAACGAGGAGTGGCAGATCGCCCGCGAGACGCTCACCGTCGTCCGAGCCTGATGGCTGTCAACGATCGGGACTTTTGACCCTACTGTGGTGACTCTCGTCGGGTGATCGTTGGCGGATGGACAGGTCAAGGTGATTGTCCACCGTCAGGAGGCCTCCGATGACCACGCAGCTGCACTTCGACCGCACCCGCCTGCAGATCCTCAGCAAGGGCGACTGTCTGCGTCTGCTCGGAACCGTCCCCCTCGGACGCCTCGTCTACACGCACGGCGGCCTCCCAGCGGTCCGGCTGGTCAACTGCGTCCTGGACGACGACACGATCGTGTTCAGCACCGGACCGGGTGACAAGCTCCGGGCTGCTGAACGCGGCGACGTGGTCGCCTTCGAGGCCGACGACGTGGACCTCGAGCGGCACGTCGGCTGGACCGTCACAGCCATCGGCCACTTGTCCGTTGTGACCGCGGACGAGGCCGCGGCGCTGCGCAGTACCCTGCCGCTGCATTCCTGGCTACCGATGGACGACCCGGACCTGGTCCGGGTGGGGATCGAATCTCTCCAGGGACGACGCCTCGTCCCGTGGGGCCAGCGTCCGCGGGCGAGCCTCTAGACCCCCCTGACGACGGTTCCTACCCACCGTGGCAGTCCGTATATGGTGGGGCCGTGGCTGATGACTCGCGGGCGGGGCGAGCGGGCTGGGACGAGGGGGCGCTGGAGTTCGCCGGGTTGTCCCGGGTGCGTCTTGACGCCCTCCTGCAGGAGTTGCTCGGTCGCGTCGACGAGATCATGGACACCCAGGAGCGGCTACGTGCCCTGCTCGACGCGGTCGTCGGTATCGGCGCGGACCTCGACCTGAACAGCACCCTCGACCGGATCGTCACCGCGGCCTGTGAACTGGCCGGAGCCCGGTACGGCGCTCTCGGCGTGGTCGGCCCGGACGGCAAGCGGCTCGTCCGCTTCATCACGCACGGCGTGACCGACGAGGAGATCGCCGCGATCGGCCCGTACCCGGAGGGTCACGGCATCCTGGGCCTGCTGATCGAGCACCCCGAACCGATCCGCCTGCACGAGCTCGCCGAACACCCCAGGTCCTACGGCTTCCCGGCGAACCACCCGCCGATGAAGAGCTTCCTCGGCGTCCCGATCCAGACCCGCGAGCACGCCTTCGGCAACCTGTACCTGACCGAGAAGACCGGCGGCGCCGACTTCACCGAGGACGACGAACGCACGGTCACCGCCTTGGCCGCGGCCGCCGGTGTGGTGATCGACAACGCCCGGCTGTACGCCGACACCGAGCAGCGCCGGCGCTGGCACGAAGTCACCGCCGAGATCACCCAGCTCATGCTCGGCGAGTTCGAGCCCGACCAGGCGCTCCAGCTGATTGTGCAGCGATCCCGCGAGGTCTCCGGCGCACACGTCGCTGCCGTCCTGCTCGTCGAGGATGCGGACCTGGTCGTGCGTGCCGTCGACGGACCACCGGAGTTCCACCACTTCCTCGGCCGCCGTGTCCCGGCCGACCTGCCTGTGCTCGGCCTCGCGAGCACCAGATCCGAGCAGGTGGTGATCGAGGACCTGGCTCAGTTCCTGAAGGACGCCGGCGGACTGACCGAATTCCCGCAGGGGTCGAGTCTCGGCCGTACGACGATCTCGCCGCTACCGGCCGGCAGCACCGGCACCGGCGGAGTCCTCGTGGTGGCCTTGGAGCAGGGCTCCAACACCCGGATCTCCGAGGGTGCGGACCTGGTCCGCCTGTTCGCCGGGCAGGCCACGCTGGCCCTGGAACGTGCTCAGGCACAGCACGACCGCGACATGCTCGCCGTGCTGGAGGACCGCGACCGGATCGCCCGAGACCTGCACGACCTGGTGATCCAGCGACTCTTCGCCACCGGCCTGCAACTGCAGGGCATGCACCGGCTCGCCCGCCCCGAACATCAGGAACGACTGAGCCGGGCGGTCGACGACATCGACACGACCATCCACGACCTTCGTGCCGCGATCTTCCAGCTCCAGCAGGCACCTGGCTCCAGTTCGTTGCGCGGAGACCTCCAGGCGCTGGTCGCGGAGTACACCGAACCACTCGGATTCCGGCCCCAGCTGATCTGCACCGGCCCGATCGACACCGTCGTACCGGATCTCGTCCGCCCGCAGATCCTCGCCACCGTCCGGGAGACGTTGTCCAACGTGGTCCGCCACGCCCAGGCATCCCAGGCCATCGTCGAGGTGTCCGTCGGCTCGGGGGAGGTGACGGCCCGGATCTCCGACGATGGCGTCGGCATCGGGACCGGCGATCGCAGAAGCGGGCTGCACAACCTCGCCGAGCGCGCCGAGGCCCTCGGCGGCAGCCTCCGGCTCACCGGCAACGAGCCGCACGGCATCGTGGTGGAGTTCAGGGCGCCGATCGGCGACTGACCGACTGCCGAACGGCCTCCCGAGTCGGGACTCTTGCCCGCAGCGCCACCCTCCTCCCCGGCGCGAAGCTGAAGTATCACCAGTGGGAGGAGCCAACGATGTCGGACCAGCACTTGCCGGCGCACCACGTCGACAGCATGCTCGCAGCGGCGATCGCCGCGCCCAGCATGCACAACACCCAGCCGTGGCGGTTCGAAGTGAACGGTCACGTCATCGACCTCTTCCTCGACGGATCACGCACCCTGCCCGCCGAGGACCCCACCGGCCGGGCGATGCGGATCGCGGCCGGCGCCGCCGCGTTCAATCTGCGCTGCGCGGCCGCCGCACTCGGGTACGGCACCTGGTACGGCCTCGCGCCGTACCCGGAAGAACCCGACCTGCTGGCCCGCATCGTCATCGAACCCACCAGCGCCCAGGACGACGACCTTCGCAACCTCGCCGAGCAGATTCCGCACCGGCACACCGACCGCCGCCCCTCCGATCCGACGCCGTTGGCCGAGAGGATCCGTATCGCTCTGCTGCGGGCGGCGTACGCCGAGGGCGCCGAGCTGACCTGGCTCGGCGAGCCTGAGATCCACGCTGTGCTCGACCTGGTGCTCGACACCGACCTGCGCGAGATCGGCGACTGGCATCGCCGCGCCGAACGCGCCCACTGGGTCGGCGGTGAGCGCACCACCGAAGGAGTGCCGAGCTCGGCACTCGGACCGCGATCCACCAGCTACCCGGCGGCCGTTCGGGACATGGCCACCCGGCCGACCGACCGGACCCGCGAACAGAGCACCTTCGAGGCCAACCCGGATCTCGCCGTACTGTCCACCGACTTCGACGAGCCCGCGGACCAGGTCACTGCCGGCGCCGCGCTCGAACGTGTCCTGCTGACCGCGACCCGGGAGGGCGTCAGCGCGTCCTTCCTCAACCAGCCGCTCGAGTTCGAGGACCTGCGCCGCAAGGTGCAGCGACTCACCAAGCGGCCGGGACACGCCGACATGATCATCCGCTTCAGTCGCAGCCATCCCGGTACCGGGACCGCTCGCCGGCCAGTCGCGGAATTCGTCACCACCAAGGAGCAGTCATGACCACCACCCTGCACCAGGAGATCGAGCGCTGGGAGGCCGACCTCGAGACCATCGCGGCGAACAGCGCCTCGGACAACTGGTTCCTGGAGGAACGCCGCTTCGCCGAGGCCCAGCAGACGATCACCGCGTACCGCGGCCGCATCCTGCCGATCTTCACGAGTCAGCAACCGCACGACGCGATCGTCGCCCACGAGATCGAGCACCTCGTCGACCGCCTCGAAGACCTCCGCAACGACCTCTACCGAACCGTCCACCCACCCACAGCTCACCAGCAGGTCGCCGAGGCCATCGCCGCCCTCCGCGCCCTCTCGCGGGTCGCTCTGCGCTTCGAGGACACGGTCCAGAACGCATAGTGACCAGCCGTCCCCGTCTCGACCCTGTCGAGACGGGGACGCTGCACGTCCGGCTCAGCTGTCCGCGCGCATGCGGCGGGCGTGCCAGTCGGGTTCGGGGTTCGCCGGGGTGAGGCGCATTCTGATGTCGACCGCGAAGGCGCCGGACGGACCGGCGATCAGCGGGTTGATGTCGAGTTCTGCGAGCTCGGGGACCTGTTCGGCGAGCCAGGCGATGCGGTGGACAACGTCCAGGACGGCCTCCTGGTCCGCAGCTTGGGCGCCGCGGTAGCCGGCCAGCAGTGGTGCGCAGCGCAGTGAGTGCAGCGTCTCGATGGCGTCGAGGTCCGTGAGCGGTAGGCCGCGCCACTGGCGGTCGGCCAACAGGTCGGTGAGGATGCCACCGCTACCGGCCATCAGCAGCGGGCCGAACAGACGGTCCCGCACCACGCCGATCACCAACTCGGTCCCACCGGGTGCCATCGCCTGCACCACGACCTGCGGATCCCCGGCCGCGGCCACAACCTCGTCGTACGCCGTCGCCACCTGCACCGAGTTCGCCAATCCAACCCGCACACCGCCGATATCGGTCTTGTGCAGGACGCCGGGCGCGGCAGTCTTCAGTGCGACCGGATACCCCGCCGACTCGGCCGCCCGGATCGCCTCGGAACGACTCGACGCGGCGAGAACCGGGATCGCCGGGACCCCGGCGCACTGCAGAAGCTGACCGGCCTGCAACGGCCCCAACCAGCCTCCGTCCGGGCTCTGCTCGAGGAACCACCGCACGACGGCTCGCGCTCCAACGGCATCGACCCGCGCCAGGTCCGGTACGACGCCCTGCGGCCGCGACCGCCACTCGGCGTACTGAACGGCATGGGCCAACGCGCGCACGGCGCTCTCCGGGAACGGGAACACCGGCAAGCGACGGCCGTCCGCAAGCGCGACCTCCGGCGCGGCGTGAGTCGCACCGACACAGTTCACGACGATCGGCACCTCGGCGGCCTGGGTCGCGGTCCTGGCGACGGCGTCGTAGATGTCCTCGACCCGGCCGGCGCGCGTGGCGGCATAGCAGACCAGCACGATGTCGGCCTCGCCGCTGTCGACGATGACCTTCATGGCTTGGGCCAGGCTGTTCGGCGACGCGGCCGCGCCGAGGTCGACGGGGTTGCCGCTCCCCACCGCACCGACAGCGGCCAACTCGGCCTGAACAGCCGGGCTCAGCTCGGGCAGTTCAAGACCGAGCCGGCCGGCCGCGTCAGCGGCGAGCACTCCGGCACCGCCCGCGTTACCGACGACGGCGAGCCGACGGCCGCGAGGCAACGGCCGGACGCTCAGCACCCGGGCCGTCTCCACCAGTTCTTCGACGGTGTCCATCCGCAGTACGCCGGACTGCGCGAACAGGGCGTCCACAGCGGTCTCAGGAGTCGACGCCGCGGCAGTGTGCGAGGCACCGGCCCGCCGGCCACCCGCCGAACGACCGCCCTTCACGACGAGAATCGGCTTCGTCCGGCCGACCAGCCGGGCCACCCCGCCGAACTTGCGCGGGTTCCCGAACGACTCCAGGTACAGCCCGATCACCGCGGTCCGCGGATCGCCCCACCAGTGCAGCAGCAGATCGTTGCCACTGACATCGACTTTGTTGCCGAGGGAGACGAACTCGGAGATGCCCAGGCCGGTCCGGGCCGCCTGATCGAGCACCGCGATGCCGACGGCACCGGACTGCGCCGCGATGGCCAGCGTTCCGCGCGTGGGCGAGACCTCGGCGAAGGTCGCGTTCAGGTTGATCGCCGGGTCGGTGTTCACCAGCCCGAGGCAGTTCGGGCCGATCAGCCGGATGCTGTTCCGGCGAGCGACCTCGAGGATCTCCCGCTGCGCCTCGCGCCCGGCCGCGCCGAGCTCGGAGAAACCCGCGGTCAGCACCACTGCTCCCCCGACGCCCTTGGCGCCACACTCGGTCAGCACCTGCCGTACCTGCTCGGCCGGGACCGCGATGATCACGAGGTCGACCTCACCGGGAACGTCCACGATCGACGGGTACGACGGCAGGTCCGCGACCCGGTCCGCGTGCGGATTGACGGCGTACACGGGTCCGGTGAAGTTGCCCTTGACAAGGTTCCGTAGGACCTCGTGGCCGATGCCGCCAGGGTTCCGACCGGCGCCGATCACCGCCACCGCGCGGGGCGAGAACAGCCGGTGCATCGAACGGTCTTCAGCCGCCCGCTCGCGATCGGCCATCCGTTCCAGCGTCGAGGGCTGGTACGCCGTGTCCAGCGCCAGCGCGACGACACCGCTGTCGAACCTGCGGACCTGTTCGAAGCCGGAGCCGGCGAACACGCGCAGCATGCCCGCGTTCTCGGCGAGAGTGTCGGCGCGCAGCCGCTGGATCCCGTTCTCCCTGGCCATCGCTGCGAGCTGCTCGAGGAGAAGGGTGCCGATGCCCCGGCCGTGCACCGAGTCCTCCAGCAGGAAGGCCATCTCGGCCTCGCCCGCGCGCAGCGGTTCGTAACTCGCCACGCCCACCAGCTGACCGCCGTACTCGGCCACCACCGCGACATGGCCGTCATCGTGGACTGTCGCCAAGTGGTGCGTGTGCTCGTCGGCATTGGATCGGCTGATCCCGAAGAACCGCAGATAGATCGACCGGTCCGACACTCGCTCGTTCATCGCGTCCAGCGCCGCCTCGTCGTCCTCCCGGAGCGGACGGATCCGCACCACCGAACCGTCCGAGGCGAGCACATCCCAGCCCGCGCCGGGCCGCCCACCCACTTGCTCGACCGCCGTCATGACGTCTCCTTCCGACACCCCACCAGCTCACCGCGGCAAAGGCTGCCCAGGCCAGTGCCGATGGGTCCCACGACGGCGGGACCTTCGACTCTGGGTGAGCACTGGCCGATGCCGCGACGCTGGGAGCCATGGATGAGCTCATCGGTAAGCCGCTGTCCGCCGACGAGGTGGCCGACATCGACGCCTATTGGCGGGCGGCCAACTATCTGTCCGTCGGCCAGATCTACCTACTCGGCAACCCCCTGCTCACCGAACCGCTGCGGCCGGAGCACATCAAGCCACGCCTGCTCGGTCACTGGGGTACGACGCCTGGGCTGAATATGCTCTACACGCACCTCAACCGGGTCATCCGACGGCGCGACCTGAGCATGATGTACGTCATCGGGCCGGGCCATGGCGGGCCGGCCATCGCGGCGAATACGTGGCTCGAAGGCAGCTACAGCCACACCTACCCGGACGTCTCTCGGGACGCCGACGGGATGGCGAAGCTCTTCCGTCAGTTCTCCTTCCCCGGCGGCATCCCGAGTCACGTCGCCCCCGAGCTGCCTGGCTCGATCCACGAGGGCGGCGAACTGGGCTACTCCCTCAGCCATGCGTACGGCGCCGTACTCGACAATCCGGACCTGGTCGTCGCCTGTGTGATCGGCGACGGCGAGGCCGAGACTGGCCCGCTGGCGACTTCGTGGCACTCGAACAAGTTCCTCGATCCCCGCACCGACGGCGCGGTCCTGCCGATCCTGCACCTCAACGGCTACAAGATCGCCAATCCGGCCGTCCTGGCCCGGATCGGTGACGACGAACTGACCCGGCTGTTCGAGGGATACGGCTACCAGCCGTACCTGGTCGACGGCGACGAGCCCGAGCACGTCCACCAGGCTCTGGCGCTGACCCTCGACCAGGTCCTCGACGAGATCGCCGAGATCCAGGCCGAAGCGCGCGCCCACGAGGGAACACCCCGCCGCCGCTGGCCGATGATCGTCCTGCGCACACCCAAGGGCTGGACCGGGCCCCACGAGGTCGACGGCCTGCAGGTCGAAGGGACGTGGCGGTCGCATCAGGTGCCGCTGACGAACGTACGGACGTCACCGGACCACTTGCGGCTCCTCGAGAAATGGATGCGCAGCTACCGGCCGGCAGAACTGTTCGACGCCGAGGGCCGGCCGGTGGCCCGGCTGCTCGCGCAAGTACCGCCTGACCATCGCCGGATGGGATCCAGTCCGCACAGCAACGGCGGCCTACTTACTCAGGACCTCGAACTGCCGGAGCTCAGCGAGTACGCCGTACCGGTCGCAGATCCGGGCGAAACCGAGCACGAGCCCACGCGGGTCCTCGGCGACTACTTGCGCGATGTGATGCGAGCCAGCCTGCCGCACCGGAACTTCCGCGTCTTCGGTCCGGACGAGACCGCCTCGAACCGGCTGGACGCCCTGTACGACGTCACGGGCAAAGCCTGGAACGCCGAGGTGCTGCCCACCGACGAGCACCTGGCGGTGGACGGCCGGGTGATGGAGATCCTCAGCGAGCACACCTGCCAGGGCTGGCTCGAGGGCTACCTACTGACCGGCCGACACGGCTGGTTCTCCTGCTACGAGGCGTTCGTGCACATCGTCGACTCGATGGTGAACCAGCACGCGAAGTGGCTCAAAGTCACCCGGGCCCTGCCGTGGCGGCGGCCGATCCCCTCGCTCAACTACCTGCTCACCTCGCACGTCTGGCGGCAGGACCACAACGGCTTCTCCCATCAGGACCCCGGATTCATCGACCATGTGGTGAACAAGAAGGCCGAGGTGATCCGGGTCTACCTGCCGCCGGACACCAACACACTCCTGTCGACCGCCGAGCACTGCCTGCGCAGCCACGACTACATCAACGTGATCGTCGCCGGCAAGCAGCCCCAGGCGGACTGGCTCGCCCCGGAGGCCGCGGCCCTGCACTGCGCGCGCGGCCTCGGCATCTGGGACTTCGCGAGCAACGACGACGGCACTCCGGATGTGGTGATGGCGTGTGCGGGCGACGTACCGACACTGGAGACGCTCGCCGCGGTGAGTCTGCTGCGCGAGCACCTGCCGTCGTTGAAGGTCCGGGTCGTCAACGTGGTCGACCTGATGCGTCTGCAGCCGGCCAGCGAGCATCCACACGGCTTGGCCGATGCCGACTTCGACGCACTGTTCACGACGGACAAGCCGGTCATCTTCGCCTACCACGGCTACCCCTGGCTCATCCACCGCCTCACCTACCGGCGGACGAACCACCACAACCTCCACGTCCGTGGCTACAAGGAGGAAGGCACGACCACGACGCCGTTCGACATGGTGGTCCGCAACGACCTGGACCGGTACCACCTCGCCCTCGACGTCATCGACCGGGTCCCCGGCCTCGGTCAGCGGGCCGCCGAGGTGCGCCAATGGCTCATCGACCAGCGAGCGCGACACCACGCCTACATCCTGGCCCACGGCGAGGACATGCCCGACATCACGAACTGGCGCTGGCCAGGGCCGTCGGCGTGACGGCGAAGAGGGTTGTCGTCGGCATCGACGGCGAGGCCGACTGCGAGAACGCGATCCGCTGGGGTGCCGCCGAGGCCGCCGCCACGGGGGTCGGTCTGCAGCTGGTGCACGCGTTCGTGTGGGCGGAGTTACGGGTTCCGCTCGGACCCAGCGATGTCGCTCCCGGGCTGCGCGCCGCCGCCGACAAGATCGTCGCGGAGGCGCTCGAGGTGGCGCACGGCTTCGACCCCGGCGTGCCCATCACGGCAGAGCGGGTCGATGGTTTTCCCACGCCCGTTCTGCTGGCCGCGTCCCGGGACGCCGAGGTGATCGTGATCGGCAGCCGGGCGTCCGGCCGGGCCGTCAGTCTGCTCGTCGGCTCCACCGGACTGGAGCTCGCCGCCCACGCGCACTGTGCGGTGGTCGTCGTACGTCCCAGCGACGACTCCTTGGTGGGCAGCCGGGTGGTGATCGGGTACGACGGGTCCGCGGCCGCCGACGCGGCGGTCGACTTCGGGCTCGAGTACGCACGGCGACACGAACTCGCCGCCCGGATCGTGACGGTCCTGGCCGACGACGAGGACGACGACCACGACCTCACTGCCGCGCTCCGGGCTCACGCGGACACGCGGACCGCCGAGGCGATCGAGGTGCCCGGTCATCCCTCAGAACTCCTGCTCGAGTGGTCCGCCGATGCACAACTCCTGGTCGTCGGATCCCGCGGTCGCGGCGGTTTCGCCGGGCTGCTGCTCGGCTCGGTGAGCCAGACGATGCTGCACCAGGCCCCGTGCCCGGTCGCCGTCATCCCACGCGCGGCGATCGAGGGCCCTGAGGCCCGCTGACCGAGGCCGTTCGGCACTGCCGGGGCAGTGCTGCGGCTGGTGTGCTTGGGGTGACCAGAAGGAGGTCTCGATGTCCAGGAAGGTATTGGTCGCTTACGCCAGCAAGATGGGCGGCACCGCCGGCATCGCCGAGGCGATCGGCGCCGAGCTGCGCGAGCAAGGCCACGACGTCGACGTCCTCGACGTCACTCAAGTTCACACCATCGAGCCGTACCAAGCCGTCGTGCTCGGCAGCGCGATCTACATCCGCCGTTGGCGGCGCGAAGCCGTCCACTTCCTGCGGGCGAATGTCGACGAGCTGCGCACGCGCCAGGTCTGGCTGTTCCACAGCGGCCCGGTCGGCCCCGACAAGGACCAGGCCCAGCAGATGCCTCCCGCCGTACGCCGTCTCGCGCGCGACATCGGAGCCACTCCAGCGGTGACCTTCGCCGGCCGGCTCGAACCCGCCACCGCCAAAGGCTTCCTCGCCCGCCGACTCGCCACAGGCAACCTGGCCGGGGACTCTCGCAACTGGGCCGAGATCCGCGCGTGGGCCACCGACCTCGGCATCGCCATCTCCGCCACCCGGCACTAATCACCGCACAACTGGGCACTTCCTCGGCCGATGAAGGGGCCACCTACTGCTGCGGGTGGTTCTGCGCGTGTTCGATGGCGAAGACGGCTGCCTCGGTGCGGCGTTCGAGATTGAGTTTGCGGAGGAGGGAGGAGACGTAGTTCTTGACCGTCTTCTCCGCCAGGTAAAGGGACTGGGCGATCTGCCGGTTGGTCTTGCCTTCCGCGATTTCAGCCAGGATGCGGCGTTCCTGCTCGGTGAGAGCGGCGTACCTCGGGTCCTCCTCGGCGACCGGGTGGCGGAGGCGTTCCAGGACCTTCATCGTCATGGTCGGGTCGAGGAGCGATTCGCCGGCGGCGATCCGTCGTACCGCGTCGATCAGGGCGTCGCCGTGGATCTGCTTCAGTAGGTAGCCCGCCGCGCCGGCCATGATCGCGGTGAAGAGCGCCTGGTCGTCGGAGTACGACGTGAGCATCAGGCAGGCCGGCGGAGTGTCCATCGACGAACGGATCTCGCGGCAGACGGTGATGCCGTCGCCGTCGGGCAGCCGGACGTCCAGGACGGCGACATCGGGGCGTACGGCGGGGATCCGCGCGATCGCCTCCGCGGCGGTCGAGGCGTCACCGACGACGTCGATGTCGGGCTCTGCGTCGAGCAGCTGGTGCAGTCCCAGCCGGACCACCTCGTGGTCGTCGAGCAGGAACACCTTGATCGTCATGACCGTCTCCTTCGGCTTGTCATCCACCGTACGAGGTGGCCCCAGCAGCATCTCGTTGCCGGCCGGAGCGCGCCAGGGGCAACGGTCCCACCCGGAGCGGGACCTTCGGCGCGAACGTGCCGACCGGCCCTGGTCTTCAGGACGTCATGCCCTGCCCGCCCGGGCACCCACCTGATTGTCTGGAACTGCCGCAATCGATGGGAAGGCAGACTCCGATGGACACCAGGTCACAGACCGCAGGCAAGCCGAGCGACCTCAGCATCCGCATCCGGGGCCGCCGGCTGGCCCTGGGCCTGAGTACGGCGGAAGTCGCGGAGCGGACCGGCCTGAGCACGGAGCGCATCGAGAACATCGAGACCGGCCCGTTCGCTCTTACCGGCGCAGAGCTCGTCCGGTTGTCGCGTGCCCTCGACATCAGCGTCGGCGAACTGACCGGGCCTTATCGGCCCAGAACCCCTCAGCGTCCAACGATCGCACCCGTACTCGAGCCGATGCGCAAGGAGGAGTGCGTGAAGCTCATCGACGCCGGTGATGTCGGCCGGATCGCGTACAACGGGGCCGACGACCTCGTCGTCTTCCCGGTCAACTACTGCTACCTCAACGACCTGATCATCTTCCGGACCGCGGCCGACAGCGCGGTCGCGCAGTTCGACCTGGCCCCGATCGCCTTCGAGATCGACTTCACCGACGAAGCCTTGCAGGACGGCTGGAGCGTCCTGGTGCACGGTGTGGTCCGCCCGGTCACGAGCGAGGAATTCGACGCCGCCCGCGGCCGGGTCGAGCCATGGGCCGGCGGAACCCGCGAGTCCTACATGGCCATCGCTCCTCACGGCATCACCGGCCGGCGCATCCGCTCCTGGTGAGCGCGGCATGTGAGACTGGCGTACGCGCGGCAACCACGACACCCCAGTCGTCATCGGAGCGAATGATGAAGGCAGTCCGGTTCGACCAGTTCGGAGGCCCGGAAGTCCTCGAGATCGTGGATTTCCCTGATCCGCATCCGGGTCGCGGCGAGGTCCGGATCGCGGTGCGCGCGGCCGGCGTCAACCCGAGTGACTGGAAGAAGCGCAAGGGCCTGATGGACGGGGAGCTCCCGCAGACCATGGGCCACGAGGCGGCCGGCATCGTCGACGAGCTCGGCGAGGGCGTTGCGGATGTAGTCGTCGGCGATCGCGTGTTCGGCTTCTCCGCCGAGGGGAGCGCCCAGGCCGAGCTGGCGGTGCTGTCCTACTATGCGCCGGTCCCGCCGTCGCTCGACTTCCCCGCCGCTGCCGCGCTGCCGGCCGCCATCGAGACCGCCACGCGCGCGCTCGACCAGCTCGGCGTCCGGAGCGGCAGTTCGCTGCTCATCAACGGAGCCTCCGGAAGTGTCGGCAGCGCCGCGGTTCAGCTCGCCGTGGCGCGCGGTGCGCGCGTGATCGGCATCGCCAGCCCAGCGAACCACGAGTACCTTCGCTCGCTGCGGGCTGAGCCGGTTGCCTACGGCGAGGGTCTCGTCGAGCGGGTTCGCGCGCTCGCACCCGACGGCGTCGACGCCGCGCTCGACGTCGCCGGGAGTGGCGTCCTGCCCGAGCTCATCGAGCTCGCGGGCGTCCCGGGACACGTCGTGACGATCGCCGACTTCGGTGGCGCGCGGGAGCACGGGGTGAGGTTCAGCAGCGGAGACGCCGGCCGCGCGGTCCACGCGCTCGCCGAGATCGGCGAGCTGATCGAGTCCGGGCAGTTCTCGCTCCCGGTCGTGCAGACCTTCCCGCTCGCCGAGGTCGCGGCGGCGCACCGCGTCAGCGAGGACGGTCACGCGCGCGGGAAACTCGTCCTGGTGGTCGACTCTCCTCTCAACCCGTCCAGGTGACGACGGGGGCGCGGCAGCTGATGGCGAGCCTGTCCCAACGGGTGGCCATTCGGTCGGGTCAACGCCGTCTCAGCGCCTCAGGCCACCGGCACGGAGGTGGTGAGCAGCCGGCCGAGCTCGTCGCCCCATCGGCGGGCGCGCTCGATCTCGACCTGGCGGATCGGCCCGGTTGTCTCGTCCACGAAGAAGCTCGTCGACGGCGAGATCAGCCGGAACCCCAGCTTCCGCAGCAGCTTCGCGGCCGACCGTGCGGCCGATCCGGGCAGCCGGCGGACCTTGGCGATCCGCGTGTCGAACGTCGCGACCTCGAGGTGCTTCGACCGGCGTCCGGTGCCGGCCCTCGTGTCGGTCGCCAGCGCGTCGAGCCACTCGCGGATCCCGACCTCGATCGGCATCACCACGTCGTCCTGCTTCCGCGCATCCTGCCGGGTGGACGGCCGGCTCATCGAGAACGCATGCGTCGGTCCCCCGACGACCAGCAGACGTACGTCGGCGGGGACCACGGTCGGCGCCCGGTACGCCGGGACGATCTCGGCCGGGATACTCCGCTGCAGCCCGTCACGGATCGCCCGCGCGATCCGCTCGGTGTTTCCGAACATCGACTCGTACACCACAAGCGCACGTACGGTCTCGGACATGATCAAGGCCTCCGATCAGGGTCAGTACATCGGTACGACGAGCTCGCCGCGCCGGGCGTCGAGCTCCTGCTCCACGGGCTCGCGCTCGGCCGCGGTCACGTGATGCGGCACGATCGCGACCGGACAGGTCATCGCAGCCACCGAACGGCGCGCCACCGGGTCGACCGGCAACGGACCAGTGTGTGAACCGACCACGACCAGGCCGACCTCGCCACTTTCGTGCACCAGTGCGGCAGACGGCTGACGGCTGCTCAGGAACCGCGTCACCTTCACGGCCGGGAACCGGCTCGTCCACGGGGCGAGCGTCTCCGACAGCAGGTGATCCGCCCGGCTGATCCACGAGTGGTCGGGGTCTTCGTCGTTCCAGGCGTGCTCCGCGGGCAGACCCGCGTGCACCACGACCAGGTCGGCCTCCCGGCCGGCGGCGGCACCGAAGGCGAACTCGAGTGCCTCCGCCGACAGCGCCGTACCATCGATGCCAACGGCAACCTTCCGGTCCACCAGCGACGGCTTCCACGACGCCGGTACGACGACCACCGGGCAGCCGGCCCGGCTCGCCAGCGTCAGGTGCACGTGGGTGTTCATCAGCCGCTGCGGACCGCGACTGCGCGCCCGACCGACCACCAGCATCCGCGCCTTCCGCGCGGCGTGCGCGAGAACCCGCACCCGCGACCCCTCACCGGCTACCGCGGCGAGCTCCAGCCCATAACCATCCCGATGCCGCACATGCGCGACGGCGGCCCGCAACGCGTCGTCCGCGAGCTCTGCCGGCGCCTTCGCCGCATACCCGGGCATCATCGGGAAGAACGAACCATGCGCCGAATACGGCGCCACCAGCACCAGCTCGGCCGCGCTCCGAAGTGCCTCCCCGGCCGCGTAGTCCACGATCCGCAGGTTCTCCGCGGTGCCGTCGACCTCGACCACAACCGGCCCGGTCCGTGTCCAAGTACTCATCTCTTCACCTCTCTTGTCACTTCGAGCCTGCCGCGACCCCGGCGGCTCCGGCAGGGCCTTGCGGGCCCTCCGCTCCCGCCGGATGGACGGATCGGTGAAGGACCTTCGGCGACATCAGCTACTCGCGTGCGCCGGTACGACGGCCAGCGGGCACGTCGCGTGGTGGAGCACACCACGGGTCACGGATCCGAGCAGGAAGGACGTCAGCCTGGTGTGGTGGCGGGTGCCGACGACCAGGAGCTGGGCATCCCATTCGGTGGCCGCCGTGACGACGCCGTCGACCGGGTGGCCCCGGCGTACATCCGCATGGATCGTCAGTCCGGGGTACTTCTGCCGCCACTCGGCTGTCAGGTTCTCGAAGTGGCGCTCGGCGTTCTCGGTCCATTCGGCCCTGACGCCGGCGACGTTCATCGCGTCCCAGCTGTACATGGCCGGAAGGTCCCAGACATGGACCAGCCGCACGGCCAGCCCGCGCTCGATCGCTTCCTCGATGGCGAACTCGATGATCGCCTGGTTGTTGTCCGAGTCGTCGACAGCGACCAGCACCGGACCGGTGTGGTCGCCGGGCTTCCAGTGCTCGGGCACGATCACGACCGGGACCTGCGCGCTGGCCGCGACCACCTCCGAGGTGGAGCCGACCAGCAGTCGCTTGAACGTCCCCATCCCCCGGCGGCCGACCACCAGCATCCGGCTGCAGGCCGCGACTTCGGTCAGCGTCCGGGCCGGTGGCCCGACCGCGAGATCAGCCTCGTGGTCGAGCGAGCCGGGGCTCTCGTCCAGGTACTTCTGAACCTCGCCGACGAGCTCCAACGAGGAGTCGTCCACGACGTCCGCCTTCCAGCTCGGTGCATGTCGAGGCCTGTCCTCGATCACATGCATCGCCTGGAGGGGCTCGTGCCGGAGCAGTGACTCGAGCAGGGCCCACTCCAGCGCACCGGTGTCACGCCAGGAGCCGTCGATCCCCACGTGGATCACCGGTTTGACGGGCATTGTGCTCACCGCAGCCACGGGTACCGGCGGACGATGCCGAGCTTGCCCCACCAGCGGCCGAGCCCCCACACGTTGCCAGCGGCAACGAGTGCGAGGACGACGAGGGTGATGGCGCCGAGGATGTGATCGTCGAGCACCGGGTTGGTCTGCGGCGGCAGGTTCGCCGACCACATCAGCAGGTACAGCAGCGAGCCGCTGACGGCGGCGATCCGCATCCCGATGCCCAGAGTCAGGGCGAGACCGATGCCGGCCAGGCCGATCATGAACAGCGGAGTGACCCACCAGTCACCGACCAGCGAGTGGTAGAAGTCGCTCATCGGACCACTGGTGCCCTTGCCCAGGAAGCCGGCGGTCGGGTCGCCACCGTCGATCCAGCCCTTGCCGGACGGGGTGGCGTAGCCGAGGCCGAACAGCTTGTCGAAGAACGCCCAGAGGAATTCGAGGCCGAACGCGATCCGCAGGACGGCGAGCGCACGCCCGGCCGCCGTGGTGATGATCGGGTACTGATCGACGTCGGGTTCCATCGCCGGAGTCGGTAGGTCGCGGCGGTGCGGCGTGGTGGTCATGGTCTGTTCCTTTCACTCGATGCGGACACCTCGATCGTGGATCTCGCCCCCCGCCGCCGGTCAGAGCCGTTCTCACCCCGCCGCCACCAGCCGAAGGTCCCCTCAGCTCGGGACGTATGCCGCTGTCCCACCGCTCGACTCCCGGCGCACGCTGAGAACATAGGAGGCCACCACCATGTCTTCACGACCTGCGCCGATCCTCGTCGGGTACGACGGTTCGCCCGGCAGCCAGAGCGCCCTGCGCTGGGCCGTCACCGAAGCCGTCCGGCAGCTCGCACCGCTGCGGATCCTGGATGCGTTCGAGCTCATCATCACTGTGCGCCCCTCGCCGGGGCAGGTCGTTCCGCTCGACGCCTTGCGAACGGCGCGTCAGACCGAGCTTGACTCGGTTGCCGAAAGCGTCCGTCTGCAGCACCCCGAACTGCAGGTCGAAGCGAGCCTCGTCGGCGGAGCCGCCGTACCAGCCCTCCTCGACGGGGCCGAACACGCCCGCCTCGTTGTCCTCGGTTCGCGCGGCCACGGCGGCTGGAGCGGACTCCTGGTCGGGTCGGTCGCGGTCCAGGTGACCACGCACGCTCCGTGCCCGGTCATCGTGATCCCGCACGACCTTCGGGCGCACGCCCACGAAACACCGACCGTGGTCGTCGGAGTCGACGGATCCAAGGCGTCGGCCAAGGCGATCGACTTCGCCTTCGACCAGGCCGAGGCCTTCGGCGCCCAGGTCGTCGCGCTGCACGCCTGGACCACGTCGTTGCTGAACTACGCCGACGGCGCTTCGATGCTTGCCTTCGACGAGCAGAAGATCGAGGACGAGGCCCGGCTGCTCGTCGCCGAGTCCGTGGCCGGCGCGGCGGCGGATCATCCGGACGTGCACTGGACAACCGAACTCCTCAGCGGATCGGCAGCCCAGGCCCTCGTCCGCAGAGCCGAATCCGCCGACTTGGTCGTCGTCGGCTCCCGCGGCCGGGGCGGCTTCACCGGCCTGCTCATCGGCTCGGTCGGCCAGAGCGTCCTGCACCACGCCCAGTCCCCCGTCGCGATCGTGCGCTGACGCCATGCCCAGCGTCGCTCCGCAACCACGGATGCTCCCCGAGCAGGCGACCGCCGTCCGGCGCGCGGTCCTCGTGCCGGCGCAGTTGACCGACTGGGTCCCCCAGGCTTGTGCGGAGGTCGCGACGTGCCTGTTTCGCCGTGGCATCCCGCCGTCCGGATATCCGTTCGCCCGCAGCCGGCCGGTCCACGACGATCTCATCGAGGTAGAGGCCGGCTTCCCGGTGGCGGCTCCGATCGCTGGCTCCGGCCGGGTCCGGCCGTCCACTTTGCCGGCCGGCCCGGTCGTCGTCGGCAGGCACAAGGGGGCGCACGAGCAGATCGGCCCGGCACGCCAAGCCATCGACGACTGGCTGCAAACCGAGGGCGCTGACCGGGACGGAGACAGCTGGGAGATCTACCACGACCTGCCCACCTGTGACGATCTGGGCGGTCGCATCGAGGTCGTGCAGCCGATCACCTTCTCGGCTGCCGACGTCTGACCCCGAACGGCAAACAGCCGCGGTCCGCGACGCCAGATCGCGGACCGCGGCTGTTGTGCTGCTACTCGGCTCCGGCTTCGGTGAAGAGGGCGACCTTCAGGGCACCGGTCTCCGCGGGCCGGGAGAAGACGTCGTACGCGTCCTGCATCTCGTCGAGGCCGAAGCGGTGAGTGATCAGACCGGGCATCTCCAGCCGGCCGGCGGCGAGCATCGCCAGCAGCCGCGGGGTCGACGAAGTGTCGACCAGTCCGGTGGTGATGGTGACGTTCTTGATCCAGAGATCCTCCAGGTGCAGCGTGGCCGGCGCACCGTGCACACCGACGTTCGCGACCGTCCCGCCAGGCCGGACGACACGGGTGCACAGCTCGAAGGTGGCCGGGATTCCGACCGCTTCGATCGCGACGTCGGCGCCCAGCCCACCGGTCAGCTCACGAACCGTCTTCTCGATGTCGTCGTCCGGGTCGAGTGCGAGGTCCGCACCCCGCTCGAGCGCGGCCTTGCGCCGCGAGTCGGCGGCGTCGACCACGATGATCCGCGACGGACTGAACAGCTTGCTGGTGGCGATCGCCGCGAGGCCGATCGGCCCGGCTCCCACGATCACAACCGTGTCCCCCGGCGAGACCTTGCCGTTGAGTACGCCGACCTCGTACGACGTCGGCAGGATGTCGGCCAGCAGCACTGCCTCCTCGTCACTGACGTTGTCCGGCAGCTTGTACACGGACCGATCCGCGAACGGAACCCGGACCTGCTCGGCCTGGGTGCCGTCGATCCGGTGACCGAGGATCCAGCCGCCACCGCCAAGGCACTGACCGTAGTGACCCTGCCGGCAGTACTCGCACCGGCCGCACGACGTGATGCAGGAGATCAGCACCCGATCGCCGACTGCCACACCACGAACCCCGTCGCCGACGGACAGGATCGTGCCGACCGCCTCGTGACCGAGGATCCGGCCCGGCTCGACCGTCGGCACATCGCCCTTCAGGATGTGCAGATCGGTGCCGCAGATCGTGACCGCGTCGACGCGGACGATCGCGTCCTCGGGATCCTGGATCACCGGATCCGGCACCTCGCGCCAGCTCCGCTGCCCCGGACCGTTGTAGACCAATGCCTTCATAACAGACCTCCTCCTAGATGACGTTTCCACCTCCGACGATGGCCCTTCGTACCGGCCCTGCCTGCGGCCGAACTACACCTCCAGGCGGGACCTTCGGCCCTCCCGCCAGCGCCTGCACACGGCTTGACTGGAACTGCAGGAGTACGAACCGAGAGGTGTCCCCCATGTCAGCGCAACTGCCTGTACTCGTCGGGATCGACGGATCACGCGACGGCTTGATCGCGCTCAGCTGGGCCACGTCGTACGCCACCTTGCGCCACGCGCCGTTGCACGCCGTCCACGTCCTGGACGATCAGCCGCAGCTCCCCACGAGCCCACCACCGATCGGAGCGGACGACGGCAGCGAGGTGCTGGAAGACGCCCTCCATGAGCTGGAGCGGATCGGATTCACGGCCGCGTCGCTGGAGGTGCGCCACGGCCACCCGGCCAATATCCTCCTCGAGCTGTCCGAGCGCGCCCAAGCCCTCGTCGTCGGCCGCCGCGGCATGGGCGGCTTCGCCGAGCTCGTGCTCGGATCGACGTCCCAGGCGTGTACGGCGCTCAGCACCAAGGTGCCGCTGGTCGTCGTACCCGACACCTGGGATCCGGCGGCTCCCGCACACCGGCGGATCGTGGTCGGCGTCGACGGATCGCTGGAGGGCCAGGACGCGCTGCACTTCGCCTTCGAGCTGGCCGATGCGACGAACGCCGAACTCGTCGGTGTCCACGCTGTCGAGATCCGCGAGAGCTACCCCGATCCCGGTGTCTGGACCGACCCGAGCCGGCCGCCCTGGGCCGACGCAACCGACGAGCTCCTGGCACGGACGCTGGACGACTGGCAGGCCAAGTGCCCCGAGGTCGCTGTCCACCACCGCGCCGTCGCCGATCATCCGGTGCGGGCGCTCGCGCACGAGTCCGAGCTCGCCGACCTGGTCGTAGTCGGGGGGCTCGGCCACGCCGCGTTCTCCGAGCTGCGGCTGGGATCAGTGGCCCGCGGCCTGCTCCACCACTCGCACTGCCCGGTCGCCGTCATCCATCGCGACATCTCGACCGCGCATGGTGGCTGAGCCATGCCCACGCTCCGCCGCCGCGACCTCGTGGCCTCGACCCTGATCGCCGTACTGGTGACGCTCTACCTGCTGTTCCTTGCCTCCAGCAACTTCCTTACCATCCGTGCGATGACCTGCGCGACGCTGATGCTGGGCGGAGCGATCATCATCCTCTGCTCCGACGGCGAGCGGCCGGACGCCATCAGCTGGCTGACCACCATCCTCGCTGTCACTGCGGTCGGCGCCGGGCGCCCTGGCCCTCGCCGTCTCGCCATCGACCCTCTTCCTGACCGTCGCCATCGCGACCACGCTCGCTGTGTGGTCCGTCCAGCTCGCCGAACACCTCACCTTCACCTCTCGGGAGGCACGCGATGACATCGACCCCGGTAACACGAGTTCCGCTGCCGGTACAGCCCGGTGACGAGATGGCCCAGTTGGCCCGGTTCCATCGCGATGTGCGCTGGACCGGCACCATCCAGGCCGGCGCCATGGGGCCCGGCAGCCCCGCCATGACCGCGACCGGTGAAGGCCGCCACCACACGATCCAGAACGGACTGTGGATCGTCGGCGACTACCAGCAGAACCAGTTCCTCGCCGACGGGACCTTCGTCCTCCATTGGCAGCTGCACTGGGTGGCCGGCTGGGATCCGCAGGCCGGCGAGTACCGCGCCTCGGTCGCCGACAACTACGGCCACCTGGAACTCCTGTCCGGCCGGATCAACGGCGATCTGCTCACCTTCGAGAGCATCGGCCGCCCACCCGTCCGCCTCCGCCTCTCCTGGCACCTCGCCGACGACAACACCCTCACCTGGCGCAACGAAGTCTCCATCCAAGGCGGCCCCTTCAACCTCATCGAGCGCTACCTCTGCACCACCACCGAGTGAACGAGGTCCGGATCCTGCCACCCATCCACTCGCCTGCCTCGCTGACGGACGGGCTTCATCCCTGCTGGTGGGCCGCGTCCAGGGCGGACTGCAGCGAGCGCCGGTAGCCGTCCGAGGTGAAGGTCGCGCCCGACACGGTGTCGATCTGCGCGCTCTGGGCCGCGATCGCCTCGTGCTCGAGCTGCGGCAGTGCAAACGCGCTGATCTCCTGGTCGCGCCCTCCCGACGACGGATAGACGAGCGCGGTCACGGCGACCAGGCGGTGGGAACGGATCGTGACGCGGACCTGCACCGGGCCGTACCGGGTGCCCTCCGAGCTGCCGTTCACCGTCAGGACGCCGGTCGCCGGTCCCGTGCTGACGACCCCGGGCTTGGCCGCGGCGGAGGTCGGCGAGTCGGTCCGATTCGTGCTCGTCGGGTACAGGAACAGCAGGCCGATCAGTACGCCGGTCGCCCCGACAACCGCCGCGTTGCGTCGCAGCCGCTCCGAGTGGGTCGTCATCAGGCACCGGCCCGATGTGCCGCGTCGAGCGCCGACTGCAGCGACCGCCGGTATCCCCCGGAAGTGAAGGTCGCCCCGGATACGGTGTCGATCCGCGCGCTCTGCGCGGTCAGCGTCTCCTGGACCAGCTGCGGTATCGCGTAGCTGTTGATCGCGTCGGTCTGTCCGTCGCCGCTCGGCCGAGCGAGTGCGCGGGTCCGGGTGATCTGCCCGCTCCGCAGGGTGACCTCGACCTGCACCGGCCCGTACTGCGTCTGGACCAGATCACCGGCGACGGTCACAGCCGTGGCCTTCGAAGGACTCGGGCGCGTCGGCGAGGCACTCCGGCGGGTCGCGGTGGAGCCCGGGCGGGTCGCGGAAGGGCTTGGGCGGCCCGAAGCGGTGGGACTCGGGCGGCTCGGCGGCGCCGTCCGGGTCCCGGACCGGTTCGGAGGCAGCGGCGTCGGACGAGTCGGCACGTGCCGGGGCCGCCCGGCTGGAGCGGACGACACCACCTCGGCCGACGAGTGCGGCTGCGCGCTCGCCCGCAACGCCACACCGACGACCACCAAGGTCGCCGCCGCCATGACCAGTTTGATCCCGCGCCTCACGCGCGTACTCCTCTCACCATGAGAACCGCTCTTGATGCAGCTGGTTCGGCGGAAGGCCAGCTTGGGTGGCCGCCGCGCACACCGCATCCATCCACTGGTCAGGGCCGCAGACGTAGACGTCGTACTGGCTGATGCCGGGGACGAGCTGCTGCATCGCGTCCTCGTCGGTCCATGCCGCGGCGCTCTCCGGCAGCCAGGACTGCCGGTTCCGGATCCGCCGGCCGAGCACGTAGTTCACGGTGACGCCGCGGCGCTGGGCCAGCTGGTCGAGCTCGTCACGGAACACCAGGTCGTCGAGATCGTGCGCGCGATACACCAGGACGGCGTCGCCCGGTTCGTACTCGAGCTCCTCCAGCAAGGCCCGCAGCGGTGTGATGCCGATGCCGCAGGCGAACATCGCGACCTTGCGGGTGACCCGCCGCTCGCCGGTCAGCCGCCCGTACGGGCCTTCGATCGCGACCTTGGTGCCCGGCCGCAGCCCGGCCAGCCGGCTGCTCCCGTCACCGGCCGCCTTGGCGGTCACCCGCAGGCGGTCGGGCGCGGGCGAGGGCGACAACGAGTACGGATTACCGCGCGACCATCCCGGGCCGTCGAGGAACCGGAAGACGAAGTACTGACCTGCCTGGACCGGCATCCGATGCAGGCCCCGACCGGCCAGCGTGACCGTCACCACGCCCGGCCCCTCGCGGATGACCTCTCGCACAGTGAGGCCGTGCCGAAGCGTCCGCCAGACCGGCAAGGCCACGCGGTAGACCAGGATCGCGGCGAGTGCGAAGGCGTACGCCGACCACCAGTACGCCCGTGCCACCGCCGAGGTCGTGAAGTCCGCGCCGGTCCAGATCTCGTGCGGCACGGACAGCCCCACCCCGACGTACGCGTACAGGTGCAGCAGGTGCCACGACTCGTAACGCAACGCCCGGCGGGCCACCCGGACCGAGGTGACGACGACGACGACCGTCAACGCGATACTTCCCGCGACCGCGAGGAGCATTCCGCCGTACGTCGTGACGACGCTCCACGTCTCGTGCAGGAGATCGTTGTGATCCCGGAGCGTGTATCCGCCGAGGATCAAGGCGATGTGGACCATCAGCAGGTTGAAGGACCAGAAGCCGACCAGCCGGTGCCTGCGGGCCAACTCGTCCTGGCCGTAGCTGCGCTCGATCATCGGCACCCGGGCCATCAGGAACACCTGCACCAGCAGCAGGTCCGCTGCCACCAGGCCGGACAGCCGACCGAGCGACGTCAGCAGATCCGCCGGGCCGGCCGCGAGCAATTGGACACCGCGTCCGGACAACCACAGTGCGATCACCACCAGCACGCTGCCCCAGCACAGCACGCCGATGGCGTCGCGCCACCAGACCGGAGTACGACGAGCCCGCCGCCGGAGATGCACACTGCGATGCCGGCTCGTCGCCTGGGCAGCACCGCGGTTCGTCATGCTCCGACAATGCCCGCGGATTCTTAGGCCTTCCTTTGACCGGGCTCCTCGATCGCCGGCAGGACCAGCTCGAAGGTCGCCCCGACCTCGCTCGGCGCCAGCCGGAGCTGGCCGCCATGCCGGTTCGCGACATCGTGGGTGAGCGCGAGGCCCAGGCCGTAGTGTGCCCGGCCCGCACGATGACCACCCGTGTCGAACCGGCGCAGCACCCGTTGCGCCTCCTCCGGCCCGATCCCGGGACCGGTGTCGCTGACGGCCAGGATCACGTCCCGCCGATGCCGCCGTACGGCGATCCGCACCTCGCCGTCTCCTGGTGTGTGGTCGATCGCGTTGTCGACCAGCGCGATGGTCGCGCGGCGGATCGCGCTGGCCGCGCCGAGGACCAGCAGGCTGCCCTCGTCCGCATGCCACCGCAGCCGCACGCCGGCCTGCTGGGCGTGGGCTCCCGCGCTGGCCACGACGTCCTCCGCGACCTGGGCGAGATCGACCGGCTCGTGGCCCTCGGCGCCCCGCGGGTCGGCGGCGGCGAGTAGGTCGTCGACGACCTCGCCGAGTCGCTTCGTGTCCTGGACGACGCCGTCGGAGTCACGCAGGATCTCGTCGCTCGAGCTGCTGCGGCGCAAGGTGCGGTCGAGAACCTGGGCGCGCGTGCTCAGCAACGTCAGCGGTGTGCGCAACTCATGGCCCGCATCGGCCACGAACGTCCGCTGCAGGGTGAGCGCCTGGGCCAGCGGCCGGACTGCGCGACGGCCGATGAGGACGCCCAGCAGCCCGGCGAACAACAGACCGAGCGCCGACGCGAATCCCATCGCCTGGAGCAGGCGGGCGCGCTCCTGATGCGCCGTCGCCAGATCGAGCACAGCCTGCACAGGCGTGCCTTTGCGGGTGCCTGTGGCGATGCGGTACTCACCGTCGTCGTTCTCCACCGTGATCAACCGGACCGGCCCGTCGGCTCCGTTGCGCATCGCGGCCAGTTGGGGAAGGAGTTCATCCGGCAGCCCCGGCGTGACCGTGGTACCGGCCGGGCCGGTGATGGCCAGCCAGGTGCCGGCCGGCGGATCACCGACGTCATCGGCCGTCGCGATCGCCGACCGGAGCAGATCGTCGGCGGCACCCGTCTGACCGCGGACCACGACGATCGTGACCAGAGCGATCAACAGCAGCATCGCCACCGCGACCAGAGCCGCGACCTGGACGGCAACGCCACGAGCGGCCCTGCGGACGAGGACCTCGTCACCGATCGGCCGGCCGCTCATGAACTGCCCAGCCGGTAGCCGAGTCCGCGGACGGTGCTGATCACTCCACGCCCGAGCTTCCGCCGGCAGTAATGCACATACGTGTCGACCACAGTCTCCGACTCCGCGTCGTCGAAGACCCGGTCGAGAAGCTCGCCACGACTGAACACGACACCGGGCCTCGCCGCCAGCAGCGCCAGCAAGGCCGCCTCGCGCTCGGACAGCTCGACCGTGCCACCGCCCGCCTGTCGCACTGTGCGGGTGGCGAGATCCAGAGAACCACCCGAACAGCCAGCTGGCCGGCGTGATCGAGGTGGCGCCTCAGCAGGGCCCTCAGCCGCGCCAGCAACTCCGTGAGCTCGAACGGCTTCGCCAGGTAGTCCTCCGCGCCGGCGTCCAGACCTTCGACCCGGTCCTCAGTGCTGTTCCGCGCGGACAGCACCAGGATCGGCGTGACCACGCCGCGGCTGCGCAGCCGGGCGATCAGGTCCAGGCCTTCGACAGCGGGCAGACCACGGTCGACGATCATCGCCTCGAACGACCGCGTCAACGCCAGGTGCAGTCCGGTCTGACCGTCGCCCGCGCGGGTCACGGCGTACCCCTCGTCGGCGAGCACCCGGTCGAGCAGTCCGGCGAGGTCGGCGTCATCCTCGATCAGCAGGATCTGTCTCATCGCGGTCATTGTGCCCCCGACCCCACCGCGGGCCAGCCGGGTGTCGCGAACAGGTTGCCGTCAGCAAGGATTCCCAGGCCTTCGTACCCGGGCAGTGCCGCGAGCACAGCCGGCCACTCCTCGCCCGCGACGAACGCCGCGGTGGCGAGGACATCGGCGTCTTCCAGTGACGGACCGCTCACCGACACCGACAGCCATCGGGTCGCCACCGGACCGCCGGTGCGTGGGTCGTAGAGGTGCGCACCTCTGGCCGCCGTACCGCTCGTTGCCACGGCTCCATCGGTTCGGGCCACGCTGGTGACCACCCGCCCTGGGTCGCGCGGATCCTGGATTCCGACGGTGAACGGATGGTTGCTCGGGCACAGCACCAGCACGTCGCCCCCGGCGTTCAGGCACCAATCCAGGTCGGAGACCTCCCGCAGTCGCTCGCCGGCCCGCTCGACCGCCCAGCCTTTCACCAGCCCCGAGGGATCCCACCCGCCGTCCGGCAGCTCCGGATCGAACAGCCCGCCGGTCAGCTCGCGGGCGCGCTCGCATCGCTCAGCGACCGCACGCACAACCGGGTCGACGTCGTCCCAGCCCACCTCTCCACGCGCCAGCAGGCTGACCGCGCTGTCGGTCTTGTACGGCGAGAACACGCGATCGGCCTCGACCAGCTCCGCGAAGACCTCTCGCACGGCCGCGTCCGCCCGCGCGGAGTCCGCCTGCTCCCCGCGGGCGAGAACGCTGACCGGCAGACCCATGATCTGCTCGACCCAGCTCCGCCGCGACACCATGCGGCAACGGTACGACGCTCCTAGTAGAACGTCCCGGCCGTGCCGGGAGGAGCGGTGTCGACGTCGGTCGACATCAAGTCGGGGATTGTCAACAAGTGGCGCATCATGACTCCTCGTGCCGGCGGACGATCGCGACGGGCGAGTCCGCATGGTGCAGGAGGCTCTGGCTGACGGATCCCAGCAGCAGACCGGCGACACCGCCGCGGCCACGGGAACCGACCACCACCAACGACGCTGTTGCCGACAATTCGACGAGCTGTTCGCCTGCCCGGCCCTCAATCACCAAGGCCAGTGCCTCGGCGGCGGAACGTAGCCCTCGACACCGAGGGCCGGCCACCGGCTCAGCTCGTTCAGGTAGGCCCGGACCACCCGCACCGCGCGCCGCGCCCCTCGGCCGCTTCGACGGCCCAGTGCAGCGCGAGCTGACTCTCGGGCGTGTCGTCGACGCCCACGAGGATGTACTTATCCATCGATGTGTTCCCCTCAGTGACTCGGTTGCTGGACGAGGATTCCCTTCGACCCGTCGACGAAGATGGTCACCGTGGGCATCACCCGTCGGTGGACCTCGACCAGGTAGAGGGCGCCGGAGCGACCGTCCTTGGCCCATTCGAGTTCCATCGGACGCTTGAAGTGCTTGTCGGCGGCAACCGACCAGCCGGCGAGTTCCTGGATGTCGTCGTCGGTCAGCACCAGGCCGGAGCGCTCCCGCGGTGTGGTCGGAACCGCCTGCGTGCCGCGGAGTCCGGCATACACGGTCTTGGTTCGCTTGGCGCCGCGGTGCTTGACGATCATCGGACGCGCGCCCGGGTGAACGGAGTACTGGTCGGGATCGTCGGCGCACGGTTCACCGAGGCCCCACGTGGCCAGGACCCGCACGAAGGTGCTCTCGCCGCGGACCGTGCCGGAGCTCCCCAGGTCCGCGCGCACCATCCGCTGCACGGTGACGGGCATGGCAGCTGCCAGCTGATCCGGTCCTCGGTGCTCACGGTTGCCAACGGCAACGGCACTGAACAGCGACGCGAAGCAGCACCGGCAGGCGGCGAGCACGTCCGCTCCGCTCCGCAAATGCAGGAAGGTCTCGTCGGCGACGCCGTCCTGCGGGTCGATCGGACTGCTGCGGACCGCGACCTCCGTCCCGTCGCCACCCAGCTCCTCGTAGCCGGCGAGGATCTCGTCGGTCAGGGCCGACGGCAACGATGCCTCCCGGAAGGCGGTACGGATCGCGGCGGCGACCACGACGAGCTCCCGGCCGGCGCGGTATCTGCGAAGCTCCTGCGCGATCACCGACCCAAGCCGGGCTTCGCGGACGAAGTCGTGGTACGCCGCGGCGGTCACTGCGAAGCCCGCCGGAATCCGGATTCCTTCGTTCGTCAGTTCGGCCAATCGCGCGTTCTTCACGCCGACCTGCTGTGGATCTGCGTCGCCTTGAAGCCAGACGACTCTCTCGCTGTTCATTACTCCTCCTGTCACAGCAAACCGGCGACGAGCTCGGTCATGTCGACCAGGCGGCTGGTGTAGCCCCACTCGTTGTCGTACCAGCCGAAGACCTTGACCAGGTGGTCCTGGACCTGCGTGAGCTCGGCGTCGAAGATGCAGGACGCCGGGTCGCCGATGATGTCGTGGGACACGATCGGATCTGTGGTGTAGCGCAGGATCCCCTTCAGCGGTCCGGCCGCGGCATCCGCGAAGACCTGGTTCACCTGCTCGACGGTGACGGCCTCGGACACCTGCACCGTCAGGTCGGTCAGCGAGCCGTCCTCGACCGGGACGCGCACCGCGACGCCGTCGATCTTCCCGGCCAGCTCAGGGATGACCAGGCCGACCGCACGAGCCGCGCCGGTGCTCGTCGGGATCAGGTTGACCGCGCCCGACCGTCCGCGGCGCAGATCCTTGTGTGGCGAGTCCAGCAGCACCTGATCGTTGGTGTAGCTGTGGATCGTCGTCATCAGTCCACGCTCGATGCCGAAGGCCCGGTGCAGTACGGACACCATCGGCGCGACGCAGTTCGTCGTACACGAGGCGTTCGAGATCACGTGGTGGGTCGCCGGGTCGTAGTCGTCTTCGTTGACGCCGAGGACGACGGTCACGTCGACGTCCTTCCCGGGCACCGACAGGATCACCTTGCGGGCACCGGCGGCGAGATGCGCGCCGGCGGCCTCGCGGGTCCGGAACTTGCCGGTCGACTCGATCACGATGTCGGCCCCGACCGCAGCCCAGTCCAGGCGCGCGGGGTCACGCTCGGCGGTCGCACGAACGGTGCGGCCGCCGACCGTGATCGTGTCGTCGGTGTGCCCGACCTCTTCCTTCAACGGCCCATAGGTCGAGTCGTAGCGCAGCAGGTGCGCGAGTGTTGCGGGTGCCGCGACGTCGTTGATCGCGACCACCTCGATGCCGCTCGACGTCCGCTCGAGTACGCAGCGCAGGTAGTCCCGCCCGATCCGCCCGAACCCGTTGATCCCAACCCGTACGCTCATGATCGACCCTTCAGCCGGTTGTTTCCGTCACTCTCATTCGACCCGCGGACCGGGGTCGAATGCAGAGTCGAAGGTCCCGCCTTCGGCTGCCGTACGACTTCACGAAGCCGGCGGAATCACGGCGCGCCCTGGGTGCGGCTCGTCCAGTCTGGTAGTGCCCGGGTCGTCACCGCCCATGTCCAACCGGAACGGTGGGTACTCGTCGACCATCAGTCCGGCGTACGCCGCGACCCGCAACGCCCAGCGGTCCATGCCGAGCACCAGATCGAAGACAGGCCGCGGAAAGCGACCGGTGAACAACAGGACCACAGCACCGATCAGCACGAGCAGGCCAACCAGACCGGAGCCCCAGCCCTGCCTTTCCGTCTGCGCAGCGAACCAGGTCCCGCCGCCCAGGAAGAATCCGACCACGAGATAGTGCGGAATCGCGAGCAGCCACCACTTGACCAGGACCAGACCGCGCGACAGGTGCTCCGGATAGGCGATCTCCAGATGCGCCGGGTAATCCGGTACGTCGTCGAGGGTGAAGGGCGGGTACTTGTCGGTGCCGAGCGCGCCGTACGCGTAGAACTGCACCCGCCAGGTCCACCGCAGGACTCCGACGTTGAAGTCGAAGATCCCGCGCGGGTACCGCCCGGTGAACAGGATGGCGAAGAACGCCACGAAGCTCAGCAGGACGAACCCGATCCACAGCACCGCCAGTACGAACAGGTGCGGGATCACCAGCACCCACTTCACCAGCCACAGCCAGCGATTCAGCCGCTCGTCCATCGCCCCGTCCACGCGGACGGGGTAAGTCGTCGTCCTCATCACGACCTCCTGACACTCGTCTCTTACTGCCAGCGTCGATCCGTCGCGGCGAGGTCAGCAGAGCCGAAGGTCTCGCCGAGGACGCGCCTTGGTGCCCTGACCGCGATGGACCGCATCGCACGCCGCAGGTGACAACCGTCCGGAAGGGCCTGCTCCGATCTCGGGGCAGGCCTTCAGTCGCGGATCAGGACGTCGGCGATCGGGCGGCGGGGAGTCGGTGGGACGGGCGGACCGTAGCCGAAGCGGATCACGGCCTGGGGACGTTGCCAGGGACCGAGCGGATCGTTGATCTGCCACCGGAGACCCTCGTGCTCGATCACCTGATTGAGCAGGGACGTTGAGACACCGTGTGCGGTCGCCTCGAGCAGCACGCGCTCCAGTGCCTGGCCGGCGCGGAGCCACTCGATCGGTCCGTCGTACCGAGTCGCCAGTACCGCGAACTGTGGTTGACGCTCGAAGTCCGCCACCGGCCGCAGCTCGTCGGCCCCGGTGGCGGCCAGATCACGGACGACCGGATCGCCGCCCGCGACCCGCGGCCCGAGCGCACTCGACGGCACGCCGTCGTCCGCCCGGTCACTGCCGACCCACCGGCGCCGCTCCGCCGTTCGGCCGCGATCCTGGTCGTCCGCGGTCATCGCGTCGGTCGTTGCCATCCGCAACCACCACTGCATCGGCGGTCGGTCGATCCATTGCAACACGGCGCCCTCGACCCGCGCACTCAGCCCGAGATCCGCACGGACCTGATCCGGAACCCGCACATCGCTGAACGGCTCCCGGTTCGTCCGGCGTTGCATGAGGTACGGCGCCAGTCCGGCCATCTCTGCGCTCAGCGGCGCATCGAGCTCCACCATCGCGACGAGATCCGGGCGCCGCTGGTCCACCAGGTGACGAACCGCCGAACCCATCCCGAGAGCCGCCGCAGCCACCCGCAGATTGAAGATCGACGCACCCAGCGACACGTACAGCATCCGCCGCGACGGATCCTCCGCCGGTAGTTCACGCTCCCGATCCCGGTGCACCTCGACCGTCCGCCCGGCGAACCGGAACCGCCACGGCTGGGTATTGTGCATCGACGGCGCCGCCACCGCGGCCCGCAGCATCGCGTCCGTGTCCGCGTCCGTCAGCCGAACCGTCTCCTCCATCGCGATCACCTCCGTGGATGTCAAAGCCGCCCGCCGCAACGCAGCGACCGGAAGGCCTGGTCGAACTACTGTGGGTCCGCCGCGAGGGCGACCGCGACGTCGGTTCGGGATCGCGTGACGAAATGGCCGCTCAGCCCGGCCGGGAGAGAGAACCCCTCCGGTCCGCCGGGCGCGACGTCAAGCTCGAACGCGGCCTCGCCCCAGGCTTGCCGCCGGTCCAGGTAGAACGGGCTGCCCTCGATCTCGCCGAGAAGCACGTCCCCGGGGCCGATCAGGAACTCGCCATCCGGGTAGCACCTCGGCGTACCGCCGGCACGGAAATCGCCGGACTGGACGAACATCACTGGAGCGCCACGACCGGCGCTCAGGTGACGGATCGCCTGGCGCGCGGCCGCGGTGGCCGTGATACGGATAGTGGGCATCGCATCCTCCGATCCTTACCTTGATGAGTCCATGCACCTTCGAGCGAACTGCAACTCGGTCAGGCCACGTAGGGCCGAAAGGCCTGTCCGCGCGGACCGATCGGCCGATGCGGAAGGCGGCGCGTGCAGCCCAAGCTCGAAGCAGATCGGCTCCGGAGGTGGACCGTGCATCAGCTGCACTCGAGGGTCGTGCCCGTGCCCTGGACCCGCCGGCTAGTCATCGATGCCGGCCGGGCCGCCCAGCGCCGCCACGCCATTCACGGATTGTTCGAGGTGGACGTGACCTCGGCCCGCGGGGCGTTGCGACGACACCGGGAGACGACCGGTGAGGACCTCTCGTTCACTGCGTTCGTCATCGCCTGCGTAGCTCGTGCGGTCGCCGCCGACCCCACCGTCCAGGCGTACCGCGACCTGCGCGGCCGCGACGTGATCTTCGACCAGGTCGACGTCGGCCTGCCGGTCGAGGTCGACCTGGACGGAAGCTCCTTCGCGTTCACGCACGTCCTGCGCGATGCCGGCAGCCGCACGGTGCAGGACCTGTGCCGCGAGATCCGCGACGTCAAGGCGGATCCCCACCTCAGCCCGTCGGTCCGCAAGGCACCGTGGGCACATGCCTATCTGATCCTGCCTGGCTTCGTGCGCATCCGGCTGCTTGGAGCGCTGCACCGCCTACCCCATCGCCAGCGGGCGCTGGCCGGAACCATCGGCGTGACCGCGGTCGGAATGTTCGGCGCCGGTGGCGGATGGGGCATCGCCTTCCAGCTCCACACGCTCGGCGTCGTCATCGGCGGCATCACGCGACGTCCCATTCTGTTCCAGGACCGGCTGGTCGAACGTGAGTTCCTCCAGCTGACCACCAGCGTCGACCACGACGTGGTCGACGGCGCGCCTGCCGCACGGTTCGTGGCACGTCTGCGCGGTCTGCTCATGGCTGCCGAGGAGATCGGCCTGCCGGAGAGGGCAAGGAGATCAGCATGAGACACCAGCCAGTCGTGGCCGGCATCGACGGGTCGCCGGCAGACCAGATCGCGATCAGGTGGGCGACAGCCGAGGCCAAGTCCCTGCGCACTCAGCTTCGCCTGATCCATGCCCTGCAGCCCGGTGATCCCGCGTCCGAGGCCGGTGACGTCGTCTACAAGGCTCTCGCCTTGGCCCGCGAACTCGCGCCGGCCGTCGACGTCGATCCGCGGATCGAGAACGGCCCGCCATCCACCATCCTGGTGAAGGCGTCCGGTGACGCGAAGCTGGTGGTGATCGGCAGCCGTGGCCTCGGCCTGATGGCCGGCGCACTCCTCGGCTCGACCGGCCTCGACCTCGCTGCGAACGCCCGCTGCCCGATTGTCGTCGTACGACCGGATCTCGGCACTGCGGCCGGCATTCGAGTGGTCATCGGGTACGACGGCTCGTCCGCCGGGGCGACCGCCCTCAACCTCGGCCTGGACTACGCCCGCCGTCACGGTCTCGCCGTACGCGTCGTCGCCGCCCAGCCGGCCGGCACCGAGCTGCACCGGATCACCGAGGCCGAGCTCCGCGACGCAGTACACGCACGCGGTGGTCACGACGCCGAACTCATCCAGATCACCGGCCACCCCGCCGAACACATCCTCCGCCTCGCCGCCGACGCCAACCTGATCGTCCTCGGCGCCCGCGGCCGTGGCGGCTTCACCGGCATGCTCATCGGCTCGGTCAGCCAAACCGTCCTCCACCACGCCGACTGCCCGGTCGCCATCATCCCGGCCGCCGCCACCGGAGGCTGATCCCCATGACCACCCAGCCCGCCACCTCCACCGGTTCGGCGGCTGTCTATCGTGCGATCCACTGGGGTTTCATCGCGCTGTTCGGGTCAGGCGCTGTGGTCCACTTCGTCCTGGCACTGACAACCCCGCAGTCGTACCGCCCGTTCGCCGATCACGCGCTCTTCGACTGGGTGTACAACGGCTGGCAGAACGTCTACATGGCCCACCCGTCGCTGTGGGCCCTTCTCCTCGCCGTGGCCGAACTGACCATCGCCGTACTCCTGGTAAAGAGCCCACGCGCCGGCTATGTGGCGGTCATCGCCTTCCACCTGGCTCTGATGTGCTTCGGCTGGGGCTTCTGGCTCTGGTCCGTTCCAGCCCTGTGCTTCGCGGTCCCGGCAGCCCGCCACGCCTTTCGGACCAGCCCGTAGCGCGCATCACACTCAGATGAACAGCAACACAGGCTAACGGCCCGTCGTTACAGGGCGAACGGCCCGTCCCCGGCAGCTCCCGGCGGGTCGACGCTGGAGGTGACGGCGGCGGCCATGCTCAGCTCGGCATCTGGCTGGTGTGCTTTGCCTTGGGTCCTCGGCCGGCGGTGCCCGTGGCTGCGGTCAGTTGTGCAGGCGGATGTGCTCGTGGGTGATCTGCTCGATGTCGGACGCCGCGGCGTCAAGCAGCTCGTGCGCCAGGTTGGACAGGGCCCGCGCGGCGGCTAGTTCGTCGCCGATCTCGGCGATGTCGGCGTCGTTCGGGTTCCGGTGGGCCGTGCCCCGGCCGACGAGTTGGGTCTTGTCGTCGGTGTGCAGCCGAGCCTCCGCGTGGGTGGTCCGCTCGTCCTCGTGCTCGTCGATGAAGATCTCGACGCTCCAGTGCCTGCTCGCGATCATGATGCTCGCCCTTCCGATCGATGGACCCCTTCGAGGCCATCGTCCGCCGGTGCCGCGACGCGCACCAGGGCCGTCCGGTTCACCTCGGCGGGATCTTCTGCCCTGTCGTACGGTCGCGAGCCGGCGTGTGCTGGAAGTGCACGAAGGGAACCGGCCATGAAAGACATCGAGAAAGCCCGCACACAGCGCGACGCGAAGCGCACCGTGGCCAGCCGGCGGACGACCGGATCGGCACACCCCGAGCAGAGCATCGTGCGCCACCTCGGCGTCGAGGTCTACCGGGAAAGCCACCGCCGCGACAAAGAAGCGGGCGAGCCGCAGGCGGGGCCAACCGAACAGTCGCCGGTCGACTGACTCCGGCCACGACACTTGATCTCCCGGCTCGCCGGGCCCTTTCGGGCCTCTCTCAGTTCACCGGGACCCGGGATCGAGCGGTGGCCGGGTTGCGCATCGCCCGCAGTGATGTGCCGATGCCGTAGGTGAGGAAGTGCCCCTCGGGGACGATCTCCACGATCCGGCAGTCGGCCAATCGTTCGGGCGGCACCAGCTTCGCCAGCTCCGGCAACAGCGACGTGATGTCGCTGCGGCCGGCCGGGTGGACGACCGCACGGGCATGGAAACTGATCGTGGCCGGTGGAATCGGGAACAGGAGCGCCAGCAGTCCACCTCGCCGTACCGGCACCGTCACCGCGACCTGGTCGGTCGCGGGGATGTGCAGCGCCTTCCAGCTGTTCGGTGCGACCGCGACGTACAGCCGGCCTCGCCCGGTCGTGTAAACGACACCACTCGACCGAGGCTCGCCGTTCGGTGTCACGTGGCTCAGCACTGCGAAGGACGCCTTGGACATCCGTCGCCAGATCTCGTCCCTGGTCGGTGGCCGGCGATCTTCGTTGCCGATCGCAATCTTCTGCTCTGCCTCTCTACCTGTCTTGGTCATCGTCGTTCCTCCCGTCTTCGGTGATCGTCGGGCACATCGGTCGGTCCAGGTCCAGCCCGAGTCGCTCAGCGAAGTCGTGCGCGTACGACGTGCCGCAACCGCGGACCCTCCCATCGGTCACCTCGAGTCTCCGGCGACGGCTGTGGCCAAACCACAGGCGTCAGGCCCGACTCCTGTAGGCGGACGGCCTCGCGCGCCAGCCCTTGAGAGATCACTAGCCGGGCCTTTCGGCGCAGCCCGGCGGGACCGATGGCCCTGGGGCGGCCGCGCCGCGCCGCGCGACGATCGAGACCTGAATTCGGCGCGAGGAGCCTGCGATGAACGGACGCGACGTCGATCGCCCCGCGGAGAGAGCTGAGCGAGCACCATGGGTGATGCTTGCCGTCGCCACGGTCGGGTTCGCGGTCAACTTTTGGGCCTGGGCGCTGCTGAGTCCGCTCGGGCCGCTGTTCCGGACCCAGGGCACACTCGGCCGGCTGTCCGAGTCGGATGTCGCGCTGCTGGTCGCCGTACCGGTGCTGGTCGGCTCGCTCGGCCGCATTCCGGTCGGTGCCCTGACCGATCGGTTCGGCGGGCGGGTGATGTTCCCGCTGGTCACCGCCGCGACCATCGTGCCGATCCTGTTCATCGGCTTCTTCGGGCTCGACTCGTACGGCGCACTCCTGATCGGCGGCTTCTTCCTCGGCATCGGCGGCACCACCTTCGCGGTCGGCGTGCCCTTCGTGAGTGCCTGGTTCCCGCCGGAGCGCAAAGGTCTCGCGGTCGGCATCTTCGGCGCGGGTATGGGCGGTACGGCGATCAGCGCGCTGACCACCGTGAAGCTGTACAGCAATGCCGGCCACCGGGTTCCGTTCGTGATCACGGCCTGCGTCCTGGCCGGGTACGCCGTACTGGCGTGGCTGGTACTGCGGGACGCGCCGAACCGGCGCCCCGCGCAGGGATCGTTCGTGACCCGGCTGGTGGCGAACGCCAAGCTCCCGATCAGCTGGCAGGCCTGCATCTTGTACGCCGTCGCCTTCGGCGGCTATGTGGCCTTCTCGGTCTACCTACCGTCGTACCTGAAGACTGCGTACGACCTGAGCGCCGCCGACGCGGCGAACCGGATGGCCGGCTTCGTCGTGGTCGCCGTCCTGATGCGACCGATCGGTGGCTGGCTGTCGGACCGTTTCGGACCGGTGCCCGTTCTCGCCGGTTGCTACGCGATCGTCGCCGGGGGCGCGGCGGTCGCCGCCAGCACGCCCCTGCTCGAGCACGTCGGAACCGCGGCCTTCCTGTCCATGGCCGCCGCTCTCGGCGGTGGCAGCGGAGCCACTTTCGCGCTCGTCGCGAAGGTCACCGACCCGGCCCGGGTCGGCGGCGTGACCGGCCTCGTCGGTGCGGCCGGCGGCCTCGGTGGCTTCGTCCCCCCGCTGATCATGGGCTACGTCTACGGCCGCACCCAGTCGTACGGCATCGGCCTGACGTTGCTTTCGGTCACCGCGGCCTTGACGTTGCTGCTGACCCTGACGATCGTGAGAAGGACGGCCGACCCGACGCGTCACGAGCACCGCACAGCGACTAGCGAGGGAGCTGTATGAGCACTGGGGACGGCTCGAACGACGCCTCGGGCATCGGCCTGGATGGCGGGCTCAGTGAGGCCTTGGTCCGGACTCGGCGCTACTTCACCAGGGGCGTGGTCTCCGACGACCTGCGCACCCTGCACAAGATCGGTGGCCGGAGCGCCGACGACTTCTACCGGGATCGCTGGAGTCATGACAAGGTCGTGCGCTCCACCCATGGGGTGAACTGCACCGGCTCCTGCTCGTGGAAGGTGTATGTCAAGGACGGCATCATCACCTGGGAGACGCAGCAGACCGACTACCCCTCGGTCGGTCCCGACAAGCCTGAGTACGAGCCCCGCGGCTGCCCACGCGGTGCCGCCTTCTCCTGGTACACCTACTCCCCCACGCGCATCCGCTACCCCTACATCCGTGGCGTGCTGCTGCAGATGTACCGCGAGGCCAAGTCCCAGTACAACGGCGATCCGGTCGCCGCCTGGGCGCACATTGTCGACAATCCAACGCTCGCACAAAAGTACAAGTCCGCCCGTGGCAAGGGCGGACTCGTCCGGGCGACCTGGGACGAGGCCACCGAGCTCGTCGCTGCCGCGTACGTGCACACGCTGAAGAAATGGGGACCCGACCGGATCGCCGGGTTCTCGCCGATCCCGGCGATGTCGATGGTGTCGCACGCCTCGGGCGCACGGTTCACGTCACTGATCGGCGGCACGATGCTGTCGTTCTACGACTGGTACGCCGACCTCCCGGTGGCCTCACCACAGGTGTTCGGCGACCAGACCGACGTACCCGAATCCGGAGACTGGTGGGACGCCGGCTACCTGATCATGTGGGGTTCGAACCTGCCGGTCACCAGAACGCCGGATGCGCATTGGATGGCCGAGGCGCGCTACCGCGGCCAGAAGGTCATCGCGGTGTCACCGGACTACGCGGACAACGTGAAATTCGCCGACGAGTGGTTGCCCGCGGCACCCGGTACGGACGGCGCGCTGGCGATGGCGATGGGACACGTGATCCTGAAGGAGTTCTTCGTCGATCGCGAGACGCCGTACTTCACGCACTACGCCAAGACCTACACCGACCTCCCCTACCTGGTCCGGCTCGATGCCGTAGGCAACGGTGTGCACCGGCCGGGCAAGTTCCTCACCGCGGCCGATCTCCCGGACCTCTCGGAGGAGAACGCCGACTTCAAGACCGTGATGGTGGACTCGGCCACCGGCCGGCCCGTTGTACCGAACGGTTCGCTCGGTCACCGCTTCGGCGAGGCCGGCCAAGGCAAGTGGAATCTCGACCTTGGCCCGGTGGATCCGGCGCTGTCGCTGGCCGGCGGGGACGCCGAGCCTGTGCTGCTCCGGCTGCCGCGGTTCGACACCGGTGACGGGGCAGCCGGTGACCTCATCCGTGGCGTCCCCGCGCGGCGGATCGGCGGACACCTCGTCGCGACGGTCTACGACCTGATGCTCGCCCAGTACGGCGTCGCCCGCCCCGGACTGCCCGGCGGCTGGCCCAGTTCGTACGACGACCTCGCGCCGTACACTCCGGCTTGGCAAGAGCGCATCACCGGTGTTCCGGCGGCAGCGGCTGCCCGCATCGCTCGCGAGTTCGCGCAGAACGCCGAGGACTCCCGGGGCCGCTCGATGATCGTGATGGGCGCCGGCACGAACCACTGGTTCCACTCCGACACCATCTACCGCGCGTTCCTGGCGCTCACCACGCTGACCGGCTGCCAGGGTGTGAACGGCGGCGGCTGGGCTCACTACGTCGGGCAGGAGAAATGCCGCCCGATCACCGGCTGGGCTCAGCTCGCGTTCGGGCTCGACTGGTCACGGCCGCCACGGCAGATGATCCAGACCGCCTACTGGTACCTGCACACCGACCAGTTCCGCTACGACCCGTTCGGTGCGGATACGCTGGCCGCGACGACGGGACAGGGACAACTGGCCGGGAAGACCACCGCCGACCTGATCGCGCTCAGCGCCCGGCTCGGCTGGATGCCGTCGTACCCGACGTTCAACCGCAATCCGCACGACCTCGCCGACGAGGCGCACGCCGCGGGACGGCCGGTCGCCGAGCACGTCGTCGACCAGCTCAAGACCGGAGCGCTCCGGTTCGCCTGTGAGGACCCGGACTCACCCGAGAACTTCCCGCGGATCCTGTCGATCTGGCGGGCCAACCTGCTCGGCTCGTCGGCCAAGGGCAACGAGTACTTCCTTGAGCACCTCCTCGGTGCCGGCTCGTCGCTGCGAGCCGGCGAGGCACCGGCGGGCAGCCGCCCGCGCGAGGTGGAGTGGCACGACGAGGCGCCGCGCGGCAAGCTGGATCTCCTGCTCACGCTGGACTTCCGGCAGACCAGCACGACACTCTTCTCCGACGTCGTCCTGCCGGCGGCGACGTGGTACGAGAAGCACGACCTCAACACCACCGACATGCATCCGTTCATCCACTCCTTCAACCCCGCCATCGCGCCGCCGTGGCAGACCCGCACGGACTGGGACGCGTGGCAGACGATCGCCGAGAAGTTCAGCGAGCTGGCCCAGCAGCATCTCGGCGTACGCCGTGACATCGTCGCCGTACCACTCCTGCATGACACGCCGGACGAGCTGGCGAATCCGCACGGCATCGTTCGCGATTGGAAGGCCGGCGACTGCGACCCGATTCCCGGTGTCACGATGCCGAAGCTCGTCGAGGTCGAACGCGACTACGGTGCCGTTGCCGCCAAGATGTCGGCCCTCGGCCCGCTGATGGAGAAGCTCGGCGCGACAACCAAGGGCGTCACCTACGACGTGACCGAGCCGGTCGACTACTTGCGCGCGAAGAACGGCGCTGTCCGCGGCGGCCCGGCCGACGGCCGCCCGTCACTGAAGCGCGACATCCACGCCTGCGAGGCGATCCTGGCCCTGTCGGGTACGACGAACGGCCGCCTCGCCACCGAGGGCTTCAAGACACTCGAGACCCGGGTCGGCAAACCACTGCACGATCTGGCCGCGGAGCACGAGGGCAAGCGCATCACGTTCGCCGACACCCAAGCCGCTCCGGTGCCGGTCATCACCTCCCCGGAGTGGTCGGGCTCTGAGACCGGCGGCCGGCGCTATTCGCCGTTCACCATCAACGTCGAACGGCTCAAGCCCTGGCACACGCTCACCGGTCGCCAGCACTTCTTCCTGGACCACGACTGGATGGCAGAGCTCGGCGAGAACCTGCCCGTTTACCGTCCACCACTCGACATGGGCGCACTGTTCGCCGAGCCGGAGATCGGCTCGGTCACCGAGCACGGCGTGACGGTTCGCTACCTGACGCCGCACAGCAAGTGGTCGATCCACTCGGAGTACCAGGACAACCTGTTCATGCTGTCGCTGTCGCGCGGCGGCCAGGCCATCTGGATGAGCGACAAGGACGCCGCCAAGGTCGGCATCGCGGACAACGACTGGATCGAGGCGGTCAACCGCAACGGCGTCGTCGTGGCCCGCGCGATCGTCTCGCATCGGATGCCCGAGGGCACGGTGTACATGCATCACGCGCAGGATCGGCTGATCGACGTACCGATCGCGGAGGCGTCGAAGAAGCGCGGCGGCATCCATAACTCGCTGACCCGCCTGCTGATCAAGCCGACACATCTGATCGGCGGGTATGCCCAACTGTCCTTCGCCTTCAACTACCTGGGGCCGACAGGGAACCAGAGAGACGAGGTCACCGTGATCCGGCGTCGCTCCCAGGAGGTGACCTACTGATGCGAGTCATGGCGCAGATGGCGATGGTCATGAACCTCGACAAGTGCATCGGCTGCCACACCTGCTCGGTCACCTGCAAGCAGGCCTGGACCAACCGCCCCGGCACCGAGTACGTCTGGTTCAACAACGTCGAGACCCGGCCCGGCCAGGGCTATCCACGGACCTACGAGGACCAAGAGACGTGGAAGGGCGGCTGGACGCTCACCAAGCGCGGCCGGCTCACGCTCAAGGCAGGTGGGCGGTTGAAGAAGCTCTTGACCATCTTCTCCAACCCGAAGATGCCGTCCATCCAGGACTACTACGAGCCCTGGACCTACGACTACGCGACGCTGACCGACGCGCCGGCCCAGCAGCACACGCCGGTCGCCCGGCCGAAGTCACTGATCTCCGGGCAGAACATGAAGGTCTCCTGGTCGGCGAACTGGGACGACGACCTCGGTGGCTCCGCAGCGACAGCAGAGCGAGACCCGGTGCTGAAGAAGGTCGGCGACAAGGTCAAGTTCGAGTTCGAGCAGACCTTCATGTTCTACCTGCCGCGGATCTGCGAGCACTGCCTGAACCCGTCGTGCGCCGCCTCCTGTCCGAGCGGCGCCATCTACAAGCGGTCCGAGGATGGCATCGTGCTGGTCGACCAGGATCGCTGCCGCGGCTGGCGGATGTGCATCTCCGGCTGTCCGTACAAGAAGGTCTACTTCAACCACCGCACCGGCAAAGCGGAGAAGTGCACGTTCTGCTTCCCGCGAGTGGAAGTCGGCCTGCCGACGGTCTGCTCGGAGACGTGTGTCGGCCGGCTGCGCTACCTCGGCCTGATGCTGTACGACGCCGACAAGGTCCTGGCCGCCGCGTCGACACCGGACGAGCAGGGACTCTACGAAGCCCAGCGGGACGTGTTCCTCGATCCCTCGGACCCCGACGTACGACGCGACGCCGAGCGGGCCGGGATCCCGCACGACTGGATCGAGGCCGCTCGACGATCGCCCGTGTACGCGTTGATCAACCGCTACCAGGTCGCTCTGCCGCTGCATCCGGAGTACCGAACCCTACCGATGGTCTGGTACATCCCGCCTCTGTCTCCCGTCGTCGACGTCGTCAGGGAGACCGGCGAGGACGCCGAGAAGCGGGAGAACCTGTTCGCCGCCATCGACGCACTGCGGATCCCGATCGAGTACTTGGCCGAGTTGTTCACCGCAGGCGACGTACAGCCTGTCGATCTCGTCCTGCGCAAGCTCGCCGCGATGCGCTCGTACATGCGTGACATCAACCTCGGCCGCGATCCCGACGGCGGCATCCCCCACGCGGTCGGCATGACCGAGGAGGAGATGTACGACATGTACCGCCTGCTGGCACTGGCCAAGTACGACGAACGCTACGTGATCCCACCGGCGCATGCCGAGCAGGCCCATGCGCTGGAGGAGTTGGCGACCGAGTGCTCGCTCGACTACGAAGGTGGTCCGGGCATGGGTGGATCGGGCCCGTTCGGCGAGGGTTCCGGCGTACCGACCCCGATCGCGGTCGAGAACTTCCAGATGCTGAAGGACCGGCAGACCGCCGACCGGGTCAACCTGCTGAACTGGGACGGCAAGGGCAAACCGGACGGCCTCTTCCCACCGAAGGCCGATCAGCCATGAAGTACCCGAACCCGCAACTGCCCCCTCGCGACCTCACCATCGCCTGGCAGGCAGCATCGCTGCTGCTCGACTACCCCGATGACGAACTGCTCTCACGGCTGCAACTCATCCAGCAGGGAGCGGCCCGCCTCCCCCGGACCGTCGGGGATCCGCTCCGCGCCACCGCTCGAGAGCTCGCATCCGAAGACTTGTCCGCGCTCCAGCAACGGTACGTCGACACGTTCGACAACCGGCGACGGCACACCCTCTACCTGACCTACTTCGCCCACGGAGACACCAGGCGTCGTGGAGTCGCACTCTTGCGCTTCAAGCAGACCTACCTGCGGTCCGGCTTCGTGCTGGACGATACCGAACTGCCCGATCACCTCTGTGTGGTGCTGGAGTACGCGGCGACTGTCGACCAGCGACTCGGGTGGCGCTTGCTGATCGATCACCGCGCGGGTCTCGAGATCCTTCGGCTGGCTCTCGCGGAGGCCGGGTCCGCCTGGCACGGCGCCGTACAAGGGATCACCGCGACACTGCCGCCGCTTGCCGGTGACGAACGCGCCGCGATCGACCGCCTCGCCGCCGAAGGCCCACCGCAGGAGGAAGTCGGACTCACGCCGTACGCGACACCGGCCTTCGACCCGGCGACCCAACCGTTGCCGATGCCAACGTTTCCCGGAGCACGCCGATGAGCGAGTTCCTGTGGGTGGTCTATCCCTACATCTGCCTGACGATCTTCGTCGCCGGGCACTTCTGGCGCTACCGCTACGACAAGTTCGGCTGGACCACCCGGTCCTCGCAGCTGTACGAGAACAGACTGCTGCGCTGGGGCAGCCCGCTGTTCCACTTCGGCATCCTGGGCGTGTTCCTCGGGCACGTGATCGGTCTCGGCGTACCGAAGTCCTGGACCGAGGCGGTTGGCATCTCAGAGGGTCTCTACCACTTCCTCGCCGTCTCGATCGGCGCGATCGCCGGCTTCTCCACGGTCGCCGGCCTGGCTATCCTCATCTACCGCCGCCGCACGGTCGGACCGGTGTTCTCTGCAACCACCCGGATGGACAAGGTCATGTACCTGTTCCTCGCCACCGTCATAATGCTCGGCCTCGTGAACACGGTGATCGCGAACATCTTCGGCCACTACGACTACCGCGACGGCGTCTCGATCTGGTTCCGCGGCCTCTTCCGCTTCGACGTCCACCCTGCCCTGATGGCCGAAGCTCCCCTCACCTTCCAGCTCCACGGCCTCGTCGCCATCACCCTCTTCGCCCTCTGGCCCTTCACCCGCCTGGTCCACGTCTTCAGCGCCCCGCTCGGCTACCTGACCAGGCCCTACATCGTCTACCGCAGCCGCGACCAGCGGACCGCCACTCACTCTCCGCGCCGCGGCTGGGACAACCCCTGAACCCCCTCGGCCCCAACCGTACGCACAGGGATCAGGCGCGCCGGACGACGAAGAAGACTTCCTGGACCGCACCGGCGGTCAGTGGTCGCCTAGGGCGGCGGCGAGCTCTCGGCGGGACGAGATGCCCAGTTTGCCGAAGACCTTCCGCAGGTGCCATTCGACGGTCCGCGGGCTGAGGAACAGCGCCGCCGCGATCTCCGGGTTGGATCGCCCGGCCACCGCCTGCCGGACGACCTGCGACTCCTGTGAGGTCAGCTGCTCGGGCACGCCCAGCGTCCGCTTGCGCACGGTCTCGCCGGTAGCGGCCAGTTCTCGCCTGGCCCGCTCGGCGAACGCCTCCGCGCCCATCGCGGTGAACGCGGCATGCGTCGCCCGCAGCTCGGTGCGGGCTTGACCACGGTGGTTCTCCCGGCGCAGCCATTCGCCGTACAGCAAGCCGGGCCCGCGCTTCCATCAGCGTGAGCTTGCAGCGACCGAACTGGTCGATCGCCGCGCGATAACGGTCGTCGGCCTGCGCCGCCGGTCCGGCGAGCGCGTCGGCGAGCATCCGTGCACCGAGCGCCCACGGCGTGCCGGACGAGGTCCACTCGACGAGGCTGTCCCGCGCCTGCGCGGCCAACGCCACCTCGCCGGCGCGAGCCGCCGCCTCGACGAGCTCGCTGAGCGTCCACCCGTGCGCGGTCAGATCTCGGTACACGACCGCCCGCCGGGCCGCCTCCAACGCGGCCGGGGAGTTCCCGAGCCCGTTGTACAGCACAGCCCTGGTGTATCCGGCCACACCGATCAACCGGCCCATACCGCGTTGCTCAGCGCATCCTGACCCGCCGGCGACAGGCCTCGCCCCAGGGTGAAGCACTGGACCCCACCCTGGCCGAGGACCAGGGGGCCTGACCATCACCTGTCGGTCGGTAGACGCATCATCTCCCGAGGCCTTATTCAGCAAAGACCTCAGTCCCTCCATCTGCTGCACCGACAGAACTGTGCTGATCGTCGGGGACGGCGGAGGCAGCGGCTATTGATCGTCGGGATCGATCGGTTTGCCTTCTTTTGCGGGGTGTTCCACCAGGGCAACGACTCGACTCGCCATGAACCGTGCTGTGCGGACCACGGCGCCGCTACGGGTCAGCTCGGTGACCTCGACCAAGCTACGTCGTACGGCAGTCTCTACTCGACGTCCAGCCTTGGTCGCCACCATCTCGTAAGTCCGGGTGGCATCTCCGATATCGACGACGATCTCGACTCGATCACCCTTCATCGGAGGCCTCCTGCCGTCTGCCCGCCGCGTGTCAGCACGCCCTCCGAGGATATTCGATGATTGCTCCGGCACGTCAGAAATCGCGGTGCCACGATGCACCGTCGGCGTCCTCGTCAGAGCACGTAGCCGAGCACGCAACCGCGGTCGTCAGCGTCGGGACGTTGAGCGCCGCTGGTCGGGGTGAAGTGCACTCTTCCAGGTCTTGCCGACCCACACATGCGAAATCCCACCGAGGTGGTCGGCCGGCAGCCGCGACGACCAGTGCGCCACGCCGAGGCCCTCCGGCGGCGGCTCCAACGTCGCCAGCACGGGCAACATCAGGGGCCGAGTAGCCCTGACGAGTGCACACGACGCGGCGAATGCCCTAGGAATAAAGCAACGGCCACCGACGGCGAACGCCAGTGCGTACGAGAACGGCTGATCGACTCATCAGTGGTCGGGTCAGGCCCTAAGGCACATTGCCTGCTGAGGTCTGCGGGCTCGTTACCGGCCCGGCCTGATCGCTGCGTGCGGAGCTGTCACACCAGTGAGTCTGCCGGCTCCACAACCGGGCGCGTGGTCCTCGACGCGATGAGGAACACGCCCGCGACGACGGTCCAGAGCAGGAACACGAAGTAGGTGAAGTAGAAGGGCGCGAGGATGCCGCACAGTCCCGCGACGACGCAGAAGCCACGAAGCCAACCTGGGAGGGCAGATCGACGAGCCAGCACAAGTGCGGCCACGCCGACGAACAGCGCCGGAGAGCAGATGGCCAGCAGGTTGCCGATCTCGGTGATCGTATAGATCACAGGATGCGGCACACCGGCCCGCACCGCGCTGCCTCCCTCGGCCATCGCGACCTCAAGTCCGCCGGAGACGAAGACGCCGACGACGCTCGTCGCAGTGGCCGCGATGGCCAGACCCTCAAGGAAGCCGCCGACCGAGGGGAGGTTCCGCAGGCCGTGGCCGAACACGAGCAGGCCGAGGGCGGCCAGTGCCCCGACGTACCAGAACGCGAACGCCGGGGCGAAATGGCTGGTGGCGATGTAGTCGTTGACGAGCGAGCCTTCGTAGTCACCGCCCGGGGCTCCTGCCCCTACGAAAGCGATCGCGGTGCCGAGACCGTAGACGAGGAGGCCGATTCCGGCCGTCCGGGGAATTGCGTGCATGATTCTTCCTCCTGTGGTTGTGGCGCCCCGTCATGGAACGCCTTTCGACGGTAGGAAAGACACCGCGTCGGAGGCGTCATCCGGGGTCACGTTTTCGGGATCGTCCGTCCGGGCGAGTCCCTGTCCTCCGGCCGGAGGACGCGCTGCCTCCTTGGGTGGATCTATCGTCGACACATGAGCCGTCGGAGCTGGGCCTTCGATGTCACGATCGCGCTGGTTGTGGCGTCCCTCGGCGTGCTGGAAGCGTTCTGGGGCATCGGCGCGACGCACCGGCAGGGCCCGCACTGGGCAGAGGCATTGCTATACGTCGTGACCGGCGCCCTACTGGTCCTGCGTCGCCGGAACCCGCTGGCCTGCCTGACGGCGATCCTGGTGGTCAGCGCGGCCGAGTTCGCCGTGTTCGGCTCACCCGAAGGTCAGGGGGTCGCGATCCCGGGCATCGTGGCTGCCTACTCGGTCGCGCGGTGGGAGCGTCGCCGCCCGGCTTGGTGGGGCCTGGTACTCGTCGTCCTGCTCTGGGTCGTCTGGGCCGGCCTGGACCCGTCGAACCCGACGCTCGAGGCAAAGGCGCACGCCCTCGTATGGCTCTCACCATGGGTGATCGCCTGGCTGGTCGGGGCCCTGGTCCGCAGCCAGCTGCAGAACGCCGAGCAGCGCCGCCTGGCCCGGCAGCAGTGGGCGTCCCGCGCGGTCGCCGAGGAGCGCAACCGGATCGCCCGGGAGCTGCACGACGTGATCGGGCACAGCGTCAGTGTGATGACCGTCCAGGCTTCTGCGGTACGGCGCCGGCTCGCCCCTGGGCAGAGCGTCGAGCGCGAGGCGCTGGAGACTGTCGAGGCGGTCGGACGGGAAGCCCTCGTCGAGATGAGACGGATGGTGGGCATGCTTCGACAGTCCGGCGACACGACCGACAGGGAGCCACCAACCGGCCTGGCCCAGATCGACCGGCTGGTGCAGAAGTTCCGTTCCGGCGGCCTGACCGTCGGACTGCACGTGACCGGGGTACGGCGGCCGGTGGCGCCGGGACTCGACCTCACCGCGTACCGGCTGATCCAGGAGGGCCTCACCAACACCCTCCGGCACGCGGCGTCGCCGACCCGGGTCGAGGTGTCGATCGAGTACCGCGACGAGCATCTCGAGGTCGCCGTACGCGACGACGGACAGGCTGCGGTGACGGGCACCGAGGCCGGGCACGGACTGCTGGGCCTGAAGGAGCGCGTTGCGGTGTACGGCGGGAGCCTGCTCGCCCGGCCGCGTCAGCAGGGCGGCTTCGAGCTGGTCGCCACCATGCCACTCGAGCGCGACGACCTCGCCGAGCCGGGGACCGTCGGGACGCCATGATCACCGTGCTGATCGCCGACGACCAGGCACTGGTCCGCCGTGGCTTCCAGCTGATCCTCGAGATCGAGCAGGACCTGGAGGTCGTCGGCGAGGCCGTCGACGGCGACGACGCCGTGGACAAGGCCCGCGAGCTGCGGCCCGACATCGTGCTGATGGACGTTCGGATGCCCGGGACGGACGGCATCGAGGCGACCCGGATACTGACCGCGGACCCGGACAGCAGCGCCCGCGTGGTCATGCTGACGACGTTCGACATGGACCAGTACGTGTACGAGGCGCTGAAGGCGGGAGCCAGCGGGTTCCTGCTCAAGGATGTGCGGCCCGAGCTGCTGGTGGCCGGTATCCACGCCGTGTACGCCGGGGAGTCATTGCTCGCACCCTCGCTGACCCGGCGGATGATCGACTCGTTCCTGGATCGTCCGCGGACGCTCGACCCCAGGGCCGAGCAGCGACTGGCCGGACTAACCTCCCGCGAGCGTGAGGTGCTCGCGTTGCTCGCCCGCGGCCTGACCAACGCGGAGATCGCCGACGAGCTGGTCGTCTCCGCGACGACCGTGAAGACCCACGTCGCCCGCGTACTGATGAAGCTCGAACTGCGCGACCGCGTACAGGCCGTGATCTTCGCCTATCAGCACAACCTGGCGAGGCCAAGAGCGGCGGACCCGAAGGCACATCGGTAACTCTGGCACAACTCATGCTTCACCCGATATGCCGTCGAAGATCGCATGACAGGGTTCGTGACGCGAAAGGGAGTCGACTGGTGACGCGGCAACGCGCGGCCTTTTAGTCTGTTGGTCGCAGGTTCGAATTCGACTTGGGGCGTGGGTTGTCGGCTTGGCCGAGGCCGGCACGGCGGGCGCGTTCGATCGCCTCGTTGCGGTCGCGGACCTGGAGCTTGGTGAAGACGTTGCTCAGGTGGTTGCGTACGGTCTTGGGGGCGATGACGAGCGTGCGGGCAATCTGGCTGTTCGACATCCCTCGGGCCAGCAGCTCGAGCACTTCGCGCTCACGGTCGGACAGTTCGGGGAACAGGACGGGGTCGCGGGCCGACAGCGGCCGGGTGAGGTAGGCCAGCACACGGCTCGCGATCGCGGGTCCGAAGACCGCGTCGCCGCGGGCTACCGACTCCAGCGCCCGGAGTACGTCCTCGGTGTCGGCGCCTTTCACGACGTAGCCGCGGGCACCGGCGCGCATCGCGGCGAACACCGACTCGTCCTCGTCCAGCATGGTCAGCACCAGGACCGCGATATCCGGGTTCGCGCCGAGGATCCGGCGGGTTGCCTCGACGCCGTTGACGCCCGGCATGTTGAGATCCATGACTACGACATCGGGTACGAGCTGTGCGGCGAGCTCGACAGCGGCCTCGCCGTCCGCCGCCTCACCGACGAGCTCGACGTTCTCGAGGCTGTCGAACAACGCCCCCAGACCCCGGCGGAACGTCGGGTGGTCGTCCGCCACGATCACCCGGGTCCGGGTCATGGCGCGCTCCGCAAGGGAAGTTCCGCTGTGACCGCGGTGCCGCCACCGGGCCGAGGGCCGACCGAGCAGGTTCCGCCCAGCTCGGCGGCTCGCTCGGCCATCGCGGACATCCCGAGTCCGTTGCCGCGGTACGTGCGCTGGTCCGGTACGCCGTCGCCATCGTCGTCGACGTGGAGCCGCAGGGTCGAGTCGTCGATCTCGAACGAGACCCTGGAGGTGCGCGCACGGGAGTGCCGAGCCGCGTTGGTGAGCGCCTCGACGGCGATCCGGTACGCCGCCACCTCCACCGCCGCGGGCAGGGGAGGCAGGTCGGGTGCCGACACGGTCACCAAGAGGGCGCCGCGTTCGACCAGCCGGGCGCCGTACTCCTCGATGGCCGGCACCAGCCCGAGTTGGTCGAGGGCCGGCGGCCGTAAGTCGTAGACGAGCCGGCGTACGTCGGCGACGGACGTCTGCACCTCGGCCTTCAGTCCTGCCAGCGCGGCATCGGTCGCGGCCGGGTCGCGGGTCAAATTGTTGCGCGCAGCATCGATGCCGAAGGCGATCCCGGCCAGAGCCGGCCCGAGTCCGTCGTGGAGATCCCGACGGATCCGGCGGCGTTCCTCCTCCCGCGCGATCACGAGCGACTCGCGGGAGTGCAGCAGGTCGCGAGTCAGCGCGGCCGCATGCGCCGCGACAGCGATGTGGCGCGACAGGTCGGACACCAGTGCGAGGTCGCGCTCGCCGTACCGTTCGCGTGGGCCGCGCGGGCTGACCTGCAGTGAGCCGACGTCAGACCCGCGCACGGACAACGGCACGACGATCTCGTCCCCGGTGGGCGTTCCCACCGCTGCGGTCGGCGCCGTGTCGCCGGTGAGGATGACAGCCGCGTACGGCGCGCGAAGCGCATGTGCCACCGACAGCACCGCCTCGTTGAGCAAATCGTCGGGACTCGAGGTGAGTCGGCGACCGAGATCCGACAGCGCCTCGTAGGGGTCGCCTCTGTCGCCGTACACGAGTCGGTCGACCGCGTGCTGGAGCCTGGTTCGCAGCGGGGCGAAGGCCACCGCGACCACACCTGCGGCCACGACGCCGGCTACGCCCTCGGCGCGCGCGCCGAACAGCGCCTCTGCCAGGCCGACGATGGTCAGGAAGGCGATGAGCAGGAGCACCGAGAGCAGGCCGTACACGAGCACCCGTGGAAGGAGGAGGCCGTCGCGGCGGGTGAGGGCCACGCCGAGTGCCACCGGGAGAAGGAACGTGGCGACCACGTTCAGCACCAGAGCTGCCCCCGCGAGGCCGTTGGGAACAGGAAGCGCGATCGTCAGTGCGATGACCCCGACCGTGACGACCAGCCATCGCAACTGCGACCGTACTGCGGCGTCACCGCGCCGGAACCGCCACACGACCGCGGCCACGGTGCCGATCGCGGCACACGCGAGGGACACCATGCCGGCAGACCCGAGCACGCCAAGGGCGTCCGCCGCGGAGTGCCAACCGAAAGGGTTCGGATGGTCGCCGGCGAAGTCGGTCATCGGCCCGGGCGCCAGCGCAACGCTGATCCACACGGCGAAAGCGGCAACTCCCACCAAGGCCGCGACCACCCGCCACCGCGGTCCGGGCAGCTCGCCGGTCGGGAACAGCAACAGGATGAGGAGCAGCCCGGCCGGGACTCCGATCCACAACCAACTGGAAACCCACGCGCTCGGGACGGAGAGGGGCGATCCGTTCCGCAGCGCGTAGTCGGCGTAGATGTGCAGCACGATGGTCGCGGCGCACAGCACCCCGAAGCCCAGGAAGAGCCAGGCGAGCCGATCCTGGTGCGGCGGCCGGTCCTGCGCGCTCCGGCGCAGGACAAGGGCCGCCAGCAACGGGAACGCCGGCCCGGCGACGAGGTTGATCCACGACCCGGTGCCGACGATGTCGAGCTTCAGGTCGGCCGCGACCGCGACCCAGAGCGCGACCGCGACCGCGATCGTGTCGAGCACGGCGACCACGACCGCGACCCAGACCCAGGTCGCGGAACGTTGCTCGGCGTTGTCGGTCACCACCGCTTCATCGTCCCGCGACCCGCCCCAGTTGGCCATGAGGTCTTCTTCAGGCGCCTACGAGCGCCGAATCGGCCGCCCGCTGCCCGGATCCGCGCCGGAGGCCGGGCCGCACCGCGAGCCGGACCGCCACGACCGCCAGCCACAGCATTCCCGCCAGGAACGCCAGCGGGTTCGCGCCCAGCGGATCCTTGAAGCCGAGCACCGCCAGGCCCACACCGACAACGCCGACGACCAGACCGACGTACGCCGTGGGACGGCCCACCAGCCCAGCGACGTGCAGAGCCACGGCCAGTGACCCGACGAACACGGCGAACGGCAGCCAACTCACGATGAAGGCCGAACCGTTGATGTCGTTGAGGACCTGGGCGAGCTCCGGGGAGAGATGGTCGCGATCCACCGAGAGCGCGATGATCGGGGCCGCGGAACCCAGTTTGATCGCAAGCATCGTGATCGCCGCGACCAAGCTCGTCCCGGCAGCGGTGTCCCTTCCGCCTGTGTCCCGCCGCAGCACCCCCCACAGGTAGCCGACGAAGATCATGAACAGCACGAATCCGGTCACCTCCAGCACGAAGCCGACCGTCGCCGACGTACTCGATGCGGCCCGCGCCGCATCGCTGAGCACTTCCTGACCACTCGGGTGGCTCGACTGAGATTGCCCGGCGGTGGCCATGCTGTTGCCGATGAAGATCGCGGCGACGAACGCCGCACCGGTCGCGGCCCCAACCCTCGCACGGTAGGTGGTGAGCATTTCAGGTCCCCTCCAACACCGGCGCGTTCGGCCGGCCTGACCCCAACCTCCTCGCCCCCGCGTCCCAACGTCATGGGTCCCCCAGTCCCGACCTGTCCCGTCGATCTCGGCTGGATCGTCGGTCAGAACCGCGGGCGGACCTTAGCCTTAGGCTGGCTGGAGCAGGTACGGGCGTCGACGTCGGCGGAGGCGGGTTGATGGTCGAGTACCAGTTGGGCGCGGGCGAACCGCGGCGGACGACCGCGGGGTCGCTCTGGCAGGCGATGAGCGGCCGGCCACTGAGCGCTGAGCTTCTGGAGTGGCCGCCGGACCTCTTCGCGCTGACGTCGTTGTTGCTGGAGCGGTCGGGGGCCTTTCGCTTCGCGCTGTCGCCGCCGCCTGGGCGACAGTGGCCGCCCGAATCACGAAGCCGGTGGTCGACGACGGTCGAGGCGGTCGGCCGCGCGTGGAGTGGCGTCGTCGATGCGCCCGGAGAACCGGTTCCGCCGCTGCTTGTCAGCATGATGGACATCGTGGTCGCCGCAGCGACGACGCCGCTGGAGGAGCTTTCCACCGGCGCCGACTGGGACCTGTGCGCGGCACTGCTGACGCTGCACGCCATCGCCGATGAGGCGTGCGCCGGGCTCGGCGTCGCCCTGGCCGCTTCGAATCCCCTCGGGTGCGGCTATCGGGGCCGCGCTCGGGAGCTGCTCGCGCAGCGCGGCACACTCGCGCGCATTTCGCCCGACGCGGTGCTGGTGCTGCCCAAGGTGCGCACGCCTACAGGGCCAGGAACCTCCATCCGATCCATGTCCCGGTACGCGACCGCGCAGGGGCCGAGCGTCTGCGTGCGATGGCACAAACTGCCGGCCCGTCGGCGCGGCACCGAGCCTCGCGCCGATCATGTCAACTTCCTGCTGCTGCCGTGGCCGTTGCAGATCCGCGCAAGCGACTTTCGCCCCGTCGAAGGTTCCGCGCAGCGCGATACCGACGAACCGTATGGATTCTTCGACTTCGACCCCGCCGAGCGACTCGACCTGGATCTGGTCGACCGGATGCTGGTCGCCGCTCGCAACGAGGTCGACAGCATCGACGTGGTGTGCCTGCCGGAAAGCGCGCTCGCGGAGGATGAGCTTGCGCCGTTGGAGGCACTACTCGAGTCACATGGTGTCGCCTCGCTCGCCACCGGCGTACGCCGACAGCGATCACCGCTCGACGAGTTCCCCGACAACTGGGTGCACTGGGGCCTGTCACCGCAACTGGAGAAGGGCCGCTCCCGACCGCTGGAGGGCTTCGGCACCGGCTGGTTCCACGTCCGCCAGAACAAGCATCATCGATGGTCGTTGGACGCCGGGCAGATCTATCAGTACCACCTCGGAGGAGAGCTGCACCCCGCGATGCGGTGGTGGGAAGCCGTGAACGCACCCCGACGCGTTCTCCACTTCATCGAGTTCGGCGAAGGGTTCACCGTAGTAGTCCTGATCTGCGAGGACCTTGCGCAGAACGACGAAGTCTCCGACCTCATCCGCGCGATCGGCCCGACGGGGATCGTGGCGCCGCTTCTCGACGGGCCGCAGCTCGCATCGCGATGGTCCGCTCGCTACGCGAGCGTATTTGCCGACGACCCAGGTTCCGCCGTACTGACCCTCAGCGCGTGGGGCCTGGTAGACCGGTGCCGTCCAGGCGGACTCGCTGCCGCACGTGTAGTCGGCCTGTGGAAAGACCCCAGCAACGGCTTCAACGAGATCCCGCTGGAGCCCGGGGCACAGGGCGTTCTGCTGACCGCATGCGTCAGCCCCGCGCAGCGGCACAGCAACGACGGGCGTCGCCCGGTGCAGAACGCGGTCGACCTCTACGCCGTTGGCCAGCATCAGATCCGCCCGGCGCCGACTGGCTCCCAAGATGAGACGCCGGTTCAGCAGCTGTCAGGTCCGACGCCGCTGAATGTCGACGACCTGACAATCCTGTGCGGCTGGGCCGAGGCCGTAGCCGAGGCGTTGGCGTACGCGCCCGGCCGGGTTGCCGCAGTTCTGAGCGACGCCGCCGCAGGCTCGCTTTGGCGGGCCACGTTCGACCTCAACGAGCCTTCAGACCCGCTGCGGAAAGCCATCCAACTCATGGACGACGTGGTCAGCACCACCGCTGCCACCGGCGACCACCTCGACGCCATCCTGGCCGCGGTCAGCGACGACATCGCCGGCGCCGATGACCCGCTCGCGGGCCTGGTCCGGCGCGTCCTCCTGGCGGCTCTCGAACTCCGCGAAGGCCGGCGCAGACACGAAGAAGCCCAACGGGCCACATGATCACTCGCAGGCCGGGGTGCTGGCTCGGCGGTGGTGCGCGGACGAACCTGCAGTCACTTCTGGCGGACGTCGAACGACAGCCGATTGATCAGGTCACCGATGAGTGCAGCGGAAGTTGTCGTGCTCGGGTACTGGGCGATCACCACCCGGAGCGAGCTGTCCGCGCCAACTCCGGCCCAGCACAGGACTGCGCGGCCGCCACCCTTCTGCTGTCTGTAAACGCGGACGACGCCGTCTATACCGCCCACCGAACCGAACGATTGCGCCGTGGGTGCGCCCAGCCCAACGCAGCTGGACTCGGTGTCCAGCGCTGTCCCGGCCACGAGGCTCGCGGATCTGTCGAGGAGCTCCGCCGGGAGCGGCGCCGTACGTACTGTCAGCGTTTCCTCGTTGGAGGACAGCCGAACTCGTCCTGGCAGCGCGTCATCCATACTCCAGCCGGTAGGACGACAGGCCGAGATGCCGCCCGCCGGGTCATAGGAACTCGTGTACGACGTGGCCGCGGCGGTCGTGGTCACAGTGGCGGTGGCCAGCAACCGGTCATCGAGCCAGGCATCGAGGCGGTATTCACCACGACCCGTGCAGCCGCGGTCCACGAGAATCTGCCGGCCCGGAGACGCCGCGCTGAGCCGGGCGATCGCGACGAGGTTCATTCGCTGCTGCCAAGGCTCGTCCGGGCTGCGCCTGATGTAACCGATCCAGGAAACCCGCGACTGCGCGGAGAGGTTCGCTCGGTCGTACGTCGCCACGAGGTAGGGGCCACTGGCGGTCAGCTTCAGCGCCGAGATCTTCGCGTCCGCTCCCGCCGGGTTCGGGCCGGGCGAGACCTGTTCCGCTTGGTCAGCCACCAGCGTTCCCTGGAGCTCCCGCACCAAGTTCTTCCGGTCCGGCTCCATCGCGGCCAGGATCTCCAGCGCGGTGCGTGCACTGGCGTACAGATCAGCCTGTTCGACCGGGTCGGGCCTGCCGGCCGCGCGCCGACTCATCTCGGCGTACGACGCTCGGGCGTCAGCTTCCCTGCCTTGGGCTGCTTGGACAAGCCCCAGATTCGACCACGGCAGCGGCAGTCGGTCGTTGGACTCCAGCGCCCTGCGAGTCAGCTCCTCGGATTCGGCATACCGCCCGAGGTGAAAGAGGTTGGCGCCCTGGTTGACGAGCGACAGGTAGTCGGGAACCGGATTGAGGTCGAGTACCCGGTCCAGGTCTTCGATGGCTCGAAGCCGATACTTTTCGTCGACCATGGTGATGGTGTAAACGGCGTTCTCAGGGCTGCCGGCGCGTTCGAATGCAGTCGCGCGGGCCCGATAGGCCTGCGCATAGTCTCCACGCAGCCGTATCGCCGCGGTGTACGACTCGATGGCAGCGTCGGGCTGGGACAGCACCATCTGCTTGTCGCCCTCTGCGAGAGCGACAACCGCCGCATCTGGAGTGACGTGAGGCCGTTGGACAGCGGCAGCGACACCGACCAGTGCCGCGAAGCCCGCGATCATGACGGCGGGGACCACCACCACGTTCCGAACACCCTCAGTCAGCGTGAGCGACAGCCCCAACAGCGCGAGAGCCACCGCAAGCAAGGTGATTCCCAGAACATACCGGTCTGCTTTCGCGCCCCACGCCGTCGCGGTCTCCCGCTGCGCGTCGGCTCGGAGCGCGGTCACCCGCGGCTGGAAGAGGCGGTCGGCCGCCGCTCGGTTCACATCGGCAAAATGCGTCCCGTCCGTCTCCTTCACCGCGAGGTCCGCCAGTGCCTTCGACGACCTGTCCCAAGCCTGCGCCGCAGCTAGATACGCGTCCGATCCGGTGAGCGACGATGCAACCCGTGCGAACTCCGCTCGCTGGCGCAGCGATCGGGCTTCGGCATCATTGCCGGCCACCTTCGAGATCTCTACGTACGCCGCGCCGTAGTCGGCGAGGGCAGTGATCGACGCCTGTTGCGCACGAGCCGACAGGTCCTGCTCGTGCTCGCTCGCACGACTCGCGGCGAGAGCCAGCAGGCTCCCGAACAGCACGAGAAGCGCGGCCGAGCAGGCGATGACCTTTTTGAACGTCGTGTCCAGCGCCTCGATCTCCGGTATCTCGATCTGCGCCTCGGGAACAGGCATGGCATGCTCCGCTTCTCATCAGCCGCCGACGGCCAGATTGACGGCTGCTCCGACGGTCACGATCACGAACCCTGTCGTGGCTGCCGCGAGTACAGCCTTCCGCCAGCGAGGACGCACGACCCGGCCGACGGTCAGCAGCAGCACGAGCACGAGCAGCATGACGACCGCCACCATGGTGCGGATGCTCTGCGCATGCCGGCCCTCAGCGACCCGGGTGGTAGCAGCGGGCTGGTCCGGCTGCAGTTCCTCGAACGACTCGTACCCTTTGACCGTGTCAAGTCGACGCTCGGTGTCATAGGTCGCGGACGACGTCGGACCACTCAGGCGGGTCACGTCGAAGGTCGTCTCCCGGAAGGCATCAGCCATGCTGCGCAGCACCAGCGCATCGGCTCTCAGTTGCGCGGCTCGAGTTGCGTTTTCGGCCGACTGGGCCGTGGTCGCCTGCGACTCCAGCGCCTCGGCCTCGGCGAGCGTCCGACGGTAGCGACTCGCCGCAGCGGACTCGGCTTGCACCCGGACAGCGGCCACCGCCTGCTGACGTTGAAGCTGCAGCGTCTGCAGCGTGGCCTGACCGCGCGCCTCCGCGGCCGCGTCATCCTGGCCGACTGCGACGTACGTGAGCAGCGCCGCGGTCAGAGTCACGATACCGATGGCAACGGCTACAGCGCGTTCCCAGTCCCCCAGCAACCGCGCAACCAGACCGCCTCGCGGCGCGCCCGCAGCCCCCTCCGCTGCCGCCACACCCTCCGGCGGGGTCGGCGAAACCGCCCCCTGAAGATCGACCATGTCGGACTTCCCCCCACCCCACGAATCCGCAGGATGAGATCCACTGTCGATGCTGGAGGCACCGAAGTCCAGCCCCTGGACGCAAGATCGGCGCCGGTGGGAGGGCCGCAGCCCAACCTCCGGCCGGCAGCGGACGGCACCCGCGGGCCGTCGGTTCGGGCTCTGTTGCTGCAAGCAACATCTTTGCATGTCCGGGGGGACCGGGCTGTCACATCGCGGGTCCGTGCGCGGACGTATTGATGAGCCGGCCGGCACGCGGTCGGCTGTCCCCCGCACGGAAGTGGACAGATCCATGAGAATTCCCCTGAGGAACCCCGCTCGCCGACCCAAAGGACGCGGGCGCAGCCTGGCGTTCCTGCTGACTGCCGCGGCGCTGGCACTGGCGAGCATCAACCCGGTGCAGAGCGCTGCCGGAGAGCAGCGTGGAGCGAAGCCGACCATCGTGTTGGTGCACGGCTCCTGGGCGGATGCCTCGAGTTGGAACCGCGTCACCGAGCGACTGCAGGAGGACGGGTACACGGTCCGCGCCATCCCCAACCCGCTGCGCTCGGTAGCAGGCGACGCGGCGTCGGTGCGGGCCTTCCTGCAAACATTGATCGGACCGGTGGTGCTGGTCGGCCACTCGTACGGCGGTTTCGTGATCACCGACGCGGCCACCGGGCTCGCGAACGTCAAGGCTCTCGTGTACATCAACGCCTTCGCACCGGACACCGGCGAGACCCCGTTCCAGCTCGTGGGGCCGGATTCCGCGCTCTCGGCCGACCCGGCGACCATCTTCGACCTCGTACCGCCCACGCTGCCGCCCGGCCCGACCACCGACGTGTACCTCAAGCGGTCGACCGTCTTCACGTCGTTCGCGACCGGGTTGAGCGTCCACGACAAGGATCTCGTCTACGCGACCCAGCGACCCGGCGCACTGGGAGCACTCAACGAGCCATCCGCAACCCCGGCCTGGAAGACGATCCCGTCCTGGAGCGCGATCGGCACCAAGGACCAGATCATCCCGGCCAGTCAGCAGCGGATCATGTCCAAGCGGGCCGGCGCCACCATCACCGAGTACGACGCCGGGCACCTCGGCCTGATGTCCGACCCCAAGACCGTCACCAAGGTGATCGAGCAGGCCGCGCGCAGCTGACCCCAACTAGAACCTGTATCAAAGGAAGGACAATCTGATGGCCAAGCACGTTCTGGAGGAGGCGGCGCAGGGGATCGCCGACGCGACGTCGCAACCGCCGTTCCTCTACCAGCTGTCGAAGGAAGAGGCCCGCAAGGTCCTCGACGACATCCAGGCAGCACCGATCGACAAGCTCACCGTCGACGACCAGTGGATCACGGTACCGGCCGAGGTCGGTGACGTCCGGGTCCGGATCGTCAAGCCGGTCGGCGCCGAAGGGCTGCTGCCCACGATCCTGTACATCCACGGCGGTGGCTGGATCCTCGGCAACGCGGGCACCCACGACCGGCTGGTCCGCGAGCTGTCCGTCGGCGCCGAGGCCGCGGTCGTGTTCGTCGAGTACGACCGCTCGCCGGAGGCGCAGTACCCGGTCGCGATCGAGCAGGCGTACGCCACCGCCCGCTGGATCACCGCGCACGGCCGCGACGAAGGCCTCGACCCGAGCCGGCTGGTGATCGCGGGCGACTCGGTCGGCGGCAACATGACCGCGGCGGTGACCATGCTGGCCAAGCAGCGCGGAGACGTCACCTTCGTGCACCAGTCGTTGTACTACCCGGTGACCGATGCCGCGCAGGACACCGACAGCTACCGCGAGTTCGCCGACGGACCGTTCCTGACCGCCAAGGGAATGGCCTGGTTCTGGGACGCCTACCTGCCGGACCACACCCTACGCGGCGAGAGCACCGTGTCGCCGTTGCGGGCTGAGCTCGACGAACTCGCCGGTCTGCCGGAGGCGTTCGTCATCGTCGACGAGAACGACGTACTGCGCGACGAGGGCGAGGCGTACGCCCGCAAGCTGACCGAGGCCGGCGTCCGCACCACGAGCGTCCGCTACAACGGCACGATTCACGACTTCATGATGCTGAACCCGTTGCGTGAGTCCGCGGCCGTCACAGGGGCGATAGAGCAGGCGATCCACGTGCTCCGGAAGGCACTCGGCGTCAAGTAGGTCAGACCGCCGAGACCGGGCTTGCGGCGTCGATCAGGGTCGCGGAGAGCTGTTTTCGCGACGTGACGGCCAGCTTGGTGAACACCTTGCGGAGATGCCATTCCACGGTGTGATGACTGAGGAACAGCTGGCTGCCGATCTCTTGGTTCGTGAGCCCGCCGGCAGCCAGCTGGGCGATCTGCGCTTCTTGTGCGGTGAGGATGTCACGCGTCTCCACCTGCCGCCTTCGCGCTGTCGCTCCGGTCGCGACGAGCTCCTGGCGAGCCCGCTCGGTGAACGCCTTCGCGCCCATGTCGCCCAGGCTGTCGTAGGCGACGCGCAGGTGGAACCGGGCATCCTGGCGACGCTGCTCACGGCGCAACCACTCGCCGTACACAAGGTGGGCACGGGCCAGGTGTACCGCGATCCGCGTGCGGCCGAGCCGCTCGATCGCCTCTCGGTAGAGGACGTCGGCGGCCGGGCCTACGGTGAGCAGTGCCCTCGACCGGGCCAGGACCCCGAGGCCCCAGTCGGTCCCGGCTGGGCCCGCGTGTTGCTCGAGCTGTTGCAGTGCCTCGGCCGCTGTTTCATCGGCATTGCTGCGCGCGGCCGCCTCGACGAGTTCGGCCAGGGACCAGCCGAAGAATCCGAGATCCGCCTGCTCGCAGGCCCGGCGGGCTGCGTCGAGGGCGGCGTCGTACCGGGAAAGGCCGTTGTAGAGCACGGCGGTCACGTACTCGCACAATGCGAGCGCCCGGCCTTCGCCGCGCTCGGTCGCGTCCTTGGCCGCGGCCTCGATCGTCGTCATGGCTGCGCCCTCCTCGCCACGCCAGGAGGCGAGCATCAGGCGGGAGTACCGCAGCGGCGCCCTGCCGGTTGCCGCGGCGATGGCGTCGGACTCGGAGATGAGTGAAGCCGCCGCAGCGAACTCTCCGGCGTGCACGTGAACGCCCGCCCGGTGCGACAGTGCCACCGGGAGGACACCGAGGGCTCCGAGCTTTCGACCGAACTCGACGGCGCGGGTAGACAGGTCATGCCAGGCGTCGTCGTCCCAGAGCTCGGGCGCGACCGGTTCGGGCGCGGCCGGGCAGGCCAGCCACAGCCAGTGCTCCAGCCTGGCCGCTCCGCGAGTGGCGTCCGCGCGGAGGGCGTACAGAGCCTTCCGCAGTGGTTGTACGGCGGCCCCGTACCCCTCGGTGAATCGCGTGGCGACCCCGTCCAGAAGGAGATCCATCGGGCCGGCCGGCGCAGGGGCAGGACGAGCCGCGCGCGCTGCCTCGGCCGCTTTCACGACGTCGCCGAGCCGGCCGCCGAAAATGGCTGCATTGAGCGACTCCAGGTATGTCTCCCGCGCCAACGGGTCACCCAGGTCCTCGAGCCGGTTGGCCGCGTCGAGGAGCAAAGGACCGGCATCGCTGCTGCGGCTGCGGGCGAAGACGATCTGGGCGCGCAGCCGCGCGAGGTGGGCGCTCTGGAGGTCGTCCAGCGGGCCGATCTCCGCGGCGGCGAGCAGCTCGTAGGCGGCGTCCGGTTCGCCGGCCCGGAACTTGGTGCCGGCGGCGGCCAGCGCTCGCCCGGCGCGACGTACCGGATCCGGTGTCAGTCCGGCCGCTCGCTCCAGAAAGGCAGCGGCTGCGGCCAGACCACCGCGCGCCCGGGCCCGCTCGGCGGCGCTCTCCAGTTCGGCGGCCACCGCCTCGTCGAGCCCGACGGTGGCGTGGGCGCGGTGCCAGGCTCGCCGATCAGGATCCACTGCGGGGTCGGTGGCTTCGGCCAAGGCACCGTGCACCCTGCGCCGGTCCGCCGGCGAGGCGTCCCGGTAGACGACCGAGCGGATCAGCGGATGCCGGAACCGTACTCGGGCACCGATGTCGATCACGTCGGCGGACTCCGCCGGTGCGGCTGCGTCGGGACCGATCCCCAGCCGCTCGGCAGCTCGCCAGAGCAGGGCGGCGTCACCAATCGGCTCGGCGGCGGCGGTCAGCACGAGCAGCCGAGACTCGGGCGGCAGCGACTGGAGGCGACTCCGGAAGCCTTCCTCGATCCGGCTGGTCAGCGCACGCGCGTCCGGGGCGTCGGGGAGTCCGAAGCCACCTGCCAGTTGGCCGGCCGACAGAGTGCGGGGCAACTCCATCAGCGCCAGCGGATTGCCTCGCGTCTCGGCCACGAACCGGTCCCTGACGCGCTCGTCCACGACACCCTTGAGGGCCACATCCAGCAGGGCGCGGGCATCGCTGAAGTCCAGACCCGTCACGGCGAGTTCGGGCAGGCCCGACAGCTCATCGGCTGCGCTGGGGTCACGGGCCGCGAAGATGAGCGCCACCCGCTCGGCCAGCAGCCGGCGGGCCACGAAGGCCAGCGTCTGAGTGGACACCCGATCCAGCCACTGAGCGTCGTCGATCAAGCAGATCAGCGGCTCGTCCTCGGCGACCTCGGTCAGCAGGTTCAGCATCGAGACGCCGACCAGGAAGCGGTCCGGGGGGTCACCCGGAGTCAAGCCGAACGCGGTACTGAGGGCGTCGTACCTGGGGGTGGAGAGGTCCGGCCGCAGCTGGGCGCACAGTTGGTGCAGGCCGCCGTACGCCAGCTCCAGCTCGGACTCGACGCCGGCTGCTCGCACGACGCGGCTCGCGGCGGGGTGCGTCTGCAGGTAATCCAGCAAGGCGGTCTTGCCGATTCCGGCTTCGCCGCGGAGCACGAGCGCACCGCTCTGCCCGGCTCGAAGACTGACTACGAGCCGATCGAGCGTCTCGCACTCGCGCTGCCGGCCTTGCAGCTGGATCGCCATCCACCACCGCCCAATAGCCGAGCCTAAGCTGCGGGCAGTGAGGGTGGCAACGACCCTCAGGCCGCCAGATCGGCGGCCAGGACCTCCTCCAGGTCGGCGAACTCGCCGGCCTGGGCGGCATTCAGGAACGCGTGCAAGAAGGTCTCGTGGGAGGCCGAGTTCGCCACTGTACGTGCGTCGGCGGCGAGATGTGTGCGGGCGCGGCTGACCAGCTGCCTGGCGTTGGCCACTCCGACCTGGAGTCGCTCCGACATCTGCCGGTACGGGTAGCCGAACGCCTCCCGGAGCACGTAGGCGGCGCGCTCACTCGGAGTCAGTTTCGCCATCATCAGCTGTACTGCCTCTCCGACGGCTTCGCGATGTTCGGTCTGAGTCGCCGGATCGTTGCCGGCATCGCCTGCCTCGGGCGCCCAGCGATCGACCAGGGCCTCGTGCCGCCGCCGGGCGGACTTGCGCACGTTGATTGCGAGCCGGGTGGTCATCGTGGTCAGCAGAGCCTGCGGGTTCGCTACGACCGTGCGGTCCGTCTTCTGCCAGCGCAGCCAAGTCTCCTGGACGACGTCCTCGGCCTCGCTCGTGCTGCCGAGCAGCCGGTACGCGATCGCCATCAGCCGCGGCCGCAGCTCGACGAACGCCGCCAGTGCCTCGTCGAGGTCCGATAGTTCTTCCTTCACCGTTCCGGCCTTCCTACACTCTGGAATGTCCTCCCTTCACATTCCGTCGCCGGCGCCGCCGTCGCGCCCTGGCAGACCCGTAGGCAATCCCGTGGTCAACGTGATCCGTCCTGACTACGGGATCCCGTCGAGTGCTCCCGGACCTCCGGGAGGTGCCCGTGCCTAGCCCTGCTCAGCCACGGCTCGCGCCGACGTCCCGCGCCGTACGAGAACTGGAGACCGCGGCGATCCGCTGCCCGCGACGTGACCGCCCAGGCGACAGTTCGTGCCCTATGCATGCCCTCGTGCTGCGAGCCAACGCCGTCGCGTACCAATCTCGTGCTCGGCGCGCATCCTCGTTGCTTCGGCTACTCGCCTGTGAAGCGGAACTCCGCCTGCCACGGGCCGTCGGTTTGGACAACATCCCAGTAGCGCTCGGCAATACGGTCCGGGTCAAAAGCAGTACCGGCAACGATCTGTCCGGCAATCGTGAGCGTCGCCACCCGGATGCCGTCCGGTTCCAAGTCGGCCCCAAGCATCGTGGCGGCTGACCGGAGAGCGGCTTTGCCGAGAGAGACCGTCGCGAGGGCTGGGATCGGATGATCTGCGAATCCACCCCCGGTGACGATCATGGTGCCGAATCCTGCGGCCTTCAGTGCTGGCGCGGCTGCCTGCGCGACAAGGATGGCGCCAATCACGTCGACGGCATAGGCGGCCTGCAGGTGAGCAACACTCGCGCTCAACAGTCGGTCAGGTGCACCCATGACCGCGTTGTAGATGATGACTCCGGGCGCATCTTCCCCGCGGTAGAGCTCAGCGATCCCGAGCGCCCAGGCCCCCGGGATCGCTTGCGTCCGCCTCGATCGTGCCGATCTCGGCGCCTGTGTCGGACAAGCTGCCCGCGAGATCACCCAGTCGATCGGCACTCCGGGCTACCAACGTGACTCGGTAACCTCCGACCGCGAAACGGCGGGCGACGGCCATGCCGAGGCCTGGGCCGGCGCCGACCAGTAGCAGGTGACTGCGGTTCCTCGTGCCGACTCTCTCAGGGTCGCTGGTAGATGTATCTGCCATCAGGGCTCCTCACCCGTTCTCGCAGTTCAAGTGGACTGGGTGTGAGCCGCAGAGATCACATTGCCGCCGTACGAATGGCCGCCGAGCACGATCGGACCGCTCAGGGTCCGCAGGAAGTCGGCCAGGTAGGCGGCGTCGCCGGCGAGATCGCGAAGCGGGTTGCCGAACCCGATGGCGGAGTACCCGCGGTCCTGCAGCGCACAGATCTCGGTGTCGAAACCGGTCGCGTCGGCCCACGCACCGTGGACCAAGACAATCGTCGGCATCTCAGCAGCCATTCTCGTCTCCTCCCCTGTCTTTAATGCGGTTTGCCGGGGCCCGGGCGGCGGGATCAGGCGGGGCGACGAGACCGTCAGGTGCGGGCCGGTGACCTACCGCAATTCGACTCGATATCGCGAGGCATCACAACCCCCGCATCCGGGTTCGGCTGGGTTTCCGGTCGCGGTCCCAGATCGCGGCCTGGGTCGTCGCCGGCGGTCGTTGAGGCCCTGACGAAGTGCGGTAGTTCCACTGCTGACAGGCGATCTCGGCGTCACTGATGCTGAAGGATGTGACAAGCTATCCGACCGGCGCGGCCTCGCGCGTCTACTCCGCGTTCGCCTACCTTGCGTTCGCGCTCACTGCGACATGGGCGATCGCGTTCCTCGCCGACCTGCCAATCGTCCCCGCCATCGACGACGCCCCCGCGGGGCCGGCCTGGCTGGCGGTGCCTGTCGATTCGGCCCTGCTGTTCGCGGTCGCTGCATCGGCATACATCGCCGTGGGGGTCCGGTTCGAGGAGCGTGACCTGCACCGTCACCTCGGAGACGTGTACGGCGAGTACGCGCGGCGCGTGCCCCGGTTCGTGCCCCGCCACCCGCGATCGGCGTACGCGGTCCCCCGAAGCGAGACGAAGGCAGGCCTGTCATGACAATGTCACCGGACGGATCGACCGAGCGCCCCGCGAGCCGTATCCGCGTCGGTACGGCGATCCCGGCGATAGGAGGCCGTCTGCTCACGGGCACGCATCGGCGCGAGGCAGTGATCGGCATCGCCGACGCCGGGCTGGACCACGTGCTGTTCGGCGACCACATCAGCTTTCACGGAGGCTTCGGCATGGACGGCCTGATCCAGGCCGCCGCGTCGCTGGGATGCCGCCCCGACCTCGATGTCTACGTCGGCTTGTACCTGCTTCCGCTGCGCCACCCGGTTCCGGTGGCCCGCCAGCTCAGCGACCTCGCCGAACTGGCGCCGGGCAAGCTCACCCTAGGCGTCGGAATAGGCGGCGAGGACCGCCACGAGGTCGCTGTCTGCGGCGTCGATCCGGCGACCCGAGGCAAGCGGATGGACGAATCACTGACGGTCCTGCGCAACCTGATCGCCGGCGATCAGGTGACCTTCCACGGCGACCACTTCACCGTCGACGAGGCACTCGTACGGCCGATCCAGACCAAGCCCGCCCCGCTGATCGTCGGAGGCAGATCGCCGGCAGCACTCGACCGCGCCGCGCGCCTGGGCGACGGTTGCCTCGGGATCTGGATCTCACCCACCCGGTTCGCGGCAGCGACAGCAACCATCGCCGCCCGGGCAACGGAAATCGGCCGCGAGACCGCAGCGTTCTCGCACGGACTCAACGTCTGGTGCGGACTGGCCCCGAACCGCGACCGTGCCAGATCCGCCGTCGCCGATGCGATGCAGTCCACCTACCGGCTGCCATTCGACAAGTTCGAGCGGTACTCGCCAATCGGCTCCGCTGCGGAGGTAACCGACTTCCTCGGTCCTTATGTCGAGGCAGGGTGCACAACCTTCAACCTCATCCCGTGTGGCGACAACCCCGACACGGTGATCACAATGGCCAGCGAGATCCACCGACAGCTCACCGGCGATGCTCGGCGAGCCGCTCCCCACGACACCCTGATCCGCATCAGAACGTAGCGGTGACGAGGCGCTCATCGGCCCCGACTGGCGGCTGCCGTTGGTCGCAGCGGCAGCCGCCCGATCGCCGGTTATCGCAGGAACTGCAGGAGGATCCTGGTGAGCTCGGCGGGGTGTTCTTGGTAGAGCCAGTGCCCGGAGTTCGGGACGACCACCCCGGTCACGTTGGTGGCGTACCCGCGGACCCAAGTGGCCTCACGGCTACCAAGGTTGCCCGAGGCACCGATGGCGAGGACTGGCATGCTGAGCTTGGTCTTCTGGTAGATGGCGTTGTCCTTGACGTCTTGCGGCAGGGTGGCGAACCACTCGATGCTTGCCCGCAAGTGTCCGGGTTGTGCGAGGGAGTGGGCGTAGATGTCCATGTCGCATGCGGTGACGGCACCCTTGACCACCTCGCTCGTCGGCATGAAGTCGGTCACCCACTGCTGCTCCCGGCCGGCCATCAAGTCCTCGGCCAGGCCGTTCTTCTCGGCGAACAGGCCGAACCACCACAGCCCGGGACCGTTCGGAGTCAGCGAGGGGAAGGTGTAGATGGTCGGGTCCGGGATCGGGGCCTCGCTGAGCACAAGTTTCACGACGTCATCGCGATGGGCGGCGGCGTACGGATAGGCGACTGTGGTGCCGATGTCGTGGCCGACGATCCTGATGTTGCGGCTGAGGCCGAGCTTGACCATGAGCGCGTAGATGTCGGCGGCCATGGCCTTCTTCGTATAGGCGGCGGAGGAGGCGGGAGCATCGCTCAGCCCAGCGCCCGGCAGGTCTGGTGCGACGACCGTGTAGTGCTGGGCGAGAGCGGGCAGGACGTGGTCCCACGTGTACCAGGTCTGCGGGTAGCCGTGCAGCAGGAGCAGGGTGGGCCCGTGACCGCCGCGCACGTAGTTGATGCCGATGCCGTTCACTTTGACTTTGCGCTCGATGAAGCCGGCCGGGGGTGACGGGTTGAGTGAGCAGGCGCGCTGGGCCGTCAGGGCAGCGCCGCCCGGGGCGGATCGAGCGCGAGCGGATCCGGCTTGGGCGGACCCCCCCGGTCCGGCCGCGATGAGCAGCCCGGCGATGCCGGCGACCGCCGCGATGACGATGGCGAGTGCACGCACGCTTATCAGGTGCGCGAGACGAGACGACCGTGCAGCTGTATTCATTTCCAAACCTCTCGCAAGCGGATAGTGCTTCCACTCGATGAAAACCTCCTGCTCGAGAAGGCCGTTACCAGACTTTGTGGGCCTGGATGAGATGGCTTCCATCTCTCCTGGAGATCCACCTCAGCCGGCTCGGCGGTTTGGCGTGAGTGCCACCTTCCCGATGAAGGAGATCGCAGCAAATCCGGGTGGTTTCAGCAGCCGACTGGTCTTCCTGGAGGCAGGATTCGCCCGAGGTAATCCAAGACGCGGACTTGGTCCGGGTCGGTGACACGCAGGCCGACGTAACCGTCAGGCCGCACGATCAGAAGAGTGTCGCCGTCAATGCCGTAATCGCGGTGAGCGTGGCCCTCGTGATCGATCACCGAAGTCGCATCCAGGCCGGCGATGGGAGAATCGGGCGGTAGGACAGCGAACGACCGCAGTTCCCGAGGAAAGCGGTCGGCGAGAACCTGGGCGGTCTTGCGGCTCTGCGGCCCGAAGGCGAGCGCGGTCAGGTGCGGACCGCGGAAGAGGTCGAAGAACCGGGCGGTGGTGCCGTCGGCTGCCTGGACCAGCGAGTCCAGTGCGCGGTCCCCCGGGTTCACGACCGCATCAGATCGCGCGGGGCCGTCGTTGAGTGCGCTGGCGGGATAGTTCAGATTCAGTTGCAGGGTGTCCGTACTTCGCCCCTCGCTCGGCACGCCCCCTTTGAGGCGTTCGGAGATGAGCTTCGAGGAGAGACTCAGAATATCGGCGGCGATGGGGAGCCGTTCCTCCTCGTAGGTATCGAGGAGTGTTTCAGGGGCTCCGCCCAGCACGTGAGCGATCTTCCAGCCGAGGTTGTATGCGTCCTGGATACCGGTGTTCATTCCCAGCCCTCCTGCCGGCGAGTGGACATGGGCCGAGTCACCGGCGAGGAAGACCCGGCCCACCCTGTACCGGTCGACCATCCGCACGTTGAAACGCCAGACGGACTGGGACACAACGCGCCGGACGCGGATATCGTTTCGCCCGCTCCGCTGGTCGATCAGGCGCTGAATCTCCTCCCGTGAGAACTCCTCCGCGGCATCGGGGGACACACCGATCTGGATCTGGAAGGTGTCCGTGGACGCCAGCGGGCACAGCGCCAGGAGCTTCCCGTCGGGGCTGGGCCACCAGTGCCAGAAGTCGCGGTCCAGGCCGCTCAGTTCGACATCGCCGGTAAGCATTCTGACTGTCTCGTCCGTCTGCCCCAGAAAACCGACGCCGATGAGCTTTCGCACCTCACTGGACGCCCCGTCGCTGCCCACGACATAGAGGACGGAGACGTTCTCACGCCCGCCCGCGTTCTGGATGGTGACATGGGCGGCGAATTCGCCGTCCTGCTCCAGTCCCACAAGCCGCGACCCATACTCCACGGTCACGCCCAGTTCTCCGAGCCGCTCGCGCAGCACCTCCTCCACGCGCCACTGCGGGATCAGCATGGTGCGGGTGTAGGGGGTGGATCTGCTCGGTTCCTGGGCATCGGGGTTCACCTCGCTAGTCCCCAGGACAGTCGTGCCCTTGTACTTGCGTATCGGCGTACGGGAGCGTCCAGACGCCATGATCCGTCCGACCACACCGAGGTCATCGAGCACTTCGAGGCTGCGGGGCTGCAGCCCTTTGGCGCGCGAACCCGACGACGATCCGTCGGCGGCGTCGATGACACGCACCGCGATCCCCCTGCGCGCCAGATCGCAGGCGGCGACCAGCCCCACGGGCCCGGCTCCGACTACCAGTACCTGGACCTTCGTGGAACCGGTGACTTCGCGCTCGTCGGTGCCTCGCATATCTGTGACCCTTCGCTCTCCGGTTGGTGTACGCCCCTCCATAGGATAGCGTTCGTTATATAGCGATCGTTATCCTACGGCGCTGGGTATGCCGCCCCGACGCGGCACAAGTCGGAGAGTGAAGAGCAATGACAGTGAGCTACAAGGACACGCCGACCATGACGGTGGATGTCGACGGAGTCCCCTTCGCGTATCGGCAGGTGGGCGCCGACGGCGGCGTCCCGCTGGTATTCCTGCACCACCTCACGGCCGGGCTGGACGACTGGGACCCCGCGGTGATCGATGGCATCGCCTCAGAGCGGCACGTGATCGCCTTCGACAACCGCGGCGTCGGCCGATCCGGAGGTACGACCCCCGACAACGTCGAGGCCATGGCCGACGATGCCGTGGCGTTCCTCGAGGCCCTCGGACTGGGCACCGTCGACCTGCTGGGCTTCTCCCTGGGCGGCATGGTCGCCCAGGTCGTCGCCCAAAAGCGTACGGACCTCGTCCGGCGCCTCGTTCTGGCCGGAACCGGCCCCGCCGGCGGCAAGGGAGGGGCGAACGCCGGCCCCTTGCTCCAGAGTGCTGTTCAGCAGGCGTCGGACCAGGGGAAGCACCCCAAGCACATCCTGTTCTTCTCGCCGACGCCGACCAGTCAGGCAGCCGCAGACGCCTTCCTCGGCCGCCTCGACGAGCGCACTCTGCAAGACCGGGACACGCCAGTAACGAACGAGTCAATCGGCGCCCAGGTCACGGCGCTCGCCAAGTGGGAGCAGGGCACCTCACCCGCCGGACTGGCGACCGTCGCGCAGCCCGTCCTGGTCGTGAACGGCGACGAGGACATCATGCTGCCGACGATCAATTCCTTCGAGCTGGCACAGCTTCTCCCGAATGCCCAGCTGAGCGTCTACCCCGATGCCGGACACGGCGGCATCTTCCAACACCACGCCCTTTTCGTGCAGCAAACCTTGGGATTCCTGCGCCACTGAACGCGTCCCCCGGGTACTGCAACCCGGCGACGCACCAACGGTTGATTGGATTCGAGATGACTTTTAGCGTGCCGGAAGGCAGCGCTGACCTGGAGTACGCGAAGAAGGGCGGACTGTACGTCCCGAACAAGGACGGGGCGACGACGTGGTTCAACGGAGACCTCTACGCCGTTATGCTCTCCGGTGAGCAGACCGGCGGGCAGATCGGTCTGATAGAGGCGATGGTGCCGCCGGGCGGCGGGCCGCCGCCGCACATCCACGAGCGGACCGACGAGACGTTCTACGTGGTCAACGGCGAGTTGGAGTTCCTGAGCGGTGACGAGACCTTCACCGCGTCGACCGGTGATGTGGTGTTTCTGCCGCGCGGCAATGTCCACCGCTTCCACAACCCGGGCATCCGCCCCGCAACGCTCGTGTTCATCTACACACCCGGTGGCGCGGAGGCAATGTTTGTGGAGGGCGGCGACGAGCCGCAGCCCGGCGTCCAGGTGCAGCCCTGGGGACCCGAGCGCATCGACGAGCGCATGCTCGGGTTGCTCTCGAAGCACGACACCGTTCTGCCGCCTCCACCTGGACGCCCGTGATCGACGTACTTGGCGTAGCGCTCGTTATATAGCGAGCGCTACGCTAAAGTCCGAGCGCCCGGAGACAGGAAGGAGACCGGGGATGAGGTACACGAAGGAGCACAGAGCGCAGGCCAAGGCCGCGATCGTGCAGGAGGCGGGTCGAACGCTCAAGGAGAACGGCTTCCACGGCGTCGGAGTCGACGGCCTGGCCGCGTCGGCCCAGGTCACCTCAGGGGCCCTCTACTCCAACTTCGCCAACAAGGAAGCCGTCCTCGAAGAGGTCGTGGCCACGCAACTGGGCATCGAATTCGCAGGCCTCGCCGACAAGGAGCCGGCCGAACGGCGACGCCTGCTCGGAGACGTTCTCCGCGTCTACCTCAGCGACCTGCACCGCGAGAACCCCGCAGACGGCTGTGTGATGCCGTCACTGAGCGCGGACGTGGCACGGGCGGGCGACTCGGTCCGCGAGACATACCGCCGCCGGATGGTCGATGTGATCGCGACCATCGCCCCCGCCATGCCCGGCGACGAGGAGGAACAGACGCAGCAGGCCTGGACCCTCGTCGCCTCGATCGTGGGCGCCATCACGATCGCGCGAGCCCTCCCGGCAGGCGACCAGGCCAAGGCGATACTCGACGCCGTCCTCACAACAGCCCTGCAGTCGATCCCGGACGAACGGCGAGAGTGATCCCTCGCAGCGGACGACTTCCTCGAACCGTTGGACGAACTCGTTGCCGAAGGCATCGCCGACGCGAACCGACTGGCCGTGGCCGGCTACAGCTACGGCGGCCGCGATGTCACCGATCAAACAGGTCGACCAGGTCCGGACGCCAACACTCGTCCTGCACGGCACCCACGACGTCCGCTGCCCGCTCGGCCGGTCCCGTCGACGGGCTGGGTGCAGCCCATAGGTAACGCTGGCCGGAACGGACCCTGCGTCAGCACTGCGAGAGGCAGCAGATGGAGTCGCACCCCGACGTCGAGGATCGGCCACATCTGCTGCCTCGTCACCAGCCGACCAGGTCTATCGGCTCTGCATCTCCGGTCGGCCGGACGCGGCGACGGCGGCCGATCGTCGAGCGATGACGATGGCGATGAATGCGCCGACCGACAGCACACTGGCGAAACCGATCATCGACGGCCGGAGCGCGACATGCTGGATGACCAGGCTGAACGCGATCGACGGCAGCCCCATGCCGACGTACGCGATGATGAAGAACATGGCGAGCACGCCGGCCCGCGAAGCCGGTACGGCGGCGATCGCGGCCTGAGTCACACCGCTCTTGATGAGGAGCCCCGCGCCACCGCCGGCAAGAGCCGCAGACGTGAGCGCCAGCCAGAGCGTCGGCTGGTAGAGCGACACCGCGGTCAACGCCAGCCCGATCGGGAACAGCAGCCCGCCGATCATGAGCACCGTCGAATGGGCGAGCCTACCGAGCGCGAGCTGCGCGACGGCTGACGCGGCGAAGGCGGCGAACGGCGCAAGGCCGGCGACGAAATATGACGTGATGCCCAACTCGCTGCGCACGATGATGACGCCGAGCGACGAGAACAACCCCATCACCGCGAACGCGAAGAACCCGACGGCTGCTGCTGCCCCGAAGGCTGTGTGCTGACCTGGACGCAGCGCAAAGCGCACCGGCCGGTCCTGATCCGCCGCCGCGGTGTCGATGGTCTCGGGGCTGGCCATCACGAGCACGAGAAGCCCCGCCATCAACGCTCCGAAGATGATGTACGGCGTACGCAAGGGCGACGGCACCCACTGGGCCAGTACTCCCGCTGCCAGCGGGCCGAGTGCGAGACCACCGAGATTGACAGCGGTCGCGACCAGTGCGGGAACAGGTGATCCGTCCCGCTCGGGCCGCGCCTCGTGGTACAGATCCGCGAGATAGGCGGTCGCTGTCGACGCGATCAGACCGATCGCCACACCAGTCAGCACCCGGCCGACGATCAGGCCAGGCAGGTCAGGCCAGAAGGCCAGGACCGCATCGGCAGCAATCGCGACCAGCAGTCCAGGGACGATCACCCGGCGGCGGCCGAGCCGATCGGACAGGTGGCCGAGCAGCCGGAAACTGGAGCCGGTGCCGACGACCAGCACCGCAAAGGCGATCGTCACCGTCGTCGCGCCGAAGTGATCCCGGACCTGGTAGATCGGCCACAGTGGGGTGGGGACGGTACCGAACGCCATCAACGTCAGGAACGCGGCAGCCACGAACCAGAAACCGGCCAGATGTCGCCCAGCGCTGGCAACCTCAACACGGGACGAACGTGTAGCTGTACTCATTTCCAAAACCTCTCGCAAGCGAATGGTGCTTCCACTCGATGAGAACCGCCTGCTCGCGAAGGCCGATACCAGACTTATTGGGCTTGGATGAGATGGCTTCCATCTCTCCTGGAGATCCCGAGGCCGGAGCCCTCAGCCGGCGCCGTGCCGCGCCAGCATGCCGGCCGCGAACGCGGCGGCCGCAGGACTGGTCTCGGCGCGCGGCGGCAGGATCAGGTAGAGGTGGCGATCCATCTGGGCGCCGTCCACTCGGAGGTGACGCAGCAGGCTGTCGGGATCGGTCAGGACCTTGTACTGCAGTCCCACCGGGGTGAATCCGATACCGGCGCCGGCGGCAATCATCTCCAGCAGGACCTCCCAGTCGCCGACCTCCGCGACGATCCGCCGGGTAAGTCCGGCCCCGGCGAACAGGGCATCGCACAGCAGCCGCGCGGTCCAGCCCGGGGGTACGTCGACGAAGCGCTCGCCCGCGAGGTCGGCGACCGTCACATGGTCACGGCGGACGAGTTCGTGATCACTGCGACAGGTCAGCGCGAGCGGCTCGCTGGCCAGCGAGGTAAGGCGCAACCGGCCGCGTTGCTCCAGAGCCGGTCCGATGGCGCAGTCGAGCTCGCCGTTCTCCACCATGTCGAGCATGGCCTGCGCGGCGGTGCCGCGCATCCGGACGTCGACGCCGGGGTGGTCGCGCAGGAACGCGCCGAGGTAGCCCGCGAACGGTACGAGGTACTGCGCCGAGAGGGCGATGCCGAGGCGGAGCCGGCCTACGAGCACGTCCCGGGTCTCCTGCACCGCGCGGCGAGCGGTTTCTGCGGCGCGCAACGCCTCGCGGGCCGGCGCCAACAGAGCCTCTCCGGTGGCGGTGAGCCGCACCGGCCGGGTGCCGCGGACGTAGAGCTCGGTGCCCAGCTCGCGTTCCAGGGCCTGCAGGGAGTTCGACAGTCCGGATTGCACGATCAGCTCGCGACGGGCCGCGGCGGTCACGCTGCGCTCCTCCGCGAGTGCGATGAAATGGCGTAGCTGGCGCAGCTCCATGCCCGAACCTCCATCTGCTGAGCGGATCGAGAGTATCTGAGGCCGCCGCCGCGGTACCCCTGTCGGGGCTTCTCCGGCCGCGGTTCATTGGTAGTGGCACCCAGCACTGCCGACACCTACGTAAGGAGAACCTGATGCGTATCGAGTGGGATGTGCCGATCACCATGGACGACGGCGTGGTCCTGCGGGCCGATATCTTCCGGCCCGACACGGACGGCCGTTATCCGGTCATCATGACCCACGGGCCGTATGCGAAAGGACTGTCGTTCCAGCAGGCGTTCAGGTTCGCGTGGTCGAACCTGGAGGCCGAGCATCCCGACGCGCTCGACGGCTCGTCCAACCGCTACCAGAACTGGGAGACCGTCGATCCCGAGAAATGGGTCCCCGACGGGTACGTCGTCATCCGTGTCGACGCCCGGGGCTCCGGACGATCCCCCGGGTATGTCGACATCTTCTCGCCGCGCGAGGCCCGCGACTATTACACCTGCATCGAGTGGGCCGGGGTGCAGCAGTGGAGCAACGGCAAGGTCGGCCTGCTCGGGATCTCGTACTACGCCGTCAATCAATGGCAGGTTGCCGCCCTTCAACCGCCGCACCTCGCAGCGATCTGTCCATGGGAGGGTGCGACCGACTACTACCGGGAGTTCACCCACCACGGCGGTATTCCCAGCGACTTCCTCAGCCAGTGGTTTCCGCCGCAGGTAGAGGCGATGCAGCACGGCGTCGGCGACCGCGGCGCACGCAATCCAGTCACAGGAGTGCCGGTGGCCGGCCCGGAAACGCTCGATCCGGACGTGCTCGAGAAGAGCCGGGCGGACGTGGTCGCCGATATGCTTGCCCGCCCGATTCTGGACGACTACTACTGGGACCGATCGGCCGATCTCACCCGGATCACCGTGCCCACTCTGTCCGCCACGAACTGGGGCCACCACCTACATACCCGCGGCGGGTTCGAGGGCTACAACACGATCCCGGCCGGCCAGAAGTGGCTCGAGGTCCACGGGCAGCAGCACTGGGTCGAGTTCTACACCGACTACGGCCTGCGGCTGCAGAAACGGTTCTTCGGCCACTTCCTCAAGGACGAGGACACCGGCTGGCGCGACCAGCCACCGGTGTACCTCAATCTACGCAGGGTGGACGGCACGTTCGCGCAGCGCGCCGAGAACGAGTGGCCACTGGCCCGAACCACCTGGACAACATTCCACCTCGACGTCGACCGCCGGCAACTGGACACCACGCCGCCGCGGTCCGCGACAAGCGTCGACTTCGCTGCACTCAGCGACGGAATCACGTTGTGGACGGACCCGTTGAGCGTGGAAACCGAGATCACCGGGCCTGCCTCCGCGCACCTGACCGTTGCCTCCAGCACCACAGACGCCGACCTGTTCCTCGTACTGCGGGTGCAGGACCCGAACGGACGGGACGTCACCTTCCCCGGTGCAATGGATCCCGAGGGCGCCATCGCGTTCGGCTGGCTACGCGCCTCGCTTCGCTCGACCGACCCAGCGCTCAGCACGCCGTACCGGCCTTGGCACACCTACACCGAGTCGCAGCCGCTCAGGCCTGGCGAGCCGGTCGGCGTCGACATCGAGATCTGGCCCACCTCGGTGATCATCCCAGCCGGATACCGGCTCGGCGTCACACTGTGCGGCCGCGACTTCGCGTTCGCCGGCGAAGGTCCGTGGCCGGAAGCGTACGGCGTTCGTATGCGCGGCAACGGCATCTTCGTCCACACCGACGAACGCGCCCGTCCACACACGGTCTTCGGCGGCACCACCACACTCTTCACCGGCGGGCAGCGCAGGTCCTCGCTGCTACTACCGATCATCCCGGCGACCGCCCGCAGCGCTGGATGACCGTCGCGCCGCACTCGCCGGTGTCCGTAGCTCCGCTCAGCGGGCACCGGCGAGCGAGTGCGGCTCGCATGTCAGCGCCTGGCTCAGCGAATGCTGGCCATAACCGACAGCCAGGAAAGCGACCCGGCTCGTTGCGCAGGCACCAGATCGTGCAACGGTTCGCGGTGATTTACGGTCGTCTCCAGCACCTCGACAGCCGCCTCGGCATGTCTCACCAGGTCGACGTTGCGTCGCCGTACCTGATCGTTGCCTGCGTTCATCGGCGTTCCTTCCGTTGCAGTCCTGGAAGACAGCTTCTCAACCGCAGTTCATCCTTGGCAGGCAGCGGTGGGGAACCTTCGGCCATCCTTGGCAACGCGCACTGTCGATCTGGGGTGACGAGCTCATCGAATCGCTCGGGACCGACCTACTGACCTGGCTGCCGCGCCACCTTGCGCGCGCTTGTGGGAGTCGGTGATGCCTGCTGAACTGTGCTTGTGAGAGGCCGGGACAGGTCGGCGAACAGCAGGCGAACCGCGTTGGGCCGGGCACGACGGCGGTACGCTGCCGGTTCCCGCCGACTTGCCGCGGATGTCGCCGCGACGCGTGCGGGAGCCGGCGGTGGCGGCGCTTTTGCGTGCGGCGCGCGGTCGGGAGGGGATGGCGAGAGCGGTTGAGCGGTGAGCAGTTGCGCGTGCTGGCCGAGGAGCAGGCGGCGTTGCGGCGGGTCGCGACGCTGGTGGCGCGCGGGGTGCCGCCGGAGGAGTTGTTCGCGGCCGTTGTCGAGGAGGCCGGTAACCTGTTTTCGGTCGAATACGTGGCCATGGGCCGCTATGAGCCCGACGGCACGTTGACCATCGTGGCCGGCTCGGGCCGGGTAGCCGACGGCTTCCCCGTTGGCAGCCGGTGGGCCCTTGGCGGGAAGAACCTCGCCACGCTCGTTTTCGAGACCGGCCGTCCGGCCCGGCTCCACCTTCCCGATGCCTCCGGCTCGATTGGTGCAGCCCGGCCGGAGGGAATCGGCTCAGGCGTCGGGGCGCCGGTCATCGTCGAGGGGCGCCTCTGGGGTCTGCTGATCGCGGGCGGGACGTCGAAGCAGCCGCTGCCGGCGGACATCGAGGCGCGCCTGGCCAACTTCACCGAGCTGATGGCGACCGCGATCGCGAACGCGCAGAGCCGCGCCGAGCTGATGGCCTCGCGGGCGCGGATCGTCGCGACCGCCGATCAGACGCGTAAGCGGATCGAGCGCGATCTGCACGACGGCATCCAACAGCAGCTCGTCTCGCTCGGTCTGGAGCTGCGCGCGGCGCAGGCGACAGTGCCCCCGCAGCTCGACGAGCTCGAAGGTGCGCTAGCGCGCGTCGCCGACGGGCTCAGCAGCGTGTTCGACGAGTTGCGCGAGATCTCCCACGGCATTCACCCCGCGATCCTGTCCGAAGGCGGGCTGAAGCCGGCACTCCTAGCGCTACGGCGCCGTTCGGCGGTACCGGTCGAGCTCGACCTGCACACCGAGCGACGGCTGGCAGAGCCAGTCGAGGTCGCCGCGTACTACGTGGTCTCAGAAGCGTTGACCAACGCCGCCAAACACGCGCACGCATCCGTCGTGCAGGTCGAAGTCGACACCCAGGACGCGACCTTGCAACTGGCGATCCGCGACGACGGCATCGGCGGAGTCGACCTCGACCAGGGGTCCGGACTGCTCGGGCTCAGCGATCGAATCGAAGCGCTTGGCGGCACTCTGCAGGTCACCAGCCCCGCCGGCTACGGGACCACGGTGCTGGTCAAGATCCCACTCGAAGGCCCGGCCGGCATTGTGTCGCCCGAGCCGTAGCGCCGGTTCCATCACCCACCACGCAACGCAGCTCGACGATGGTGCCTCGCTCCGCGCGGGGCTGCTCCGGCCTGGCAGTGACGCCGTTCGCGATCGGGGTCGCGGTCTCCGTGGCGATCGCCCGACGCCTGGTCGTCGTCCAGGGGAGCCTGTGGGGCGTGATGAGCGCCTTGTCCCTGTGACCCGAGCCGCTGCCGCCGAAAACCCGAGTCTCGCGTCGGGGAGTTCACGCAGCTGGTTGCGACGGCCATCTCGAACCTCGAGGCGCGCTCGGACCTCGCCGCCTCGCGGGCGCCACCCCGCCGTCCTGTCGGAGGGCGGTCTCGGCCCCGCACTCAAGATGCTCGCCCGACGCTCGGCCGTCCCCACCACGCTGGATGTGAGTGTCGACGGGCGGCTGGCGGAGCGCGTCGAGGTGGCGGCGTACTACGTCGTCTCGGAGGCGCTCGCGAATGTGGCCAAACACGCCCTCGCATCGGTTGCGACGGTCCATGTCGAGGCCCGCCACGGCATCCTCGACCTGAGAATTCAAGACGACGGCGTCGGCGGAGCCGAGCCGGCCCGAAGCTCGGGTCTGATCGGACTCAAGGATCGCACAGAGGCGCTCGGCGAAACGATCGCGATCGCGAGCCCGCACGGCGAGGGAACGTCGCGGCACGTCGAGCTCCCCGCCGAGGTCGCCTGACCGCGCCGCCCCTGGCCACTCGGGAGGCACGTGTGGAACCGCGATGCTGTGGTCGACAGGGACATGGAACGGCCTCCCTTCAAGCTCAGGATTGCTCGGAGGCCAGTGCGGTGATCGCGGCGACCTCCTCGTCGGCAAGCTGGATGCGCGCGGCGGCCAGGTTCTCCTTCAAGTGTTGCAGGCTCGTCGTGCCAGGAATCGGCAGCGCATTGGGTGTGCGGTGAAGTTGCCAGGCAAGGGCGATCTGCTGTGGGGTGGCGTCGTACTTCGCCGCGATCGGGTCGATGACGGCGTGGAATGGCGCGCCGTCATCGCCGCCGGGGACCGCGCCAGGATGCCAGGGCGAGAACACAATGCCCTTGTCCTCTGCGACCGCGCGCACCGCCGCACCGAGGCGGACGGCGACGTTGTAGTGCACCGTGACCGCGGCGATGTCCGCGATCGCCAGAGCCGAAAGGAGCTGATCGGCGCTGACGTTGGACAGGCCGATATGGCGGATCAGTCCGTCTTGCTTCATCCCGGCCAACGTCTCGACTGCCTGCTCAAAAGGGGCATCGGTGAACGCAGGCGTGTGCAGGTAGTAGAGGTCGATCCGGTCGACGCCAAGGCGCCGCATGCTCATGTATGCGGCCTGACGCAGATACCACTTGTTACCCGTCGCGCCCATGTCGCTGTATTCGGGGCCGCCGCGGAGGAAGCCGCCCTTCGATGCGATGACGAGGTTGTCCGGGTAGGGGTGCAGTGCCTCCTTGATGAGCTCTTCATTGGAGTGCGGCCCGTACACGTCGGCGGTGTCGATGAAGGTTACGCCCTCAGCGACGACCTCGCGTAGCAGTGCTATGCCCTTGTCGTGGTCGGGGTACTCGCCCCAGACCTTCGGGCCGGTGAGCTGCATCGCGCCGTAGCCGATGTTCGCGACGGTGAGGTCACCGCCGATGGTGACGGCGCCGGCGATGTTCTTGTCTGTGCTCATGATTCCTTCTTGGAGGTTCGAATGGGTTCAGCGCGCGGTGTAGCCGCCGTCGACGGCGAGTGCGACGCCGGTGACGTAGCTCGACCTCTCGGTGACCATTTCCGCGATCAGGGCGTGCTCGCCAGGCCAGGGCACACCGCGTTGACGCGCACGTTACGGTCGGCGTAGTCGAGTGCAGCGCTCTTGGTCAGGCCGATTTCCGCGTGCTTGGAGGACACGTAGCCGGAGTAGCCCTGCACGCCGGTCAGACCAGCGCCGGACGAGATGTTGACGATCGGTAGTCCATCAGCGGATGCGCGTCGTTGCCTCCGTCGACGCCGGCGCTGTTGACGGCCTAGTCGAGTCGGCCGTCCCCGGCTGCGAACGCGACCGCGCGCTTGATCGCCTCCTCATCACAGCACCACGGCAAGGTGGATCACGAGCACGTGCAAAGGAAGGTCACCGAAGCGGCCGAACATTGACGCCTCCAACGGGTGCAGAGTCTGGGTATCGGGTGGCCGAACAGGCTGCTGTTCGCCGGCGACGCCGGGCGGGTCACCGGACAGGCCTGGCCAGTGGGGGCGGGCGGTTCGGCACGGCTCAGCTCGCGGGGCCTGTGATCTGGCCGCCCTGCACGGTGATGTCGGCGGCCGGCAGCGGCCTGCTCGCCGGGCCGTTGGCCACCGAGCCGTCCGCGATCTTGAACTTGCTGCCGTGGCAGGCGCAGTTGATCGTGCCGTCGGCGACGTCCGCGACGATGCACCCCTGGTGCGTGCAGACCGCCGAGAAGCCCTTGAACTGGCCCGAGGTCGGCTGTGTCACGACCACCTTGGCGTCGCCGAACACCTTGCCGCCGCCGACCGGGATCTCCGAGGTCGCCGCCAGCCCGGCGCCGGCGGCCTGTGCACCGCCCGCGGGTGCGCTGGCGGTGGTGCTACCGCCCGCGTCGCCGCCGCCGGTGCACGCGGCGATGACCGGAATAGCCGCTCCCGCAAGCCCGATCACGGCCGCGCCGCGCAGTACGGTCCGGCGGTCGCGGAGGGTCTGCTCGGGTGTCGAAGGCTTGGGCTGGGTGCTCACCGAATCAGTCCTTCCCAGGCAAGGCGAGATAGCCGAACGCTCTGGTACTGCGGTGGTCTACCGGTCGTAGAGGTGGTCGTGGTCATCGTTGCTCCTGTCTGTTCGCGGTACAGGTCGCTGCACCGCGTGGTCGGTGGCTACTTGGCCAGGAAGTCGAGCAGTGCGGTGTTGACCTCGTCCGGGTGTGTCCAGGCGATGTTGTGCGGGCCGCCTTCGACGGTGACGAAGGTGAGGTCCTTGATCAGTCCCGGCAGGCGTGCGGCGGTCGCCTCGTACGGGAGGATCCGGTCAGCGTCGCCGTGGACGAGCAGCGTCGGGACGTCGATCTTCGGCAGGTCGTCGCGGAAGTCGGTGAGCCAGGTGTCGACGCAGGCGTAGGCGGCGTACGGCGACGCGCCGATGGCCACGGCGAAGCTGTTCTGCCACGCCTGCTCGCTGATCTTGGTGCCGCCGAGCACGTCGACGTTGTAGAAGTTGTCGAGGAAGTCCTTGAAGTAGGCCGGCCGGTCGGCCAGCACCGCCGCCTTGATGCCGTCGAAGACCGCCTGGTCGACGCCCGCGAGGTTATCGTCGGTCTTCAGCAGATACGGCGGGATCGCGCCCATCAGCACGGCCTTGGCGACCCGCGCGGACCCGTAGGTACCGAGGTAGCGGGTGACCTCACCGCTGCCCATCGAGAACCCCACCAGCACGGCGTCGGTGAGGTCGAGGTGGCTCAGCAGCTTGTCCAGGTCGGCGGCGAAGGTGTCGTAGTCGTAGCCGACGGTGGGCTGGCTGGACTTGCCGAACCCGCGCCGGTCGTAGGTGATGACCCGGTACCCCGCCACGAGGAGAGCCCGCTCCTGCTTCTCCCACGACGCCCCGTTGAGCGGGTAGCCGTGGATCAGCACCACCGGCTGCCCCGAACCGTGGTCCTCGTAATGAAGTTCGATCGCCGCGCTGTTCTCCTGCCCGACGGTGATTCCAGCCATAGCTCTTTCCTTTCAATAGTGGAGAACGGTCGTTCCCCGAGGTGACTTTCTACTGCGCGAAAGATCGTTCTCCGTCCCTCGCCGAACCGCCCCTCACGATCCGGTCCAGCGCTCGATGAAGTCGTCCACATCCGTCACGCGGCTCTTCAGCAGGTAGCCGATCCGCTGACCGGTCGCCAGCAGCTCCATCGCGTGCTGGACCTCGGCGGGCGCCGACGGCACCCTCCGCTGCGTCTGAACGAGCCATAATCAGGTAGCCAGATACTGGCCGTCGGCAGCCGGCTGCATCCGCTCCCTGAGGGTCCGTCGGCCCCGATGGAGCCGTGACGTCACGGTTCCGCGGGGAATGCCGACGATCTCGGCGATCTCCAGGTAGCTGAAGCCGTCGACGTCGTACAGCAGAAGCACCCGCCGGTACCGCTCGGGCAGCGACGAGAGCGCCTCCACCAGGCGTTCGTCTGCGATCGAGTCGATCACGGTGGCTTCGACGGACGGCTCGACGTGGCCCTGGGCAACGTCGAGGTGCCACGAGTCGTGGGGAACGGTCATCGGTTCGTGCTGGCGCTTCCGGTAGCTGTTGATGAACGTGTTCCGCAAGATCCGGTACAGCCAGCCGGTCAGATTCGTGCCGCGCTCGAAGCGCGCGAAGCCGCGGTATGCGCGCAGGTATGTCTCCTGCAGCAGATCGTCCGCATCGGCGTGATTCCTGGTCAGCCGCAGGGCCGCGACCCGCAGGCGAGGCAGCAGCGGAACCGCCTCGGCTTCGAAGCGGTCCCTCAGGTCCTCGGTTTGGCACAGGGATCTCACGTCACGAGCATCGCTCTCCTGGCGGGTCGTGTCGTCCAGGTGGGCGCCAATCCCATCAGCCCGCTGACCGGAAGCCGATGTGCCTGCTACCAGGTACATCGGCGCAGGCCTTCTCAGGGGATCCACGCCTGGCGGCCGGGTCCATGACGGTGCGTTCGGCGAAGCGCTCCAAGCAGGCGTCTACACGACTGGAGCGCCTTGCTTCGCGGCTGAAGGAGCAGGGACGGAGCAAGGACGGAGCAAGCACGATCGAACGGCCGGGTACGACGAACTGGACGACGGTCCCAGCCTGCTCTGAAAGCCCTGCACACCACGCAGAAATCCCTTACAGGCCAGGCTATTTCAGCTCAGCGGACGTCTTCCCTAGCAGCCTGCGGGCGACGATGAGTTGCTGGATCTGTTGGGTTCCCTCGAAGATGTCTAGGATCTTGGCGTGGTTTGGACGCCGCCGGCCTCCGTCGGTGCGAATGTGTCTATGACCTGCGCGTTCATCAACCATCGATGATCAGCTCGACCGCGTGACCTTCGGCTCTCATTGCGTCGATGAAACCCATGATCAGCGGTTGCGGGGTCGAGCTCCCCGACGAACAAGACCGTCGCAGCCTTGAGGATCGCGTTGTCCTCCTCCAGTCGCCGAACCTTGGCCTTCAGGGCCTTGATCTCGGCCAGTCCCTCACTCATGGAGCGCCGCCGCTGCCCCCCGTCGACCTGGGCCTGCAGCACCCACCGCCGCACCGTCTCATTGCTGACCCCGACCTGCTTGGCCACCGCAGCCGACGCGGCCGTCAGCGACGAGTACTCCGCCAGATGGTCATTGACCAGTCGCCCAGCACGAGACCGGACCTCAGGATCGATCTTCTTCGGCATAGTGCACATCCTTCCAACTCAGAAAGATGCGGCATCAAACCCGGGGCGCTCCACGGTGTCGGAAGGCTGGGGCTGCCTAGCCGGTACGTCGAGTGGTGCCCCTGAGCGGGGAGCGTTCCGCGGCGGGCCTGTTGCCCATGCGGTCCGCAATGGAGGCTGCAGTAAGCGCGAGGACGAATGCGGTTGTCACCCCGACCAGCGTCCAGGACCAGGCTCGCCAGAAGGGGGACTGCTCGGCGTGGACCCACAGCATGACGAAGTTGGCGGAGGCTGCCACGGGGAAGGTGAAGGCCCAGAAGCTCAGCGTGAACGACAGGTGCCGGTACTCGCTGAAGAACAAGACCTGGACCAGCACCATCATGAGCAGGATGCCGAGCAGTGTGGCGGCGACGGTGTCGATCTGCCCGTTGGTGAGGATGAGCCAGGCGATGCCGGCGACCGCCGGCGGAGACAACAGAACGGACAGCGACGGTTTGATGGCATCGGGCAGCGGGGCGCCAGTGAACAGGCGATGGAAAATCAGTGTGCCGATGCTGAGCCAGAAGAACACACCGACGCCGAACGCGCCCTGCGCGACCCGGTGCCAGCCGCTGGCACTGAGCCCGATGCTGGCGATGAACGCGCCGGCAACGGTCGGCAGGAAGTAGCCGGGGTGGAAGGTCGCGATCAGCAGATTGCCCAGGAGCCAATGGGCCAGCAGTTGCGCGACGATGACTATGAGGGCAACCATGAAGACGGCGACCGCGGTACGCCCTGCAACGCGGGCGTATTGCTCGTAGTGGGCGGCGAGCATAATCCCGATGATCGGTATGTACGCCGCGAACGGGCCGTAGATCGCGTGCGTGCGGTCGGCGGTGAAGGTGCCCGGCCGGCGTAGACCGCCGACGAAGTAGGTCGCGGTCAGCGCGGCCCACAGTGCCACGCTGATGCCGAACAGCAGTTCCGCCGGCCACGCCGGGGCCGACAGCGCGGCGTGCGCTGTTTGCCATACGCCGCCGACGCCCGCCAGACCGAGTGGTACCGCGAACAGGGCCAGCAGGTTGGCGCTTGCCGCGTGGGGTGTTGACCTGGTCATCAGCGTGCCTCGGTTCGATGTCGGGAGGTTGGTCGCGGCTACGGGAGCGCCACGCCAATACCGTCCTGCAGGGTTCGCTGCTGTCGCGCCCTGGGATCCACTGGTCATTCCCGGGTCTCTGTGTGACTCCGCGTACGCCCGCGTCAAGGCCCGGGGATTCACGGGCGCGGCCGGACGGCCTCCTGCGCGACCGTGAGCCGGTGCTAACGGGTGCGAGGGCCCTCGTCCCGAGACCAGCACACCAGCCGTGCGTCGGTGCGGCTGCGGTTCACGAAAGGAACTGCCATGTCCTTGAAGCGCAAGGTGCTGACTGCCGCGGCGGCGCTGACCACGATCGGCGGCCTAACCACGGCGGGGACGGTCTTCGCGAGCGCCGCCACCCCGCAGTGCGGCGCAGCGTGTATCTCCATCTTCAGCAAGAAGCTCGGAACGCCGGCCCAACCCAACTTTGTCGAGGACATCCTGGGCGGAGTTGCCCGAGTCGGCACGCCGGTGATCCTCAAGGAGGTCCATGGCTCTGACGCTTCGGAAGACATCATTCCGCACGGGGGAACGGTCGCCGATTTCTACGCGGCAGGCATGGTGTCCGCCGCGGCGAATCAGCACTACGGCAGCCTCCGGGCCGTGCAGCAAGAATATGCACCGCTCGGAGTCCCGAGTGGTCTGTGCGTGGGCGTGGCGAGAGTTGCGTACCAGAACGAGGGCCTCACCCTGCAGCCGTGCAGCGTCCCCGGTACGACGGTCTGGATCCTCGCTCCCGACCTCTCGCCGGCGCCGGGGTTCTTCCCCATCATCAACGCCTCGACGACCGACTTCCGGCACCCGTTCGCGATGGACCTCCCGCCCGGCGGAAGCGCAGGCCACAACCACCTACTGCAGATCCACACGCGCCGCCTCCAGTTCCGTGGCGGCACGCTGCCGGACAGCCAACTGTGGAGCGCCCACTTCGGCGAACTGAAGTAGGAAACGCAGTATCGAGTGGGTCGCGCCGTCCCCGATCCGAGGTGGCGCGACCCTTTGGCGGGGTCTTACGACTCTTCGGCGAGGAAGAACTCGGCGTTGGGGGTACCCGCGACGACCACGCCGAGTGGCTCGCCTTGGACCGACGCGGCGTAATCCTCGAGGAAGCCGACCTCGCCGTAGTCACCGGCGTACTTGAAGTCCTGGAACTCGTACAGCTCGCGAGCCTTCACCACGATCGCCCGAACGGCCTCCGGGCCGCGCGCAGTCCCGTTCATCGCGCCACCCTCCAGGGTGACGTCGTCGGCCAGCTTGTCCAGCCACCATGGGTAGTAGTAGCCGGTGCCCTGATGCGTGTTTCCTCCGGAGCTCATGTCGCACCTCCCTCCGCAACCGGCAACGCACCATCGGCCAGGAAGTGCTTGGCCAGCGGGGTACCGGCGAACTCCTCGTACATCAGGCGGGAGAAACGCAGCATCGTGTTGCGTGGCCGGTGGTTCACCACGACCTTCTGGGCCTCGCCGGCGGCGTTGCGGGTCACCGTGACGACAACGTAGAGGGGTTCGCCGCGGACCTGGGTCGTGTACTCCTCGAGGAAGCCGTTGTCGCCGTAGTCGCCGGTGAAGCTGAAGTCCTGGAACTCGTAGAGACCGCGAGCGGCCGTCACCACCGAACGAACGGCTTCAGGGCCCTGAATAGGCCCGCCGTCGATGAACGCACCCTGCCCCGTGACGTCGTCGGCCAGCTTGTCCAGCCACCACGGATAGTAGTCAAGAGTCATGCCGTGCCTCCCTCGGAATCCGGCCATGGGCCGGATGCTCGGTTTGTGTCCCGAGCGTCGCGCGGCGCGCGGGCGGGTCGCGCCGGTGACAACCCTGGGTGCACACCCTGGTCCGCGACCGACGCCCATTGGAGCCTTGTGATGTGCAAACTCCATCGGCGGGCGATGATGCCTGCTATGACGAGCCGCGGTGCTGTGACGGCGTTGCTCGGTCGGCGCAGCGAGTGCGAGAAACTCGATCGGCTTCTCGCCGATGTCCGGGGCGGTGACAGCCGCGCACTGGTGGTGCGCGGAGTGCCCGGCGTAGGGAAGACCTCCCTGCTGGAGTACCTGACTCAGCGGGCCACGGGCTGCCGGGTGGTGCAGGTCGCGGGTGTCGAGTCCGAGATGGAACTTCCGTACGCCGGTCTGCAGCAACTGTGTGCCCCGTTCCTCGATGGGATGGACGGCATCCCAGCCCCGCAACGTGACGCCTTGGGTGGCGCCTTCGGCCTGACCGCAGGTCCGCCACCGGATCGGTTCCTGGTCGGGCTCGGGGCGCTCTACCTCTTCGCCGAGGCGAGCGAGCGTCAGCCGCTGGTGTGCGTGATCGACGACGCCCAATGGCTGGATCGAATCTCCCTGCAGACGATCGTCTTCCTCGCACGCCGCCTGATGGCGGAGCGGATCGCTGTGGTGATCGCAGTGCGCGTGCCGAGCGAGGTCCCCGAGTTGGCACAGCTGCCGGAGTTGACGGTGGACGGGCTGGGTGATGCCGAGTCCCGAGCGCTGCTGGCGACAGTGATGCCGGGACGGCTGGACAGTCGGGTCCGTGATCGGCTCGTCGCCGAGACCCGCGGCAACCCGCTGGCGATCCTCGCACTGCCGCGTGCCTGGACCATCGCCGAACTCGCCGACGGGATCGGGTTGCCGGGCGCGATGCCGATGACGGGCCGGATCGAGAACTCGTTCTTCCGGCGGCTGGTGCCGTTGCCGCCGGACAGCCGTCAACTGCTGCTCGCTGCGGCCGCAGAGCCGCTGGGCGACCCAGCCCTGCTCTGGCAGGCGGCCGGCCTGCTGGGGATCGACGCCGCGGCCGCTGTTGCAGCGGAGGCGTCGGGGTTGGTCGAGTTCGGCGTGCGGACCAGGTTCCAGCATCCACTGGTCCGATCGGCCGTCTACCGAGCTGCCTCGCCGGAGGAACGCCAGGCCGTCCACCGCGCCTTGGCCTATGCAACTGACGTGAACACCGACCCGGACCGTCGTGCCTGGCATCTTGCGTCGGCGGCGCGCGGTCCGGACGAAGAGGTAGCCGCCGAGCTCGAGCGGTCGGCTGGTCGCGCGCAGGCCCGAGGTGGGTTCAGTGCCGCAGCGGCGTTCCTACGGCGCTCGGTCGAGCTGACCCAAGAGCCGGTGCGGCGCACCGAACGTTCGCTGGCCGCGGCACAAGCAAGTCTCGCGGCCGGGGCCTTTGACCTGACCCGCGATCTACTGAGGATGGCACAGGCGGGGATGCTCGAGCCGTTCCAAAGTGCCCGGATCGATCTATTGCGGGCCCACGTCGCCTTCGCGTCGGGTCTCACCAACGACGCAGGGCCGCTGCTGCTGACGGCCGCCGGTCGGGTCGAGTCGTTCGACCCGGACCTCGCTCGCGAGACCTACCTCGCCGCGTGGGGCGCGGCGGCGCTGATGGGGTCATCCGGACTAGGCGTCCTGCTGGACATCTCCCGCGCCATCCAAGCCCTCCCCCCGCCGCCGGCCGCGCCGCGTCCCCTCGACCTCCTGCTCGACGGCCTCGCTCTACTGATCACCGACGGGCACACCGCCGCAGCTGCACCTTTGCAAGCCGCAGCGAAAGTGCTCGTCACGCTGCCGGTCGAGGACGTCCTGCGGTGGGGCTGGATGGCTCCGGCTGCCTGCGCTGCCACTTGGGACTTCGAGGGCATGCACGCGGTGGCCACTCGGCAGGTCCAGCTCGTCCGCGATGCCGGCGCGCTGTCTGAGCTGCAGTTTCACATCGCTCAGGTGGGCCTGGCGCTCTCCTGGATGGGGGACTTCGCGGGTACCGCCGCGAACATCGCGGAGACCGACAGCACTGCGGCGGCAACCGGGATCCCGATCGCTCCCTATTCCCTGCTGAGGCTCCGGGCCCTGCAAGGGCGAGAAGACGCGGCGACTGCAGCCATCGTGAGCGCGGACGAGCAGGCGTCGGCGGGAGGGCCAGGGCTGGCGGCGGACTGGGCGCAGTGGGCGGCGGCGGTCCTGTACAACGGGCTCGCCCGCTACGAGGATGCGGCTTCGGCGGCGCGACAGGCCAGCTCGGACAGCGTCGTTCCGTTCTACACGATGTGGACGCTGCCTGAGCTCGTCGAGGCAGCCGCTCGCTCGGGAGACTCCGAGCTCGCCCGCGACGCGCTCGAGCGGCTGACGACGGGTACTCGCCCCTACGGCAACGATGCAGCCCTCGGCATCGAGGCCCGCTGCCAGGCGCTGCTCAACACCGGCGAGACCGCCGAAGCGCTCTACCGCGACGCGATCCAACGGCTTGGCCGCACCCGGCTCCGTCCGGAGCTCGCCCGTGCGTACCTGTTGTACGGCGAGTGGCTACGCCGGGAGAGTCGGCGCGTCGACGCCCGTGACCAACTGCGCACGGCGTACGACATGTTCACCACGATCGGAATGGAAGCGTTCGCCGAACGGACCCGACGCGAGCTGACCGCCACCGGCGAGACGGTCCGCAAGCGAACAGCCGAGGTCCCGACCGCACTCACTCCACAGGAGACTCAGATCGCCCAACTCGCCCGCGACGGCTACTCCAACCCGGAGATCGCTACCCGGCTCTACATCAGCCCCCGCACCGTCGAATGGCACCTGCGCAAGGTCTTCACCAAGCTCAACATCCGCTCACGACAGCAGCTCCACGGCGCAGCGCTGGACAACACGACGGCGTAACCAGCCGACAGTTCACACCAGGGCTCAAGTCCAGGGAGTGCCCTGGTGCGACCAACTCCTCAACAGGTGAGCTTGGGAATCGCCGCAACCGTAGGCGGCCAGTCGCCACAACAAGGAGTCAGAACCATGGACGTAAACCTCGAGGTCGTGAGCATCCCCGTCTCCGACGTCGACAAGGCACTGGAGTTCTACCACGAACGCGTCTCGGCTGGCGGCTCGACGCCGACATCAAGAACGGCGACGTATTCCGCGTCGTCCAGATCACCCCGACCGGCGCGGGCCACACCTCGATCGCCTTCGGCAAAGGCATTCCGATGGCCACCCCGGGCTCGATGCGGCACCTGGAGCTGGTGACCTCCGACATCGTGGCCACCCGCGAAGAGCTCGTCGAACGAGGCATCGACGTGACCGAGGTCTACCACGGTCCCGGCAGCCCGTTCCTCCCGCAGAGTCGCATCCCGGGTCCCGACCCCGGCCGCACCAGCTACGCGTCCTACGCCTCCTTCGAAGACCCCGACGGAAACGGCTGGACCCTACAAGAGATCACCACCCGCCTCCCCGGCCGAGAACCGACGCGCTGATCCCCAGGAAGCACACGAGTCCGTGGCCCGCGATGAACGGGGGTGCCAAGGATCAGGCGAAGTAGGTGTCACCCATCCGCGATCCCGGCGATGGTCGCGGGCCCCGAGAGCAGGTACGGCGATGCCGGGCGTCGTCTGCCCGTGGACAGGTGCACCATACTCATCGAGTCCTCGACGGTGATGGACTGCGGTCCGCCGGCTTGCCGGTCGAGTTCGGGCCGGCCCAGGCAGGGCAGGATGACTGCCTTCCGGCCATGCCGCTGAGGCGGGCTCATTCTACGTGACCCCGATCACATCACCGGCCGGGGTGAAGGGGTCTCGCGCGACAGTACGCCCGAGTAGTCGCCGGCTGTCGCGAAGTCCCGCGGCGGAGGAACGAGTCCTTCTTGACACATAGGGCGGGCCATGAGCGGTCACGCTGTGCCGTCCATGTCGGTGGCGTGTGCCGACTCGCCAGTGTTGTGGTCTCGCTCTGAGGGATCAGGCTCCATCGGGGTGGCGCTCCAGCTGGAGAGCAGCGCGAGCTTCTCCTCCGAGGGGGAGCCCTTGTCGGCGGTGTAGACGATCACGGTCTGTCCGTGGTCACCGGGCAGTGGAAGGGCCTCGTAGTTGAGCTGCATCTCGCCGACGGCCTCGTGGAAGAACCGTTTGCTGCCGTGGGTGTGCTCGAAGAGCCGGTAGTCGGCCCAGAACCTGGCGAACTCCGGGGAGGACACGCTCAGCTCGCCGACCAGCTGGACGAGCCGGTCGTTGCAGACACCGGCGACCGCCGCAGCCCGCAGTATCGCGACCATCTCAGCAGCGATGTCCGCCCAGTCGAGATAGACCTGCTTCGCTCGTGGGTCGAGGAACATCCAGCGCGCCATGTTGCGCTCCCGGATCGGCATGCCGTCGAAATCGTCGAGGAGCGCCTTGGCCGCGTGGTTGATGCCGAGCACCTCGAGATGGGGGCCGTGGATGACCGCCGGCACCGGGTCGAGCGCGTTGATCATCGCGAGTGCCGCGGGCCGTGCCTTGACCGTCGGCGCGGGGTGGGGCGTGTGGACGCTCTCGGAGCTCAGCAGGGACCGCAGGTGCTGGCGCTCAAGCTCGTCCAGACGCAGCGCGGCCTCGATCGAGGCCAGTACCTGCTCGGAGATGTTGCCGACCCGGCCCTGCTCGAGCTTCGCGTAGTAGTCGACACTGACCCCGGCCAGGATGGCGACCTCTTCGCGCCGCAGTCCCTTGACTCGACGATGCGAGTGCGAGGGCGGCAGGCCAACTTCCTCCGGGGTCAGTGACGCCCGCCTGGAGGTGAGAAAGTCGCGCAACTCGCGACTACCGTGCATGTCCCTGATTATGCCGTGGGTCGACCGCTGGACTGCGGGCGAAGGTGGCTCGCTGAGTACCAGGATGAGCCGTACCAGGCATCGCCTTCTGTCGGCGGTCTGACGCGGCTCCAATCGAGGTATCGACCGGTCGCGCCGTGCGACCGGCACAGACACAAGGACCATTGGATGCCTCTGCCCCCAGCCCCGGCGATTATCACCACCTCGCCGTTTTCCTCGATGCGCGGCCATCACGCCGCGATCCGCTACCCCGACTTCGAAGCGGCCCGTTCGTTCTGGGTCGACACGATGGACTGGCGGATCCTGCAGATCTGGCCGTACGGCGACCTGACCCTCGCCTACGTGATGCCGCCCGAGCAGAACGACTTCCACCTCGAAATCCTGGCCGGGCCCGGCGCCGGCGCCCAGACCATCTACCCCGATGTCGACGCCAGCCTGGCCGTGCCGGGCTTCAACCACGTCTGCCTGTCCGTCGATTCGGTCGACGACACCCTGGCGGTCCTCCGCGAGCGCGGCGTGAACGTCGTCAACCCGCCCTTCGAGATGGCTGACATCAGCGCCCGTCTGGCGTTCTTCCGTGACCCGTGGGGCAACATGTTCGAGCTCTCCGAGCGCATCGGCCCGGACGATCACGGAGCGATCTTCGCCCGCCCGTTGGCAGGCTGGCTCGACTCCACGGAGACGTCATGAAGCGGTCCTCCGGGTTGGATGACGAACGCGACAAGGTACCTGGGGCGCAGATCGGCGCTATCTCTGGGCGGAGCGATGCGGGTGGCGAGGAGCTGACGCTGGCTTCGGCGTGGCAAGCGATCAGCGGTGGCGGGTTCACCGACGAGCTGCTCGAGTGGCCGCCTGACGTGTTCGCGCTCACCAATGTGCTGCTCGATCGCACGGAGGCATTCCGTTTCGCGTTGGCGCCACCGGCGGGGGCGCAGTGGCCGCCGGCCGGTGCCGATGACTGGTCCGATGCCGTTGTGGACGCGGGTCGGGAGTGGAGCGCGTGGGTCGAGGATCCTCGCGGCTCGCTGCCGAGCATGGTGGCCGAGGAATGGGCTATCGCACTGAAGCACGCCGATCTGCCGCTGGCCGATCTGGCGGCCGGCCACGATTGGCGGGCCTGTCAGGCGCTGCTGTCGCTGCATGCGATGGCCGACGAGGCGTGCGCCGGGCTCGGGAGCGCCACCGAGCGCGCGGAGGGACCGGGCGCCCGGTATCGCGCTCGGGCGCGGGAGTTGCTGGCCACGACGGGATCACTGGCGCGAACAGCGCCGCGGCGGGTGCGTGTGCTGCCGAAAGTCCGTACGCCGCCGAGCGGGCGAACCGCATTCTCACGCTACGTCTGCGTGCGGGGTGCCGGACTCGAGGCATCCTGGCACAAGACGCCGTCGCGTCACCTCGGGACCGATCCGCGGGCCGAACATGTCAACTTGTTGTTGCTGCCGTGGCCGCTGCGGATCCGCGCGTCCGACTTCCGCGCCGTGGAGGGATCGGTGCAGCGGCTGGAGCGCGACCCCTTCGGATTCTTCGAGTTCGCCCCCGCCGAGCGGCTCGACCTGGACCTCGTGGATCGTGTTCTCACCGCTGCTCTCGAGGAGGTCGACGACGTCGATGTCGTAGTACTGCCGGAGGCCGCCATCGATGAGACCGAGATCGAGGACCTCGAGGCCGTCCTGAGCCGGCACGGGGTCACCTATCTCACCGCCGGGATTCGTCAACGCTCACCAGGCCTGGGCCGGCTCCCGCGCAATGGGGTGCACATCGGCGTGGATCCAAGGCTGCGCAAAGGCGCAGGGGCGCCCGACGGCCCTGACCGGCAGTGGTTCCACATCCGTCAGAACAAGCACCATCGGTGGTCGCTCGACGAGAACCAGATCTACCAGTACCACCTCGCAGGCGCCCTGCACCCGCAGGTGCAGTGGTTGGAGGCGATGGACGTACCGCCCCGCGCGCTGCAGTTCGTGTCGCTCGGCGAAGAGATCACGATCGCCTCGCTCGTGTGCCAGGACCTGGCCGAAACCGACGAAATCGCCGACGTCATCCGGGCCGTCGGCCCCACCGTGGTGTTCGCGGTCCTACTCGACGGACCGCAGCTGGCATCTCGATGGGCGGCGCGGTACGCGAGCGTCCTGGCCGACGACCCAGGATCGGTCGTGCTCACGCTGACCTCGTTCGGAATGGCGCAGCGAAGCCGGCCGCCGGGGCACGAGGCCTCTTCGATCGTCGCGCTGTTGAAGGACGCCGACCAAGGGTTCCGCGAGATTCCACTCGAGCCCGGCGCGCACGCGGTGCTCCTGACGGCAAGCGGCTCGCACGCGACCCGGCGTACCGCCGACGGCCGCCGACCCGTCGACACCGGCACGCACTACTTCGGCACCGCCGTGCACCAGATCCGCGCGTCCGACGCCGGCTCGAAACCATCGGCGGCCGAAACCCGGGCTCCCATGCCCCGAGTCCTCGAGGTCGAGGATCTCACGATCCTGACCGGGTGGGCTGAGGCGGTGGCAGAAACCCTCGCCCACGCTCCCGAGCGCCTCCCGGCACTCATAGCAGATCTCCGGCCGGGCGCACCGTGGCGATCCGAGCTCGGGATCGCAGAACCCTCGCAGCGGCTCGTCGGGGCGATCGATTCCCTCACTCACACGATGCGAGCGGCCGCGCGGACAGCCGGCACACCGACATTCGACGCCGTGCTCGCCGCCGTCCGCGAAGACCGGGCGGGCGAACAGCCACTCGACGAGCTCGTGCGCGCCGTGCTGCGATCCACCCTCGAGCAACTCCGCTCCCGCCAGGCGAGGTCGTAGTACAGATCATGGCGCTGGTGCGCCGTCAGGGTGCCACCGACCCTGAGGGCAAAACGCGTACGGCATTCACCCCTCAGGGATGATCCGGGTCGTCCCAACACAATGTCAGCCTGCTGGGATGCCTTCACCTGCGCTTCGGGAGGTCCATCGTGGCACCGACTACTGAGCAGCGAGCCGACGCGATCCGTCCGTTCTCCGTGGCCATACCGCACGAGGCACTCGATGATCTGAGGCGTCGCCTTGCCGCGACGCGCTGGCCGACCAGGGAGCTCGTCGAGGACCGCTCACAGGGCGTGCAGTTGGCCGCGATGCAGGCGGTCTGCAGCTACTGGGCGAGCGGGTACGACCTAGGCCGGGTCGAGGCGCGGCTGAACGCGCTGCCGCAGTTCACTACCGAGATCGATGGTGTGGAGATCCACTTTCTGCACGTGCCGTCGCAGCACGACGACGCACTGCCGCTGATCATGACGCACGGCTGGCCCGGCTCGGTCATCGAGCTGCTCGATTCCATCGGTCCGCTCACCGACCCGACCAAGTACGGCGGCATCGCCCGGGACGCGTTTCACGTGGTGCTACCGTCCCTGCCCGGCTACGGCTTCTCCGCCGAGCCGGCCGAGGTCGGCTGGGACCTCGGCCGCACAGCTCGCGCCTGGGCAGAGTTGATGCGCCGCCTCGGCTACACCCGCTTCGTGGCGCAGGGCGGCGACGTCGGCGCCGGCGTCACCGACGCAATGGGCCGCCAAGCACCCGACGGGCTGGTGGGCATCCACACCAACCTGCTCGTGCCCGCACTGAACGACCCCGCTGCCCTGCCTTCGGGAACCGAGCAGGAACGTGCGGCGCAGACGGCGATCAAGACGTTCCAGACCAGCGGCAACGGCTACTTCGTTGAGCAGTCCACCCGCCCGCAGACGCTCGGCTACGCGCTCCAGGACTCGCCGGCAGCCCTCGCCGCCTGGATGCTCGACCACGACACCGACGCCTACTACAAGATCTCCGGGGCCTTCGTCGACGGACAACCCACCGGCAACCTGACCGCCGACCACGTCCTGGACAACATCACGACGTACTGGCTGACCGGCACCGGGACCTCGGCCGCCCGGTCGTACTGGGAGGCGTACGGTCCCGACGCACCCGCCGCGCAGAACCAGACGCCGCCACCTCCGGTCCGGATCCCGGTCGGGTTCACCACCTTCCCCGGCGAGATCTGGCAGACACCGCGCAGTTGGGCCGAGCAGGCCTATCCCACCCTCGACTACTTCCATCAGGCGGAGCGGGGCGGTCACTTCGCCGCGTGGGAAGAACCCGAGCTGTTCGCGGCCGAACTCCGGGCCGCATTCCACCCGCTGCGCGCAGACAGCATTACCGAGCCGAGTAGCTGATCCCGACCCACCACACGAACAGGATGTCCCGAAAAAGGAACCTGCCTCTCCTGGCGCCACCTCCGCAGGACGGGACGCTGAAGTGTGTTGAGTGTATGACGGGTCTGCTCGCTTGCGATGCGACGTATACCGGGGGGCGGGACGGTGGTGGCTTCTGATTCAGAACCACCCGAAGGAGCATCATGCAGGGCTCAGAGCCGTATCGAGCGGGCCGATTCCGGAACCTGCGTCGCTGGCCGCTGGTCATTGTGATGGCCGTCGCCATGCTGGCCGGATCGGTCACCGTCTCGCAGCAGGCCAGTGCGAACACCGGCCTGGTCGCCGTACCGGGGGATCTCACGAACTTCGTCATCGCGGGAGCACCGACCTGGTACTTCGCCCGTGCCAACAGCCATGACGCCTGCTGGCCGTCGCCGGCCTTCGTCGGCGCCAACAACGACCAGCACCCGCCGGCCGCGACGGCCAACTGGCCGGACACCAACAAAGGCTGCGCGCCGACCTGGTCCTGGTTTCCCACGTACTACAACGTGAAGACGTGCTATGGCACCGAGGTTCGCGTCGTGTACACGATCTACTTCCCGAAGGACGGCTTCAACCCGTCCGGCGCCAACGGACACCCGCACGACTTCGAGCACGTCACGGTGATCTGGCGCTACGCGGGTAACAACGAGTGGAAGCGCGCCGTCCTGGTCATGGGCAGGCACGGCTGGGAGTACCCGAAGAAGTGGGCCGACGTGGAGACTCTGACCATCCAGGACAACGAGGGCACCTACGGCCACAACGGCGACTTCCCGCAGGCGTACGTCGGTTTCGCGAAGCACCAGATGTTCAACGACAAGACCGGCTATGACAAGTCGGCCACCGGTGGAGCCACCCCGGCCGAGTACCGCAGCTCCGACTACCGGTACACCCCGCGCAACTTCGTCCCGGTGACCGACACCAACTACTGGGGCCAGAAGTTCCTTCAGTACAACTGGGGAGAGGCCAGCAGCAACCCCGCCAAGATGTACCAAGACATCTGCAAGACCAGGTGGTCGGACTTGGGCTACTGAGCCCTGCCTCACGGCCGTTCGGTAGGCGGCGGCGGAGCCGGTTCCGTGTACGGTTCCGCCGCCGCCAACGCGTCCCGCAAGGCGGCGCGGGTGGCGACGCCGAGCTTGGGGAAGATGCGATAGAGGTGCGTGGAGACAGTCCGATGGGAGAGGAAGAGCCGCTCCCCGATCTCCTTGTTGGTCAGGCCGGCAGCAGCCAGTACGGCGATCTCACGCTCCTGAGTGGTCAGGACGGGCGATCCGCTCACCAGCGAGACTGGCACGGTCCGGCCGGTCGCACGCATCTCGTTGCTCGTCCGGCTGATCCACGGCGTAGCGCGCAGCCGGCCGAATGTGTCGAGCGCCGCCGCAAACTGCGCCCTCGCCGCACCGGACGCGTGCTGGCGGCGGAGCCGCTCGCCGTACGCGAGTTGCACGCGGGCCTGCTCGAACGGCCAGCGCGCGGCATCCGGGACGTTCAATGCACGGTCGAAGTGCTCGACCGCGGCTTCGTGGTTGTCGGCGACGATTCCCGCGGACGCGTACACCAGCATGGCAATGCGCGGCGACAGGCGGGCCACGTCCAGCTCGAGCAGGGCGGCTACATGCGCGACTGCCTCGGCCTGCCGGTGGGTTCGGACCGCCGACTCGACCAGATCCAGGCAGACGTTGGGCGCGTCGTGGATGTAGGCGGCCAGAGTGCCGGGTGGGCTCACCGCCGCCGCGTGCTGGTACGCCGTCTCGAAGTCACCGCGGCCGAGCGCGCTGAGAGCCTGCACGTGATGGGAGTAGCGGGTGATCACCTCGGCTCCTCGCGGGACCGCCCATCTGGTCATCTCATTGGCCAGGTGGGTAGCCGAGTCGTCGCCTCGGGCGGCTGCGAGGAGACCCTTACGGAACTGGAAGATCGGGACATAGAACCCGAGCCCGCGGGCGTCGCACAGTTGCAGGCACTCGTCGAGGAGCCGGTCGAGCTCGTCCCATCGACCAGTCTGCAGGTCGTCCCCGGAGATGTGCATGAGCAAGGCGACGAAGTTCGTCACGGCACCCGACTCGCGGCTCTGCTCGACGACTCGCAGGACGGCTGACCGGTACGGCGTCAGTCGATCCAGGATGCCCGCCGCCAGAGTGAGTCTGCGGATCCGCCAGGGACCAGGCTCGTCGTTCAGGCTCTGCAGGGCGGCGTCGAACTCCTCGAGGATGGCAGGTGCGGTCCGGACCGGATCGAGAAAGACCTGCGCCAGCAGGTACAGGTCGTCCGGTACGGCGGGCGCGAGGCGGCCGAAGACGTCGTACAGCAGTTCACTGTGATCGGCTCGTGCGCTGTACCCGCAGATGAGCAGGAGCACGAAGACCGCGGCCAGGACTCGGTCATCCTCGGCGTCCAGAGGCATGCCGTAGCCGTCGATGGCCGCCATCATCAGCCGGTGTGCGGTACCCACGTCGCCGTCGTTGTTGAGCAGCAGGAAGACGCCCGTGGTCGCCGCCTGCAAGGACTGCTTCAGATCCAGCTCACCCTGCAGAGCGTCGCGGAGCCACCGCGACACGTCCTCCAGACCACCAGCCATGTTCGCGCCGAGGAAGGCGGCTTCAGTCAGCCGACGCCCACGGTCCGTTGCGGCCGGGCTGAGTTCTGCGGCCCGGATCAGCCGGAGGACCGCGCCGACGGCATCGCCACGCCCCAGGACTCGATGCGCCGCGAGCTCGAGCAGACCGGCGACTGCTTCGTCCGCGCCAGTGGTCGCCTCCGCCAGGTGCCACGCCTGACGATCGGGCTGCTCAGCCAGTACGTCGGCCAGCAGCCGGTGCGCGCGCTGCCGCTCGTTTCGCGTCGAGACGCCCACGATGGCCGATCGAGCCAGCGGGTGCCGGAACACCAGATGATGGTGGTCCGCTTCGATCTGGACCAGTCCGGCCCGCTCGGCCGGGCCGAGATTCCTCAGGTCCGGGTCCCGCGATGCCCGTTGCAAGACCGCCAACTCACCCGTGCCATCGAGCGCGGCCAGCAGTAGCAGGTTGCGGGCCGCGTCGGTCAGACTCTCGACCCGCGCCTCGAACATCGCCTGCAGCCGGCTGGTGAGCGGAAGGACTGCGGGCAGCGACTCCGAAGCGGTCCGTTGTCTCCCGCTGAGCGCCGTGGGGAGTTCGAGCAGGGCCAGAGGGTTGCCCCGGGCAACCTCTAGTAGCCGCTCGTGCACTCCGGGCGCCAGTGTCGGATACCGCCGTCGCAGCAACGCGTCTGCGGCCTTTGGCGTCAAGGGGTGCAACCGAAGCACAGGCAGAGCGGTTCCGTCGAAGAAGGTCTTGGCATCCGATCGGGCGGCTGCCAGCAACCCCACCCGGCTGCCGGTCAACCGGCGGGCCACGAACCCGAGTACGCCGGCGCTCGATCGATCCAGCCACGGCAGGTCATCGATCACCAGGAGCAGCGGCGTGCTGATCGCGGCCCGTCGCAGCAGCGCGAGAGCCGCGTTCGAGACCACCAGCCGATCCGGTGGCGGCCCCTCACCGAGCCCGAGTGCCGCGCTGAGCGCCGTACGGTGTAGCTCCCCCAGCTGCTCGAACTCGTCGAGGAGGGGTATCAGCGCCTGGTTGAGGCCGGAGAAGCTGACCTGGGCCTCGAACTCGACCCCTTCGACCCGCAGGATCCGGATTCCGCTCGCGGTCGCCGCCTCGGCAGCCGCGTTCAGCAACGCCGTCTTGCCGATCCCGGGATCTGCCGCGACCAGCAGGACACGGTCGGCCTCGGCGTCGTCGTCGAGCAGCGTCGCGACGAGTGCCAGCTCGGTCTCGCGCCCGATCAGCGGCTCTGGGGTCTCGCGGATCACGTCCCCTCCCGGCTCGCGTACGGCGGCTCGGGAACCGCCGTACCCGCCAAAGCTAGCACCGCACCCTGCGTCTATGAGCGGTATATGGCCGCCCAGGACCGTGGAGGCAAAAGCTAGCGACAGAGGAGTTCGTTGTGAGTGACAAGAAGATCATCGCGGTGGTCGGTGCGACCGGTTCCCAGGGCGGAGGCCTGGTGCGAGCCATCCTGGCCGACCCCGACGGGCCGTTCACTGTCCGGGCGCTGACCAGGAATCCCCAGTCGGACAAGGCACGCGAGCTGGCCGCCGCCGGCGTCGAGGTGATCCAGGCAGACCTGGACGACGAAGCGGCCACCCTGGCCGCGTTCACCGGCGCCTACGGTGCGTTCGTCGTGACGAACTTCTGGGAGCAGCGCGCCGAGGGCGAGGAGGACACTCCGCAGGCCCGCGGCGAGAAGGAGTTCGCGCAGGCCGAGACAGCGGCGAAGGCCGCGGCTGAAGCAGGCTTGAAGCATGTCATCTGGTCGACACTGGACGACACCCGGAAGTTCTTCGGCGACGACGCGTCGGTGCCGTCGCTCGGCAAGTACAAGGTCCCGCACTTCGATGCCAAGGGCGACGCGGACGAGCTGTTCGTGAAGTACGGCGTACCGACGACCTTCCTCAACACGACCTTCTACTTCGAGGGGCTTCTGTACGGCCTGGGGTTGCGGCGCGACGAGGACGGCAAGGCCGTCTTCGACTTGCCGATGGCCGACGCGCGCCTGTCCGGCGTTGCGGCCGAGGACATCGGCCGCACCGCGTATGCGATCTTCCGCGACCCGGAGAACTTCATCGGTAAGACCGTCGGCCTGGCCGGCGACCACCTGACCGGTGAGCAGTACGCGCGAGCGCTGACCGACGCCCTCGGTGAAGAGGTCGTCTACCGGCCGCTGACCTGGGACGAGTACCGGGCGATTCCGTCTCCGATCGCGATCGAGGCGGGGAACATGTTCGAGTACTACGCCCGCAATCAAGAGCAGTACACGGCCGACCGCGACCTCGACGCGATCCGCAAGATCAATCCCGCACTGCAGTCGTTCACCGACTGGCTGGCCGAGCACAAGAGCCGGATCTCGATCTGACCGCGACAGCGGCCGGAAGGAAACGACATGTCTGACAAGAAGATCATTGCCGTTGTCGGTTCGACCGGGGCTCAGGGTGGCGGATTGGTTCGGGCCATCCTCGACGATCCCGGCGGTCAGTTCGCGGTACGGGCGCTGACCCGCAACGCCGACTCGGACAAGGCGCAATCGCTGGCGGAGCTCGGCGCAGAGGTCGTGCAGGTCGACTTCGACGACGAAGCCTCGGTCACCCAGGCCTTCAAGGGCGCGTACGCCGCGTTCTGCGTCACCTTCTACTGGGACTACCTGTCCGCCGAGAAGGAGCTGGCTCAGGCCACGATTCTGGCCCGCGCCGCCAAAGCCTCGGGTGTGGAGCACGCGATCTGGTCCACCCTGCCCGACACCAGGGAGCAGTACCCCCTGGACGACGACCGGATGCCCAGCATCGGCCGCTTCAAGGTTCCGCACTTCGACGGCAAGAGTGAGGCCGACGCGATCTTCCGTGATCTCGGCGTACCGACGACCTTCCTGCAGACGGTCTTCTACTACGAGAACTTCATCCACTTCGGGATGGAGCCGAAGCGGAACGGCGCCGGAGTCCTGAGTCTCAACCTGCCGCTGGCCGGCGGGAAGCTCCCCTTCATCGCTGCCGACGACATCGGCAGGTGCGCCTTGGCGATCTTCAAGCAGGGCCCAGCGCTCGTTGGGCAGACGGTGGGTGTCATGGGCGATCAGCTGACCGGGGATGAAATCGCCAAGGCGCTGCAGAACGCCTTCGGCGAGACGGTGGTGTACGAGCCGGTCACGTATCAGCAGTACGCGGCCCTCGGCTTCCCCGGCTCCGATGACCTCGCGAACCAGTTCCAGTACTTCAGCGAGCAAACGGAGAGGTTCGCCGCCGAGTTCTCCATCGCGAGAACCCGTGCGCTCAATCCCACCCTGCTGACCTTCAGCACCTGGCTCACCACCAACAACCACCGGATCCCGCTGGGCTGATGTTCTGGTACGGCGGGTGCTGGGCGAAGGTGATGAGTCCGCGCCCGCCGGTGTAACTTCGGAGCATCAGTCAGATGACGCTGTCAGCTCATCGAGGTGGCTGCGGACTTCGGTCGCCTCCGCACGGCCGAGGTCCTCCAGGAGTCTGAGCGCCTGTTCCCACGTGATGCGCGCGGTGCCGAGATCGCCGATGGCCTCCTGGCTTCTGGCCAGGTGGATCAGCGCGCCCGACTCGTCGTAGCGGTCCCCGAGCAGCCGGAACATCCGGACGGCCTCCTGGTAACAGTCGATGGCCTGTGCGAAGTCCCCTCGCTGGTGGTGGACATAGCCCAGGCTGTCCCAGGTCGCCGCCTGGCCGTCGTGGATCCCGAGCTCCTCGAACAGGGCATAGGCCCGTCGGCAGTGGTCGAGTGCCTCGGAGTACCGATCCAGCTGGGCGAGACACCAACCTACGTCGTTCAGAGCGCGGGCCTGTCCCGGCAGATCAGCTGTCCGCAGGTACAGCGCCAGCGCGGCCTCGCTCTCGGCGAGTGCGGCGTGGTAATCGTCCTGAGCACCCCGGACGAATGCCAGCGCCCGACGAGTTCTGGCCTCGTTCGCCTCGTCACCGATGTCCTGGAACAGCCTGCACGCCTGCTCCAAGTGGTCGGCCGCCTCGGTCAGATCGCCCAGCCGGCCGATCGCCGCCCCCAAGCCCCGGTGGGCGTGCGCCTGCCCCATGACATCACCCAGTCGGGATGCGGCGGCCAAGGCGACACGTTGGACCGCCACCTGTTCGTTCCAGAGCCCGCGGCGTTGCAAGAAGTCCGAGATTGCCCAGGCCGACTGCCAGACCTGTACGGGCGCCGTCGCCGCAAGGGCGGCCGTGACCAGCGCGATCACCGTGCGGTACTCCGTGACGAGCCAGGTCAGCGCGGTGTCGCGGTCGGAGAACTCGGTGAACGCCGTACCCTCCGCGGCCGCGGTCAGAGTGATCGGCGATTCGAGAGGATAGAGCAGCAGGTTCGCCGAGTACGTCGCAGACAAGTAGTGGTCGATCATCCGCAGAAACGCGGACCGCCGGTCTTCGTCGGAGTCGATGCTCCGGCAGAGCTCTTCGCCGTACGCGTGAAGCAGGTCATGGCACCAGAACCGCCCTGGTGCACGCTCCGTCAGCAAGTGCGCCCGGGTGAGCTCGGCGAGCAGCAACCTCGTCTCCCGTACGCCTCCGCCGGCCAGGCTCGACGCGGCGGCGACGGTGACATCCCCGGTGGGGTGCAGCGTCAGCAGCCGGAACAGTCGCGCTGCGTCCGGGCCCAACGCCCGGTACGACCAAGAGAACACACTGCGACTGTCGACCGCGTCGGCCGCGTCGGCCGCGAGAGCGTCGAGCCTGCCGCGACCGTCCTGCAGTTCGGCCGCGATCGCGGTCAGGGTCAGCTCCGGATTCTCAGCCGCGCGAGCCGCCACGATGCTGAGGGCCAGTGGCAGTCCCGCGCCACAGCCGACGATCTGCCGGACAGCGGCCGGCTCCGCGGTGAGCCGTTCCGCCGACAACCGCGCCGCCAGGAAGGCGTGGGACTCCTCCGGCGACAGAAGATCGAGTGGCAACGGCCGAGCGCCTTCGCGAGCGACCAGGCTGGAGAGACCGTCGCGGCTCGTCACGATCACCAGGCATCCCGACGTACCCGGCAGCAACGGACGGACCTGTTCGGCATCCCGGGCGTTGTCGAGCAACACCAGGACTCGTCGGTCGGCCAGCCGGCTGCGGTAGTACGCCGCCTGGGCGTCGAGGTCGGCGGGGATCTCGGCAGCGGGTACGCCGAGGCCGAGCAGGAGATCGTGAATCGCCTCCGAGGCGTCCAGCACCGTGTCCGTCGGATCGAAGCCCCGCAGATTCAGGTACAGCTGACCGTCGGGGTACCTGTGGGCGATCTCGTGGGCCCAGTGGACGGCCAGACTGGATTTGCCGATCCCCGCCGTCCCGGCAATCACCACGGTGGTCGGCGGCGCGCCGGCCGGCGGCAGGAGTGCCGTCGCCGCACGGAGTTCCGTGGTCCGGCCGACGAAGGTCGGGAGATCGGCCGGGAGCTGGGCCCGCCTGGAGCTGTCCCGCAGGATGTGCGCGCGCAGCGCCTGCAGTCCGGGCCCCGGGTCAAGTGCCAGCTCTTCGGCAAGCAACTCCTCGGCTTCGGCGAAGACAGCCAACGCCTCCTCGGTCCGGCCGGACCGATGGAAGGCGGACATCAGCAACTCGCGGAATCGCTCGTCCAGCGGGTGCTGGGCGACCAGCCGGGCCAGCCGGCTCGCGGCTTCGTCGTACGCGCCGAGCTCGATCTCGTTGGTCAGTTGGGCCTCGAGCGCGGCCAGGCGCTCTCGTTCCAGACCGGCACGCTCCTTGTCGACGTACTCCCCCGGGAGATCTGCCAGCGGCTGGTCGGCCCAGAGGGCGAGGCCGCTGTCCAGATGCTTCGCCACTCCCCCGAGATCCCCGGCCAGCCTGGCGACGTCGGCGAGCCGGACCTCTTCGCGAAACGCGGCGAGGTCGAAGTTCGCCGCGGTGGTCCTGATCGCGTAACCGCTGTCCAGCGGAGTGATCAGCGACTCGTCGGCGCCGAACTCGCGACGCAGCCGGTACACATAGGTACGGATCACCTGGACCGCCGCGCGGGGCGGATCGACGGGCCACAGGGCGTCGATCAACTCGTCGACGGACACCTGCTCGCTGTGGCTGAGCAGCAAGGCCGCCAACGTCTTTCGTTGCTGGGGTCCGCCCAGTTTGAGCTCCGCCGATCCCCGCCAGGCGCGGACCGGGCCGAGTATCGAGAGCCAGAGCGGCCTAGGCAAGGCCGGCCAGCTTCGACTCGAGGTCGCCCGCCAGCGGGTGGCGTAGCTCGGTGAACAGCTCGAGCGCCCGCCGCCAGGCTTCGCGCGCGGCCGCCGGATCGTCGACCGACACCCGGTTGTCCCCGTAGTTCGCGAGCGACATCCCCTCGTTGTAGCGATCGCCCAGGTCCGCGAACGCATCGATCGCCTGGAGGTACCACTTGGCGGCCTCGGTGTGGTTCCCGAGCATCTGGTGCGCGTGACCGAGGCTGTCCCAGCTGTTCGCCTCGCCGTGGCGGTCGCCGGCCGCGCTCCACAACTCGATGGCCTGCAGGCACAAGGTGACAGCCAACTGGTGGTGGCCGAGTGCGGAGTATTCGTTGGCGAGGTTGTTCATCGCCGTCGCGCGGGCGATCGGATCGGTGCCGTGCCGTAGTGCCTCCTGGTACTGCTCCACCGCCTCCGCCGATCGGCCCTCGTTGCTGAACAGGTTGCCGAGGCTGGCGTGTGCGCCGGACTCCTCGTCCTCCGAGCCGGTCAGCCGGAACCCGTCGATGGCCTGCTCGAGCTGGTCATGGGCTGACATGACCTCGCCGAGGTCGGTGTAGGTCTTGCCCAGCGCACAATGCGCCACTGCTTGCAGATGTTTGTCGCCGAGCCGGTCGGCGGCCTGGAGCCCGATCTGCTGGGTGGTGACCGCATCGCGCCAATGGCCACCGCGGTACTGGAACGTATCGAGAGCCCAGGCCAGTTGCCAGGCGTGCTCATCGAAGCCGGCCCGTGCGGCTTCTCCGACGGCACTCACGAGGGCGTCGTACTCCGCGGTGAACCACGCCCAGGCGGACCGGCGGCCGGCGACCTCGTCGACCAAGGTCTGCGGTCGGCGAGGCAGGATGTCGACAGGTGGCCGATAAGGATTGACCGACGCGTCGGCGGACTTCGCGGTCTGGACGAAATGGTCGAGCACGCGCAGCAACGCTTCCCTTTGTACGCCGGGAGTGTCCGAGCTCTCCCGTTGTTCCAGGGCGTATACGCGGACCAGGTCGTGGTAGGCGAAACGCCCCTGCTGGGGCTCCAGCAGAAGGTGCGCGGACGTCAGCTCCGCGACGGCCTGCTCGGTCTCCGGGATGGAGGCACCCGTCAGGCTTGCGATGGTGACCAGGTTGCTGCTCGTCCAGGGCAGCGCGGACAAGAGCCGGAAAGGTACGGCCGCGGCCGGCGTCAGCGCTTGGTACGACCACGAGAACACGGCCCGGACGTCCACCGTGGAGTCCGCGTCGGCGAAGGCGTCGAGGCGCCCGCGGCTTTCGTCGAGCTCGGTGAGGATGTCGGCGAGCCGGAAGGTCGGGTTGAGCGCGGCCCGCGCGGCGACCACGGCCAGGGCCAACGGCAACCGACCACATCGCTCGGCGATCGCGGTTGCCGCGGGCAACTCCTGCCGAACCCGCTGGTCGCCCAGCCTGCCACTCAGGAAGGCGAGCGCCTCGTCGGCCGGGAGAACATCGAGGGCGAGCACCGAGACCCGGTCGCCTGCGTCCAGATCAGCGAGCTGGGCTCTGCTCGTGACGACGAACAGGCCACCGGTGCCGTCGACGAGCAGCGGGGCCACCTGCTCGGCGTCGCGAGCGTTGTCGAGCAGGATCAGGATCCGGCGGTCGGCCAACTGCTTGCGGTACAGGGCCGCCCGGCCGCTCAGATCCTTCGGCATCTCCTGGCGAGACACACCGAGCGCTTCGAGCACCAGGAAGTAGGCCTCCTCGGTCGGCATCGCGGAGCGGGCCGGATCGAAGCCGCGGAGGTTCAGATAGAGCTGCCCGTCGGGGAACCGGTCGGCGATGGCGTGCGCCCAGTGGACCGCAAACGTGGTCTTGCCGACCCCCGCCATCCCCGTGACCACCGCGACCGGCCTGCGACCGGACCGGTCCAGGATCGCCGTCGCGGCGGCCAGCTCGGGCCGCCGGCCGGCGAAGCCGAACTGGTCGGCGGGAAGCTGGGCCGGCGCAGCCGTAGTTGCTGGTGGCAACAGACCGGGATCGGCCCGGAGGATCCGCTCCTGCAGTTCGCGCAGCTCCGGCCCGGGACGCGTACCGAGTTCGTCCGCGAGCTTCGACTGCAGCCGGCGGTACACGGCGAGGGCCTCGGCCTGCCTCCCGGAGCGGTACAGGGCGTGCATCAGTAGTTCTGCGAATCGTTCGTCGTACGGATGGTCGACCACCAGACCAGTCAGATCTGGCAGTGCCTCCGACACGGCGCCGAGCTCGAGCTGGATCCTGGTACGCCGTTCGAGTGCGGACAACCGGAGACGATTCAGCCGCACCCGCTGGGATTCCGCGTAGTCGCCGGGAATGCCGGCCAGCACCGGGCCGGTCCAGAGCGCGATCGCCTGCCGAAGCTGGTCGAGCGCCTCCACGGGCTCCGCGGCATCCGCCGCGGCGAGCCGGTGCTGGAAGCAGCCGAGGTCCACCGAGGTCGGATCGATCCGCAGTCGGTAGCCCTGATTGGTCGAGGTGATGATCGACTCGGACGCCTTCTGATGGGGCTCGAGCGCGCGGCGGAGGCGATGGACATAGGTCCGGACGACCTGGACGGCCGTGGATGGGATGTCCCCGCCACCCCAGATCACGTCGACGAGCTCGCCGATGGTCGCCTCGGCGCCCTCGTGCAGGAGCAACGCCGCGAGTACGGCGCGTGGCTGCCGCGAGCCGAGCTCGACCTCCTGGTCGCCGCGCCAGGCCCGAACCGGGCCGAGCACCGCGAACCGCAACTGATCGTTCATCGCGCTCCCGCACGTCAGCCGTGCACCCTGATCGCGATGCTACTCGCGATCTGTCGTCTCAATTCATTCCACCGCGGGACGGGTGCCGAGTGGCCGAAACGCTTTTCTGAGTGGTGGTGGGCTTCGCGTGGGCACCGGCGGACCGGTGCCCACGCGAGTCGCCGCGCGCGGTTCCGAGAGGTGAGCGAAACCCACCGCGCACGGCGGGATCAGGGGGCTATCGGCAGCGGCGTCGCGGTGAAGACGCCGGTGGGGTCGAAGCGCTTCTTCACGGCCAGCAGACGCGGTGTGTTCCCGCCGTACGCCTGGGCGATCTGGGCCTCTTCGTCAGGTCCGAGCAGGTTGGGATAGCCGCCCGGCAACGCGTACGGCTCCAGCGCCGCCGAGGTGTCGGCAGCCCAACCGCGATGCAACTCGGCGTCCTCGCCGGCTTCCCAGGCGGCGACGATCTCGACGGCGAAGTGCTCCTGCCGCAGTCCGAACGCTGTCTGGTCCTGCGCGATCCGTGTCCCCGCACCGCGCAAGTGATGCAGCACGATGCCCGACGTCGGGGAGGTCTTCAGCTCGCCGGCCTTGATCAGCGCCGCGACGGCTCCGGCGCCGAGGCTGCTGAGCGACCGCGTCTTGATCGCATAGTGGCGTCCATTCGCGATGTGCTCGTCGAACAGTCCCAGCATCGCGCCGTACGGCATCGGGGCCAGCTGTGCCATCAACGGCGTACCGAGCTGTTGCAGCCGGTCCATCAGCTTCTGCCCCTCGGCCAGATCCCGGCCGCTCCACACCGGGGCCATGTACAGAGTGGGATTCCCGTCAGGCCCCGTCAGTACGCCCGTCTGAACAGTGAGCTCGTCCGGGGCGTCGGCGATCAGGTCGACGTACCCGCGCCAGATGTCCTCGGCCTGGGACCACGGGAAGAAGATCAATCCGGCGATCACCTCGCTGATCGGATGCAGCTGGACCCGGATCGAGGTGACCACGCCGAAGTTCCCGCCACCGCCGCGCAGCGCCCAGAACAGATCGGGCTCGTTGCTCGCGTCCGTGCTCACGAACCGTCCATCGGCCAGCACGACGTCGGCGCCGACCAGGTTGTCCAGCGCCAGTCCAACGTGTGCCATCAGCGGGCCGTATCCACCACCAAGCGTCAGTCCGGTCATCCCGACGGCGCCAACGGTTCCGGTAGCGGCGACCAGGCCGTGGGCTGCGGCCGCGGCGGTGACGTCGGCGGCCCGGGCGCCGCCGCCGATGGTGGCGACTTCCGCGGCGGCGTCGATCTCGACACTGCGCAGCTCCGAGAGGTCGACGACGAGACCGCCGTCACGCAGCGATCGTCCGGCCCAGTCGTGTCCGCCGCCACGAACCGACAGCGGGAGCCCGTGTTCCCGCGCTGCCCGCACCGCTGCCTGGACGTCGGCCACCGATCCGCAACGCACCAGCAGCGCGGGGCGGGACGTGACTGCGCCGTTCCAGATCGGCAGTGCCTGGTCGTAGGCGGGCCCAGGCAGCAGGATCCGCTCTGGATCCAGCTGTCCGGCCAGCATTTCCGCCGCCGCAGCGGCGGAAGTCTTGGTGTTCATTTTCTGCTCCTCTTCCCGGCCACCGGCTTGGTGGGGCTGGGATATCTGTCCGGCCAACATCCCAGCCACAGGCGATATATGCCGGATGAATGTCAGGTGGTGGCCCGGGCCGCTTCCACGACGAGATCGGCGACGGCGCCTGGCTTGGAGATCATCGGCACGTGCGAGGACGTGACCTCGACCAGGTGGGCGTTGGCGCGCTTGGCCATGAACAGCTGCGCCGCGAACGGGATCGCCATGTCGTCGCGGCCGGCCAGGTACCACGACGGGATCGTCGACCAGGCAGGCGACGGCCCGGAGGCTTCGTTGCCGGCGGCAAGTGCGAGCGGCCGCTGCTCAACGGCCATCAGCTCGGTCGTCGTGGCCGGTACGTCGGCGGCGAAGACCTCCCGGAAGTGATTCAGCCCCAGGTAGACGTCCACGCCGGGCTCCGCCGTCCCGTTGGGGTAGGTGCGAGTCAGCGTGTTCGCCGGCAGCAGGCTGCCGGGGAACTTGCCGGTGAGGGCGAAGATGTTCTCCCCCTCGTCGGGCGCGAAGGCAGAGATGTAGACCAGTGCCTTGACGTTCGCGATACCGCGGGCGGCATTCGTGATCACGGCTCCGCCGTACGAGTGGCCGGCCAGGATGACCGGGCCCTCGATCGACTCGAGCACGCTGGCGATGTACTCGGCGTCGCCGCGCAGGCTCCGCAGCGGGTTGGCGGGGGCGAGCACGGGATAACCGTCCGTGCGCAGCCGCTCGGCGACGGCGTTCCAGCCGGAGGCGTCGGCGAACGCGCCGTGAACGAGAACGATGGTCGGCTTGGGTTGGCTCATCAAAGGCTCCTCGGAACGTGGCGCAATGTGCGCCAGGTGAACGGACGGCAGCTCCGATCTGCGCCACCACCGGTGACGGTACGGAGACCACGTCGCGACGCGCTTGCGTCAAATGACGACACTTCCGCGACGTACAGCGGGCTCGATCGAATGATTGGCGTGGATGAGATTGCCCGGGTCGTACTCGTCCTTGATCTCCTGCAGCCGGTGGTAGACATCGACGCCGAAGATCACCTCGCCAGGGACCGGCGACCCGACGACGTTCTGGTACCCGACCTCGGCCAGCCAGCTGGTGACCGCCTCGAGCATCAGATCAACGGCTTGGTACGTCGCTGTGGCGCTCTGCTCGTCGAGCGCGACGCCGCCCGTGATCAGCAGGTACTCGGCGTCGAGAGCCGAGACCGCACCGGACAGCAAGGTCGAGCGAGCCGCGGCACCACCCAGATGGCGCACCTCGACGGTCACCAACTCCGGCCCGGCGTGGTCGAGAATCGCCTCGACCGTCGCCTCGGTCAGCTCGCTGAGCAGCGCGCCCTCGCCTACGCCAGGCACAGGGTGCTCGGGATCCATGTGCAACGTCCACAGCTCGCTGGGCTTGACCACCGCCATGGTGTCGATCTCCGGTGCGAGGTCCCGCAGCGGCGCCAGCAGCTCGTCGGTCTGGTTCTTGGTCAGCTGGCTGGTCACCTCGACCATCACGACCTCCCGGCCGCGCAGTGGCTCGGGCACCTCGGGCAGCGGCGGGAACGAGAACAGCCGGGCGATCGAGGTGATCTCCTCCGGCGCGGTCGCGGTCCACTCCCGCCACGCGTGCAGAACCTCCTTGGCCTGCTCACGCGGCCAGAACAGCGCACCGGCGTACACCTCCTCGATCGGGAACAGCCGGAACTCCAGCGCCGTCACGATGCCGAAGCTGCCGCCACCGCCACGGACGGCCCAGAACAGGTCGGGCTCGTGGCCGGCATCCACCCGGCGCAACGTGCCGTCCGCGGTGACCAGTTCAACCGCCACCACCTGGTTGACTGCGAGGCCGTGCGAGCGCACGAACCAGCTCAACCCACCACCGATCGTGTAGCCGACCACGCCGACGTCGCGCGCCGTACCTGCCAGGCCGGCCAGACCATGCCGCTCCGCCGCCTCGGTGACGTCCTGCCACTGGGCTCCGGCCTCGACCCTTGCGATGTCGGTCTCCGGATCGACGGTCACCTCGCGCAGCGCCGAGGTCTTGAGCAGGATCGTGCCGGCCAGCGACCCCAGCGGGTCGGCGTTATGCCCAGTGGCCTGCGGAGCGACTCTCAGCCCCAGCCGGCGAGCCGCATTGACGACCGCGACCACGTCGTACTCCGATCCCGCCCGGACCACCGCGACCGGCTGCTGGTCGACGCTGAGGTGCCACGCCTGCCGGGCCGCATCCCAGTCAGGATCGCCGCGCAGTACGAGCGTCCCGTCCAGAGACAACGCCCGCAGCGCCTTCTCGGTCGTTGCTACATCTTGAGAGTTGTTGGAAGCCATGAAGCCAGCGAACGCGCCGCCGATCTACAACTCATAGACAACGCTTCTACGGGACGTATAACCGGGCGCGTGAGCCTGTGAAAATGACCGACATCGACCACAAGCACCTGTTCATCGACGGCGCATGGCAGATCCCCCTCTCCGCCGAACGCATCCTGGTGTGCTCCGCCAGCACCGAGGCCGTCATCGGTTCCGTACCTGCGGCGGACCACGACGACATCGACGCGGCCGTCCAGGCGGCCCGGGTCGCGTTCGACGACTGGTCGCAGTGGACCCCGAGCGCGCGGGCGGACGCACTGCACCGCCTGGCAGACGCGATCGACCGGCGGACCGACGAGTTGGCCCGCCGGGTCAGCGAGCAGAACGGTATGCCGATCTTCCTCTCGACCGCATCCGACTCCCGCCGCCCAGGACAATTTCTCCGGTACTACGCAGACGCCGCATCGCAGGGAGTCGGTGAGGAGGTGCGGATCAGCGCCACTGGGGGCGGCACGCTGGTCCGCCGGGTTCCGGTCGGTGTCGTCGCAGCCGTCGTCCCGTGGAACTTCCCGAACACGATGGCGGCGCTCAAGTACGCGCCCGCGCTGGCCGCCGGGTGCACGGTGGTCCTCAAGCCGGCACCGGAGACGGTTCTCGATGCGATCCTCATCGCTGATGCCGCAATCGAAGCGGGCCTGCCGCCGGGCGTCCTCAACATCGTGACCGGCGGCAGCAGGGCGGGACGCTACCTTGTCAACCATCCGGGGGTCGACAAAGTCTCCTTCACCGGTTCCACCGAGGCGGGCCGCGAGATCGGTGCATCGTCCGGCCGGCTGCTGCGTCCGGTGACGCTGGAGCTGGGGGGCAAATCCGCCGCGATCGTCCTGGACGACGCCACGCTGGACTTGCGCACCATCGGCGCGCAACTCGCTCCCGCCCTGTTCGGCAACAACGGGCAGACCTGCTTCATCACCAGCCGAGTCCTCGCTCCGCGCAGCCGGTACGGCGACGTCGTGGACACCGTGGCCACACTGGCCCGATCCCTCACCGTGGGAGACGCGCTCGACCCGGAGACCAAGGTCGGCCCGCTGGTCAGCGAGCGGCAACGGACCCGGGTCCTGGGATACATCCGCAAGGGCCGAGACGAAGGCGCCCGGCTCGTGCTCGGCGGTGGCCGGCCCACTGCGCTGACCAGAGGCTGGTTCGTCGAACCGACCGTGTTCGCCGACGTGGACAACTCGTCCACGATCGCGCAGGAGGAGATCTTCGGGCCGGTTGTCACGATCACGCCGTACGACGATGACGACGATGCGATCCGCCTCGCCAACGACTCGCAGTACGGCCTGGCAGGAACGGTCTGGACCACGGACCCCGACCGCGGCCTGGCGGTCGCGCGGCGGATCATCACGGGTTCGGTCGGGATCAATCGCTACCAGCCCGACCTGCACTCCCCCGCGTCGATGACCAAGGCGAGCGGCCTCGGTCTCAAATTCGGCCCCGAGGCACTGGCGGCCTACCAGCGGTTCCAGTCCATCTATTTGTGAGGGCCTGCCGATGAACACTTTCGACTACATCGTGGTGGGTGGCGGAACGGCGGGCTCGGTAGTGGCCGCACGACTCAGCCAGGATCCGGGCATCAGCGTCCTGCTGATCGAAGCCGGCTCGGCGCAGCCTTCGGAGGGAATGGCCGGCCCGACGGCCTGGCCACGACTGGCCGGAACCTCCGTCGACTGGAGCAACGAGACGGTGCCGCAACGCGGGCTCGACGGCGCGATCCTGCCCTGGACCCGTGGCAAGGTGCTCGGCGGATCCAGCGGGATCAACGGAATGATGCACATCCGCGGCGACCGGTCGGCCTACGACGCCTGGAAGGCGGCCGGCGCTTCGGGCTGGAACTACGAGGCGCTCCTTCCCTATCTGAAGCGCAGCGAACGAGCCGGCGGTGATCCGCGGTACCGGGGCAAGGACGGCCCGATGCGGGTCGGACCGGCGCCGGGCACGGATCCGCTCTGGGACGCCTGCTTCGTGGCCGCCGTCCAAGCCGGCCATCCCCGGAACGAGGACAGCAACGGCGAGACGGCCATCGGCGTGGCGTGGAACGACATGACCGTTGTCAACGGCAACCGACAGAGCGCTGCGAACGCCTACCTCGTCCCCGTGCTCGGTCGCCCGAACCTGACCGTGGTCGCCGACGCGCGCGCACGACGGCTGGTGCTGGACGGTGCCGTCTGCCGAGGCGTCGAGTACGTCGTGGCCGGACAGGTCCACACCGCTACGGCGGATCGGGAACTGATTCTGACCGCCGGAGCGATCGGGTCGCCGCACTTGTTGCTCCTGTCCGGCATCGGGCCGGCCGCGCAGTTGCGCGAGTTCGGCATCGAGGTCGCGGCTGCTCTCCCCGGCGTCGGTGCGAACCTCCAGGACCACCCGAAATCACAGGTCGCGTACAGCGCCACGAGACGGGTCGCCTCCGGTGTCTACGCGCGCAAGCCGCATGTCCTGCTACGGAGCGAACCGTCGGCGGCACCGGACCTGCAGATCATCTTGATCGAGGCCCCGGTTCACCCCCGCTGGGCGCCCCGTCCGGACAACGGTTACTCCGTCGTCTTCGCGCTGATGACGCCCGCCAGCCGAGGGTCCGTTCGACTCGCCAGCACCGATCCCGACCAGGCCCCGCTGATTGACCCCGGCTTCCTCACCGACCGCGACGACGTCGTTCGCATGACCGCCGGCCTGCGGGCCGCGCGGGAGATCGGCTCCGCGCAGGCACTCGCGGACGTCCGCGACAAGGAATTGTTCCCGGGCAGCGCCTTGCAATCCGATGCCGAGTCCTACGCATACCTGCGCTCGACTGTCACCAGCTACTTCCACCCCGCCGGTACCTGCGCGATCGGCGACAGTCGGGCGTCCGTTGTCGATACAAGCCTTGCGGTCCACGGGATCGCACACCTGCGGATCGCAGACGCGTCCGTGATGCCGACTCTCGTGTCCGGCAACACCAACGCCGCGACGCTGGCCAACGCCGAACGCGCTGCGGCTCTGATCACCGGCGAGGAAGCGGTCCCACCTCGCTAGATTGAGTGGCGGCTTCCTGTTCGTACGGACAGGAAGCCGACTGCGTGGGCGACGACCGTGGGGTCGCCGAGGATCTTGCGGTGGCCGAGGCCGTCGGTGAGTTCGAGGCGTCCGTCGGGCCACCTCGTGACGAGTTCCTCGGAGCCCAGGTACGGCGTCTCGCGGTCGTCCAGGTCGTGGATGGCCAGCAGTGGCGGGAGTTGCCTGATCCCGGCGAACACCGTGGCCAGATCGTACTCCGCGACCGGCAGCCCGAAGCGGCGCTCGAACCGTCGATGGATCGCCGCCCTGGTCTTCGGTCCGAAACCCAGGGCACGCTCGAACAACCAGATGGTGTGGTCGAACTCCTTGGTAGCCGAGACGAATACCAGCCGCTGTGCGGTCAGACCGTTCCGCATCGCCTGCGAGACCGCTCCCGCGCCGAGCGAGTGCGCGATGATCCCGTCCGCCGGCCCCTGTGCGTCCACGACCGCCTTCAGGGCATCGGACATCTCGTGCAGATGCGTCCCGCGGCCGCCGAGATACCCGGGATCCGAGTCGCCGTGCGCGGGCGCGTCGTACGAACCAGCCGGAAGCCGGCCGCGAGCAGGTGTGGCACGAAGGCCGCCGACTGCAGGCCCCAGCCGGCCCAACCGTGGACCAGGTAGACGGTTGGACCTGTGCCCCAGGTCGTACCGCAGACCCGCTGCCGGCGGGCACTCTCCGGGATGCGCGGCACGGTGAACCAGATCTTCATCACCCAGCGCGCACCCAGACTCAGAGCAATCTGCTCCAAGGCCTTGAAGGCCAGCCGCATTCCTCCGGTGCCGAAGGGCAGCAACGCTGATCGATCGTGTCCCATGGCTCACTCCCTGTCGGAACTCCGGCCCTCAGCGTCGGCCACGGCGATACACGTCAGATAGCAGTCCATCGGACGTATATGGCGGCCCAGCAGCCTCGAAACGCAGTCCCACCACTGTCCTGACAGACGGAGCCAGAGATGTCCAACCCCAACCACTACGGCCCCCTCGCCGGTGACAGCTACGGCATCGACGACGATCGAGCGCCGCTCCTGCTGCTGCACGGTCTGACCTATGACCGACGGCAATGGGGCCCGGTCCTCGACGAACTCCGGCGGATCGACGACCGTCGCCGGGTGCTCGCCGTCGATCTGCCAGGACACGGTGACTCGCCGCCGTTCGCCTCGTACTCCGCGGACGACGTCGTCGGTGCGATCCACCGGGCTGTGGTCGAGGCGCGGATCAGTTCCCCAATCGTGGTCGGGCATTCACTCGGCGGTGCCCTGGCGACGACGTATGCCGGCCAGTATCCGGTCCGCGGCGTCGTCAATGTGGACCAGCCATTGCTGGTCGGCGGCTTCGGGGACTTCCTGCGCGGCGCCGAGTCCAAGCTGCACAGTCCCGACTATCTCGAGGTTTGGGAGTCGCTCCTGCCCAGGCTGCGGATCGATCTGCTGCCACCGGCCGCGCAGGACCTGGTCCGTACGGCGACGACGCCCCGGCAGGACATCCTCTTGGGCTACTGGCACGAGCTCATCCTCATGTCCGCGGAGGATCTCCGGGACCGACGGATGCACGACCTCGACGCGATTCGTGCCAACGGGACGGCGTACCATCACGTCAGCGGGGATGAGTTGAGCCCGGAGTACCGGCTCTGGCTGGAGACGGCCCTCCCCCAGGTGACCATCACCGTCCTACCCGGCAGCGGACACTTCCCGCACCTCGCCCACCCAGCCGAGTTCGCCAACCTCCTAACCGCCTGACCAAGGCGGGGGTGCTCAACACCCTCCTCACGGACCTCGAACGCGTCCTGTCAGCATCCGAGTTCGCCCACTACCGACGGCAAGTTCACCGAACTGTGGTTCCTCGCCGACCGCGACTCCGTCAGACACCAACTCTCCCAATAGACGACGGTTTGACTGCTACTCCGAGTGGTTCAAGGTGGGCGGTATCGGCGGGAGCCCTATCCAGCCGACCACGAGGACATCGCACTGTCTTCGATTCGCTGACCCGCCACACGCCACACGCCACACGCCACACGCCACACGCAGTCTGCAGGTCAGACGCCTATCGCGTCCGTCGAGGCCCTGACTACGCCGCTCCGCGTGGGCTATCCATGGTGCGAATTTAGGGCGACCCGAGTCAATTGCGATCCACCCAGCGCCGGCTACCACGCTCGTCACTCTCGACTTCTGCGGAACCCAGGAGCGGCGCGATGTCGGGCTGTCGCTGCCACATAAGAGTGCAGCGAAGCGGGACTGCATTGCGGTTGCTAGCCGCGGCAGCAAGGCGCTGCCTGTCCTGAGCCGGAGAATGACAGGCCCGATGCCCGCAATCTGTGCAGCAGTTCTCACGGCCTTGCCAGACCGGCGGAAACTTGTTCAAAGTTGGGAGCATGGATCGCTCCGAGGAAGACCGCGCCATCTCTGAGGCCGTGGAGAGGCTCATCAAGACGTTCCCGGACGTCTCGCCTGTCGTGGTCGAGCGAGCCGTGGCCGACAGTCGGCCTGAGTTCGAGGGGAACCCGATTCGCGCCTTCGTCCCGTTGTTCGTTGAGCGCGCCGCGAAGCATCGCATCCGAGCGCAGGCGACAGCCTCAAACTGAACCGCTACGCCGCACATTCGGCCGGCATCACGTCGACCAGGGGCAACCGTAAGGCCACGGTCATCGGGAGCCTCCGTGCCGCACATCTTCACCACTGAAGGCCTCGTCCTGGTCGTGGACTCACGGTTCGTCGTGACCAGCGGAGTCTCGGACACCTGGCCCCGGTGTTTACGTCGACTGCGGACTTCGTAGCAGGTGCTCGGCCCGGGCGCAGAGGTGCCAGCGGCTGCGCCTGGCTGACGATATGGGGATCGAGCACCAGGATCTCGCGGTTGTGCTCGTGTCGAACAACCCCTACACGCTCGATCACCCGCTGACGCGCGGTGCCCG
>NZ_JBSXMZ010000021.1:0-2435 GCF_054073265.1 Kribbella sp. CWNU-51
CTTCTTCCAACCCGCACGCGGCATGCCCCACAAACTACACCACTGTCATCTTAACTGAACGGTATTGGGTCTAGCCCCGGCGTTGCAGTAACGATGTGATCGCGGGGGTCGACACGCGTCGTAGATGTAGAGAAGTGCCTTACCTGCAAGGGATTCTGGGTGTGTCTAAGACTCAGAACTGTCCAAGCGGGAAGGCACTTCGTAGGTGCAGAATACAACGACGCGTCCGGCGGTCACGGTGACGGCCGATGGGCGGGGTGTCGCCTCGCATGCCGGGTCGCGGCTGCTCGCGGATCTGGCCGAGGCCACCGGCCTGCTGCAGACGTTCGGTCAGGCCGTGGTGGGGTTGCGGGAGCGCCGTTCGCGGCATGATCCGGGCCAGGTGCTGGTCGATGTCGCGGTGATGCTGGCCGACGGTGGCGAGGCGATTTCGGATCTGGCGGTGTTGCGGGACCAGCCCGAACTGTTCGGCGCGGTCGCCTCGACCGCCACGGCGTGGCGGGTTCTGGACAGTGTCGATGAGGCCGTCTTGGGCCGGTTGCGGCAGGCTCGTGCGGTGGCTCGGGAGCGTGCCTGGCTCGCACGGGCCGAACTCGGGCGGGTGTTGCCGGCCGCGAGGGCGGGTGGGCGCGTGCTGCCGGGCCTGGTCATCGATGTCGACGCCAGCCTGGTGACCTGTCACAGCGAGAAAGAGGCTGCGGCGGCCACGTTCAAAGGCGGTTTCGGGTATCACCCGGTGCTGGCGTTCCTCGACAACACCGGTGAAGCACTGGCCGGGCTGCTGCGCCCGGGCAACGCGGGCAGCAACACTGCGGTCGACCACATCACGGTGACCGATCTGGCGCTGGCCCAGATCCCCGACGCTGAGCGGTACGGCCGCCCGATCCTGATCCGGGCCGATGGTGCAGGCGCCACGAGAGACTGGCTGGCGCATCTGCGCGGGCTGCGCGACCAGAACCTGGACGTGGAGTTTTCGGTCGGGTTCGCCATGACTCGCGCGGTTCAGGCCGCGATCGAGGCACTCCCCAAGACCGCGTGGACGCCGGCGATCGAGGCGGACGGATCGGTGCGTGACGGCGCCGACGTCGCCGAGGTCACCGGCTTCCTGGACGGACTGACCGCTGCGGGCTGGCCACCCGGGATGCGGGTGATCGTGCGCCGTGAACGACCTCATCCGGGCGCCCAGTTGTCGCTGTTCGACCAGCGTGACGGGTTGCGCTACCAGGCCTTCGCCACCGATACACCCCGAGGCCAGCTCGCCCACCTCGAGGCCAGACACCGTGCCCATGCCCGGGTCGAAGACCGGATCCGCTGCGGCAAGGACACCGGCATCGGCCGGTTCCCGTCCCGGCTGTTCGCGCTCAACGCCGCCTGGCTGGAACTCGCGCTGACCGCGATCGATCTGATCGCCTGGACCCAGCACCTGCTGCTCGACGGCGACCTGGCCAGATGCGAACCCAAAGCGCTGCGCTACCGGCTGCTCCACACCGCCGCCCGCATCACCCGAGGCCAACGCCGGACCTACATCCGACTGGCCAAGCACTGGACCTGGGCCCGCGATCTCGCGGCCGCGTTCGCCCGTCTCGCGTTGATCCCGCACCCACTACGCACCTGAACACCGACACCCCTGACCACCCACAACCAAAGGACAAACGGAACAGCCGGCAAGCCGGCCGACCCCTCACGCCCACCCACGACCCGCAACCCCTCGGACCCGTCCACGCCACAGATCAACGGCCTACTGAAAGACCAGGGCTAGCCACAATACCGTTCAGTTAAGATGGCGGTGGTGTAGTTTGGGTGCATGCCGCGGGCGGGTTGGAAGAAACCGGAGTCGGATCGTCGGTTGTCGGACTTGGTGTCGGTGGGGATGCTGACGCGGGTGTTCCCGCCGGCGCTGGTCGACGAGGTGATTGCTGGGGTGGGGCGGACCGAGCTGCGTCATCGGGCGTTGCCGGCGCGGGTGGTTGCGTACTTCTCGATCGGGATGGCGCTGTTTTCCGAGGGGTCGTATGAGGATGTGCTGTCTCAGTTGACCGATGGGCTTTCGTGGGCCTCGGGCTGGCAGGAGTCGTACGTGCCGCCGAGCAAGTCGGCGATCTTTCAGGCCCGTGCCCGGCTGGGGTCGGAGCCGTTGGCTGCGTTGTTCGAGCGGGTGGCCCGGCCGATCGGTGGTGAGGCGACCCCGGGGGTGTGGTTGGCCGGGCGCCGTCTGGTCGCGGTCGATGGGACCTGCCTCGATGTCGCCGACACGGCGGTGAACGCGGAGTACTTCGGGCGTCCGGGGGTGAACAAGGGTGAGCAGGCGGCGTTCCCGCAGGCCCGGGTCGTGGCGTTGGCCGAGTGCGGCACCCACGCGGTGTTCGCTGCACAGGTCGGGGCCTACACCCAGTCCGAGGCCACGTTGACCGGCTCGCTGCTGGACCGGCTGGAAC